>CAZYPY010000169.1:3944-6131 GCA_964649545.1 uncultured Microthrixaceae bacterium | reverse complement strand
CGCTGGGCCGCGGGCGCCGGCGCCCCGTCGAGGATCAGGCAGACGTCGGTGCTCGTGCCGCCCATGTCGAAGCTGAGCGCCGTGGCGAAGCCGTTGGCGTGCGCCACCGCCGCGGCGGCGCGGGCGCCGCCGGCGGGGCCCGAGAGCAGGAGCAGGGCGGGGGCGGCCGCCGCGGCATCCACCGGGACGAGCCCGCCCGCCGAGGTCATCACCGCGACCTCGGGCGCCAGCGCCGACAGGGCACGCAGGTACCGGCCGCACACGGGTCGCAGGTAGGCGTTCACGACGGTCGTCACCGTGCGCTCGTACTCGCGGAACTCGGGGGCGACCTCGTGCGAGGCGCTGACGTCGTGCCCGGCCCCACGGAGCGCCTCGGCCACCACCCGCTCGTGGGCCGAGGACAGGTCGGCGTGCAGGAGGCACACCGCCACGGCCGCCGCCTCGGCGGGGATCGCCGGAACGGCGCCGAGCGCCTGCACCTCCGCGCCGGTCCCGTCCAGACGCCCCTCGACCTCGAGGCGGTGTGCCCGCGCCACCAGCGGCGCGGGTCGGTCGGCCCACGGGTCGTAGAGCGACGGCCGGCGCTGACGGGCGATCTCGATCACGTCGGCGAAGCCGTCGTTGGTGACCAGGGCGACCGTGGCCCCACGGCGCTCGAGGAGGGCGTTGGTCGCCACCGTGGTGCCGTGGGCCAGCGCCGTCGGCGGTCCGCCGAGCTGCTCGATCCCGGCGGCCACGGCGTCGGCGGGGTGCGCCGGTGTCGACAGCACCTTGGCGACCCGGCCGTCGGCGGTGACCAGGTCGGTGAACGTGCCGCCCGTGTCCGACCCGATGCGCATGATCGCCGACGCTATTCGCCGGGTCCGCCTCGGATCGCCTCACACCGCTCCTCTGCTCGCCGATGGGCACCCGACGCCGCGAGCCGTGCCAGGAATCTCACGTTATGTGGTGATGCAAACGCACTATGTGGTTTACTCGGAACGAACGAGGCCCGGCGACCGTCCGGGCGATGGAGGAGAGGGCGTGGCCAGGTTTCGACGATGGGGCAAGGCGGACGAGTCCGATGCCGACACCGTCGACCTGAGCGAGGACCAGCACGCCTGGTGGGCCAACGGGCGGGTGCAGAGCGCGCCGGGCCTGGGCCCCGACCCCGCCGAGGAGACGCCCGCCGCGGCCACGCGCGCCGACGAGCAGGCCCCCTGGGTCTACACCGACGTGTTCGCCGCCGACGTCGACGGCGCCATCGACCGGGAGTTCGGCGACGCCGACCGCGTCGGCGATGACGCCGACGCCCGGGCCGCCGACGCGCGCGACCTCGCACAGGTCTTCGCCGAGGAGTCGGCGTACCGGGCCCTCGGCCTCGATCCCGAGGCGACGTGGGACGACGTGGTGTCGGCGCACCGCCGCATGGCCAAGCGCTACCACCCCGACCGCCTCGTCGGCGCCGACGAGCAGGTGCGGGCCGAGGGCGAGCAGCTGATGATCGAGGCCAACGCCGCCTACGAGACCCTCCGCCGGCGCCTGCGCCCCCACAGCCGCACCAGCGGGCTGTTCTCCGCCGGCTGAGTGCCCGGTTGCTCAGTCGAGCTCGTCGGGCACGCCGCCCGACCGGCCCTCACCGCGGGTGCACGCTTCGACGGCCAGCGCGTCGACGAGGTCGTTCATCGGGTCGCCGCTGTGGCCCTTGACCCAGCGGAACTCGACGTCGCCGCGGGCCAGGTAGAGGTCGATCAGCGGCTCCCAGAGGTCACGGTTGGCCACCGGCTTCTTCTGGCTGTTGGTCCACCCCCGCCGGCGCCAGCCCTCGTACCACCGGTCACGGAAGCAGTGCACGACGTAGGTCGAGTCGCTGACCACCTCGATCGGCCCGTCGAGGGCCCGCAGGGCCTCGAGCACGGCGGTGATCTCCATGCGCTGGTTGGTGGTGTGGGCGGCGGCACCGCTGGCGAAGGGGCCGCCGGGCACGGCCCACGCCCAGCCGCCCGGCCCAGGGTTCCCCGAGCACGCACCGTCCGTGTACACCTGCGTCGCCGGGGCCATGGGCGGAGATGGTGGCACGGGGGCGGTTGCCATACGGGCATCCACCCGTGAGCATGGCCGCATGATCATCGACGGCTTCGTGCACCAGCTGCCCGACATCGACCCGGAGGAGACCCGGGAGTGGCTGGACTCGTTCGACGCCGTCGT
>CAZYPY010000169.1:0-3844 GCA_964649545.1 uncultured Microthrixaceae bacterium | reverse complement strand
CACATCCGCCGGCACTTCTTCGGTCCCGACCCCCGGCTCGGCAAGCTCGTCGAGCACCTCAGCGACGACGAGCTGCGCCTGCTCCCCCGCGGCGGCCACGACTACCGCAAGCTCTACGCCGCCTACCGATGGGCCACCGAGCAGCACGGCGCCCCCACCGTGATCCTCGCCAAGACGGTCAAGGGCTGGACCCTCGGCCCCGACGTGGAGGGCCGCAACGCCACCCACCAGATCAAGAAGATGTCCACCAAGCAGCTCCTCGAGCTGCGCGAGCGCCTCCACCTCGAGGAGGAGATCCCCGAAGAGACGCTCCGCGACGACGCCGACCCGCCCTACTACCGCCCGCCGGTGGGCTCGCCCGAGCACGAGTACCTGATGGCCCGCCGCACCGCACTCGACGGGTCGCTCCCCCGTCGCACGACCGAGGTGAAGCGCCCGCTGACCCTCCCTGCCCCCGGCCCGTTCGAGGAGCTGGCGGCGGGTTCGGGAGGCCAGGCGGTCTCGACCACCATGGCCTTCACCCGTCTGCTCCGGAACCTGCTCCGTGACGAGGGCTTCGGGCCGCGGGTCGTGCCGATCATCCCCGACGAGGCGCGCACCTTCGGCATGGACGCGCTCTTCCGGGAGTTCAAGATCTACGCCGCGCTGGGCCAGCTGTACGACCCCGTGGACTCCCAGCTGCTGCTCTCGTACTCGGAGGCCCAGACCGGCCAGATCCTCGAGGAGGGCATCACCGAGGCCGGCTGCGCCGCCTCGTTCACCGCCGCCGGCACGTCGTACGCGACCCGCGGCGTGCCCATGGTGCCGTTCCTCACCTTCTACTCGATGTTCGGGTTCCAGCGGGTCGGTGACCTGCTGTGGGCCGCGGCCGACGCCCGCGCCCGCGGGTTCCTGCTCGGGGCCACCGCCGGGCGCACGACCCTGCTCGGCGAGGGCCTCCAGCACCAGGACGGCCACAGCCTCCTGCTGGCGTCGACCGTCCCCACCTGCCGCTCGTACGACCCCGCCTTCGCCTTCGAGATGGCGGCCATCATCCGAGAGGGCATCGCCGCCATGTACGAGCGCGACGAGGACGTCTACTACTACCTCACGCTCTACAACGAGAACTACGAGATGCCGCCGGCTCCCGACGGCGTCACCGAGGGGCTGCTGCGGGGGCTCTACCGCTGGGAGGCGGCGCCCGACGGACTGGGCGACGAGGCGCCCCGCGCCACGGTGCTGTTCTCGGGCACCGCCCACGCCGCCGCCCGGGAGGCCCGCGACCTCCTCGCCGAGCGCCACGGCGTCGCCGTGGACCTCTGGAGCGCGACCTCGTACCAGCAGCTGCGCCTCGACGCCCTGGAGGTCGAGCGGTGGAACCGACTCCACCCCGGCGAGGCCCGGCGCACCCCGTACGTCACCGAGGCGCTGGCCGACGGGGACGGCCCCGTCGTGGCCGTGAGCGACTTCATGCGGGCGGTGCCGGACCAGGTGTCCCGCTGGATGCCCCGGCCCTACCACTCGCTCGGCACCGACGGCTTCGGGCGCAGCGACACCCGCGAGCAGCTCCGCCGGTTCTTCGAGATCGACGCCGCCCACGTCGTGGTGGCCGTGCTCACCGGCCTGTGCGAGACGGGACAGCTGGGCCCCGAAACGGTCGCCGAGGCCATCGACCGGTACGGGATCGACGCCGATCGACCGGTCCCGTGGGCGGGCTGAGCGACCGGCAGCGGGAGTAGGGTCTGGCCCCGATGCCGCCCGCCCCATCCGACGACGACGCCGAGGCGACGGCGGCGCCGACCGACACCACCGGTCCGGCTGACGAGGTCGACGCCCGACGACGGGCGGCCAAGGTTCCGACCAGCCCCGTCGCCGGCCCCGTGGGCGGACCGCTCCACCCCCTGGTGGTCAGCATCCCGATCGGGGCCTGGGTACTCAGCTTCGCGTTCGACCTGGCCGCGCACGCCGCCAACGAGGAGCTGGTCTACGCCCGCGCCGCGTTCTGGTTGATCGGCGCCGGCATCGTCGGGTGCGTGGCCGCCGCGGCCACCGGCGCCCTCGACCTGCTCGCCATCCCGCGCGGGACCCCTGCCTGGCGGACCGGGGTGCGCCACCTCGTGCTGTCCGACCTCGTGCTGGTGACCTTTGTGGTGTCGTTCCTCCTGCGGCGGGACGACAGCCTCCAGGCGGCCGGGGTCGGTGTCCTGGCGCTCTCGGTCGTCGCGCTCGCGCTGCTGGCCGTCTCGGCGTGGCAGGGCCTGCGCCTGGCGTTCCGCTACGGCGTGCGTGTGGCCGACGAGGACGCCCAGCGCGCCGGGTTCGCCCTCCTCGGCGAGCGAGCGGACCGATCCGCGGACGGGCCGGCGGGCGACGACGACACGGACTCGACCGCTCCCCGCTCCGGCTGACCGGCGGGGCGGGTCGGCCGGGGAACCCGGCTCGCTATCGTGCGAGCGTGCCCGAGACGGTGTCCTTCCCGATCACGTTCGACGACGACGCCAACGCCCTGCTGGCGCACGATCCACTGGCCCTGCTGTACGGCATGCTCCTCGACCAGCAGGTCCCGATGACGTGGGCGTTCAAGTCGCCCCTCGTCATCAAGGAGCGCCTGGGTGACCGCTGGTCCCCGTCGGGCATCGCCACCCTCGACCCCGAGGACCTGGTGGCGCTCTTCTGCGAGAAGCCCGCGGTGCACCGCTACCCCGCGGCGATGGCACGGCGGGCCCACGCGATCGCCGTCGAGATCGTCGAGCGCTACGACGGCGACACGGCGTCGATCTGGGAGACGGCCCGATCCGGCGCCGAGCTCTACCGCCGGGTGGCCGAGCTACCCGGCTTCGGCGAGGAGAAGGCCCAGATCTTCATCGCCCTGCTGGCCAAGCGCTTCGGGGTGAAGCCGCGGGGCTGGAAGGCCGCGGCCGGGCCGTTCAGCGACGACCAGCCCCGCTCGGCGGCCGACGTCGACTCGATGCCGAAGTTGCGCGAAGTGCAGGCCTGGAAGAAGGCCCAGAAGGCGGCCGGCAAGACCAAGAAAGACTGAGGCACCCCCGGGCCCAGCGGCCACGGCGAGGCGGACGGGCTCAGCGGGAGGCGCCGGGCGCCGGGCGGGCGTGCTTCTGGCGGTCGAGCCAACCCAACAGGACGGCCACGGCCCGCGGGTCGTGGCGGAGCTGGTGGCCGGCACCGGCGATGAACCGGAGCTCGGCGGCACCGTGGGCGTCGGCCAGCAGGCGGGCGTCGAAGTCGGGCACGACCTCGTCCTGGGAGCCGTGCATGATCAGCAGTGGCCGAGGGGCGAGGTGCACCGCGTCGTCGATGGGGCGGATGTCCTTCAGCTCGCGCGACCACGCGTCCATCGACGGCGGCCAGGCCGGGTCGTCGATGACGCCGACCTCGCGGGCGTGCGCCAGCAGACGAGCGGGTCGGCGCGCCCAGTCCTCGAAGTCGGCCGGCGCCGCGATGGAGGCCACTCCTGCGATGCGGGGATCCCGGGCACCGGCGCAGATCCCGAGCGCCCCACCCGTGCCGAATCCGGCGCACCAGACGCGGTGCACCCCCTGATCGTCGAGCAGGTGGTCGATCGCCGCGTGGAGGTCGTCCAGCCAGCCCTGGAGGGAGAACTGTCCCTCCGAGGGCCCGCAGCCACGGAGGTTGAACGCCAGGACCACCCAGCCGAGCTCGGTGGCGATCCGGTCGGCCAGTTGGGGGTAGGTGTGCGCCGACTTCGGTCCACCCGCCCGGCCCTTGGGGAAGCCGTGGAGCAGGGCCAGCCCCGGCAGCCCGGTCCCGTCGCCGTTCGAGGGTCGGGCGAGGTGGGCGGCCAGGGTCAGGTCGCCCGAGCGGAAACGGTGGTCCAACTCAGCCC
>CAZYPY010000168.1:0-6175 GCA_964649545.1 uncultured Microthrixaceae bacterium | reverse complement strand
GACCACCGTGGCCGATGTCGGCGTGTTCTGCGCGGACGCGTACGGCCGTCTCGTCGAGCGCGACCTCGAGACCGGAGCGGTCCGGCGCACGCTCGACGCGCAGAACGGGAACACCGGTCGCCTGTGGGGCGCCAAGAGTGGGACCGAGCTCGTCAACTTCGGTGCCACCGAGGCCCTCGTGGCGCGTTGGCGGCTCGACGGGTCGGGTCCCATCACCCGGGTGGTCGCGACGGATTGGTCCCCCGACCACCTCAGCCCCGACGGCACCCGACTCGTGGTGAGACGGACCGAGCAGGTGGGGATCGAGCAGAGCGAGCTCGACTTCGAGAACAAGGTGATCGACGTTGCGACGGGCGAGGACGTCGCCGATCTCCCCGGGCTCTTCGGCCCGCTGTGGGTCGACGATCATCGCCTGATCGGGGCGGTGGTCGACGGTGATCAACTCCGGATCGCTCAGACCGACCTACGCACGGGCCGCGCCGTCGCCGAGGGCGACGTGCTCGACAGCCTGCCCGAGATCGCCGCCGGCGGGACCGGCAAGCGCAGCGTGCTCCTGGTCTTTCGTGAGGGCGACCGATTCGAGGTCCAGCACTTCGGCCTCAACGGTCGCCGGATCGGGCCGACCATCGAGATCGAGGGCCTGACCTGGGTCAACAGCAGCCGAGACGGTGACCGAGTGGCCGTCGGCACCATCGAGGGCGTGGTGGTGTACGACGGACGCTCCGGATCGCTGCTGGGGAGGATCGACGGAAGCGACCGCCGCGGCGCCTACATCACGGTCGCCGGTCAACTCTTCGTCGGCACGAACGGGGGTGAGCTGACGCTGCACGACCTCGACACCCTCGAGCCGGTCCGGGCGTTCCCGGGCAGCCGTGGCTTCATCCGAGAAGTGGAGAGCACGACCGACGGATCGACGATCGCCGTGCTCGGCGGCGACCGGGTCGTCAACCTGTACGACGTGGGGACCGGCGTCCAGCTCGGGTCGCCACTGACCATCCCCGACGACGAGATCAACGAGATGGCCTTCTCGCTGGACGGCGACACGCTGGCCTACGGAGGTGGCATCGACCGACCGCTGCGCATCATCGACCTCGACACCGACCACTGGGCGGCCGCCGCCTGTCGTCTCGCCGGCCGAAACCTCACCGAGGAGGAGTGGGCCACCAACGTCGGCGACCTCGCGCCCTACCGGTCGACCTGCCCCGACCTCCCCGCCGGGACGTCCTCCAGCGGCTGAACACCCATGGCTCGTCTCCCGGACCTGGTTCGGCGGAACCTGGTCTGCCGGGGTGGCCGCACACCACCACAGATGGCACCGGGCCTCGGTGCTCGGCCGCCGAGATCCGGCGCCAGCTCGGGTCGGCCGGCGAGCGTCAGCGGTTCTCGGGGCCGATGGCCGGGGGGACGTCCTCGGGGCGGGCGGCGGCGAGCACGTCGAGGGCCTCGGCGGCGCCGCCGGAGCGCAGGATGAGGGCCCGGTTGCGGGGCAGCAGGAAGCCGGCGTCGACCATGCGGTCGAGCATGGCGACGAACGGGCCCCAGAAGCCGTCGGCGTCGACCAGGACCAGCGCCTTGGCGTGCAGGCCGAGCTGGGCCCACGTGGCCACCTCGCAGAGCTCGTCGAGGGTGCCGAGCCCGCCGGGCAGGGCGAGGAAGCCGTCGCTGCGGTCGTACATGAGGGCCTTGCGCTCGTGCATGGTGGCCACCTCGTGCAGCTCGGCCAGGCCCGGGTGCACGACCTCCCGGGCGAACAGCGCCCCCGGGATCACGCCGACCACCCGGCCGCCGCCGGCGAGGCACGCGTCCGCGGCGGCGCCCATCAGCCCCACCTGGCCGCCGCCGTAGACGAGCCCGACGCCCCGCTCGGCCAGTGCGGCTCCGACCTCCCGGGCCAGTGCGAGGTGGCAGGGGTCCTGCCCGGGCGACGACCCACAGAACACGCCGACGTTGCGCAGCTCGGGCACGGCCCGACGGTAGGTCATCCGGGGCGCGGCCCGAGCCCCGAGCACGTTCGATGACGACGGGCCATCAAACGCTCGGGGTGTGGTGCGCTCGCGGGGAGAATCCGGCCGGCACGACCCCTCGGCCGCGCCCGGGGCTCGTCTCGGCAGCGGTCACCCCACCACCGGTGACGTCGGCGCCCGCGGCGTGCCCTCGGGCTAGCGTGCCCGCGATGGCGGACGACCAGGATCTCGCCGGCCGCGTCATCGTCGTGACCGGCGCCAACACCGGGCTCGGCAAGGCCACGGCGCTGCAGCTCGCCGCCCGCGGCGCCGAGGTCGTCCTGGCGTGCCGCACCGAGGCCAAGGCCCGGCCGGTGGTCGAGGAGATCGTCGCCGCCACCGGCAACGAGGCGGTGTCGTTCCACGCCCTCGACCTGGCCGACCTCGCCGCCGTGCGCCGCTCCGCAGACACGCTGCTGTCCACCGACCGGCCGCTCCACGTGCTCGTCAACAACGCCGGCCTCGCCGGCCAGCGGGGCCAGACCGCCGACGGCTTCGAGCTGGCCTTCGGCACCAACCACCTGGGCCACTTCCTCTTCACGACCCTGCTGCTTGACCGCGTCACCGCCTCGGCCGAGCCGGGCCGCCCCGCCCGCATCGTGAACGTGGCCAGCGGTAACCACTTCCACGCCAAGGGCATCGACTGGGATGCGGTGCGCCGGCCCACCCGCTCCTTCGTGGGCCTCCGCGAGTACAACGTGTCCAAGCTCGCCAACGTCTGCTTCACCGAGGAGCTCGCCCGCCGCCTCGACCCCGACCGGGTGGTGGCCTTCGCCACCAACCCCGGCCCCGTCGCCACCGACGTGTGGCGACGCATGCCCGGCCCCCTCTACGCCGTGTACCAGAGGGTGCGAAGCCTGAAGGCCCCCGACCAAGGCGCCCTGCCCACGGTGCGAGCCGCCACCGACCCGACCCTCGACGACCAGAGCGGCGCCTACGTCGACGAGGACGGCCAGGTGATACCCGCCAGCGAGGTCGCGACGCCGGGGCTCGGCGCCGAGCTCTGGTCCCGCAGCGAGGCGTGGGTCGCCGACGTTCGTTAACTCCGCGTCCATGAGGCGGATCGCGATGGTGCTCGCCGGCGCGATGGGGGTCGTCGCCCTCGCATCGATGGGCACGGCCGGTGGTGCGCCGCGGCAGGGTCCTCCTGAGCCCGGGGCCATCGCCTGGGCCTCGGTGAGCGCCGGCGGCGACCACACCTGCGGCATCGCCACGACCGGCGAGCTCTACTGCTGGGGCCAAGACACGTTCGGGCAACTGGGTGACGGCGGGGCCAACACCGATCAGCCGGCGCCCGCCCAGGTCGGCGGCGCGTCGAACTGGTCGAGGGTGAGCGCGGGCACCTCGCACACGTGCGCGGTGAAGACCAACGGGCGCCTCTACTGCTGGGGCCGGGACCACACCGAGCAGCTCGGCGACGGAGTCGGCACCACCGACCAGCCGGCGCCCGTGCGGGTCGGCACCGCCGCCAACTGGGAGGCGGTGGATGCCGGCGGGGGCCACACCTGCGGCCGACGCACGACGGGGCGCCTCTTCTGCTGGGGCAGCGACACCCGAGGGCGGTTGGGCGACGATCCCGTCGAGCTACAGCGGTGGGAGCCGGTGCAGGTGGCCGGCGGGGCCACCGACTGGGCCTCGTTCGACGCCGGTGACTCCCACTCCTGCGCCATCAAGACCACGGGGCAGCTGTTCTGCTGGGGCTACGACGGCTCGCTGAAGCTCGGAGACGGTGACACCGAGACGGACCAGCTGACCCCGGTGCGGGCGGGGGCGAACCGCGCCCGCTGGACCTCGGTCGCCGTCGGCGACTTCCACACCTGCGCCGTGAAGACGAACGGGCGCCTGTACTGCTGGGGCTCCGACGCCTACAGCCAGCGGGGCGACGGCGCGGGCGACAGCGGATTCGACGGCGACCCGGTCCGGGTCGGCACGGCCACGGATTGGCGCGCCGTGTCCGCCGGCCGCGCCCACACCTGCGCTCGGAACGCGGCCAGGCAGCTGTTCTGCTGGGGCATCGACGCTACCGGGCAGGTCGGCAACGACGCCGGCACGAGCGATCAGCCGACGCCCGTCGAGGTCGGCGGCGCCGCCACCGACTGGGCGGACATCAGCGCGGGCCGGCTGCACACCTGCGCCCGTCGGACGCGCGATGCGGTCTATTGCTGGGGCTTCGACGACAGTGGGCAGTTGGGCGACGGCGGCACCGACACCAACCAGGCGCTGCCGGTCCAGATCTGACCGGCCACGGCGCCGCGCGCGGGGGTCACACGGGTTCCGGGGTTCCCGTCAGACCCCCTCGGTAGGCTGCGCAGCATGGGCACGTCGACGAGCGCCTTCGGTGCGGGCAAGCGCGAGGGGCACGACGCCTCCGACTTCTACGCCCGCTTCACGGCGCCCGACATCTCCACCGACGACGAGGTGGCGGTCCAGCCCGAGGTCGACCGCATCTGGCGGGGCGACTCGCGCGACATGAGCACGATCGTCGACAACTCAGTGGCCCTCGTCGTCACCTCGCCCCCCTACTTCGCCGGCAAGGAGTACGAGCTCGCCCTCGGTGAGGGCCACGTGCCCGCGAGCTACCTCGACTACCTCCAGATGCTCGAGGACGTCTTCGCCGAGTGCGTCCGCACCCTCCAGCCGGGCGGGCGCATCGCGGTCAACGTGGCCAATCTCGGCCGCAAGCCCTACCGGTCGCTCTCGGCCGACGTCATCACCATCCTCCAGGACCGCCTCCGCCTGCTCATGCGGGGCGAGGTCATCTGGTGGAAGGGCAAGGGTGCCTCGGGCTCGTGCGCGTGGGGCTCGTTCAAGAAGCCGAGCAACCCCGTGCTGCGCGACCTCACCGAGCGGGTGATCATCGCCAGCAAGGGCCGCTTCGACCGGGCGGTGAAGGAGCAGGACAGCGACGCCTTCCCGGTCAACGAGTCGGGCCAGGCCCTGCTGTGGGCCGACGACTTCATGGACATGACCACCGACCTGTGGGAGATCCCCACCGAGAGCGCCCGGCGGGTCGGCCACCCGGCACCGTTCCCGGTCGAGCTGCCCAAACGGGTGATCGAGCTCTACACCTATCCCGGCGACCTCGTGCTCGACCCGTTCATGGGCGCCGGCAGCACCGCGGTCGCCGCCGTGCGGGTGGGGCGTCACTTCGTGGGCTACGACACGGAGCCGGAGTACGTCGCCCTCGCCGAGGGGCGGGTGGCCGAGGAGCGCGCCCGCGCCGAGCAGTACCGCGGCCCGGTCATCACCCTGCCGCCGGCGCCCGAGGCGGGCAGCGAGGACGAGGATCCGATGTCGCGCGCCGTGCGCGAGGGCAAGAAGGCCAAGGACATCGCCAAGGCCCTCCTGCTCCAGTGCGGCTTCGAGGAGATCCGCGACAACGTGAAGGCGCCGGGCGGGGTGATCGTCGACTTCGCCGCCATCGGCGCCGACGGCCAGGAGTGGTGGTTCGACGTCTCCGGGGCCTTCACCAGCACCCGGCCGGGCCTCCAGCGCACCGACACCCTCTGGAAGGCGATCGGCCGCGCCTCGGTCGTGCACGCCGCCGTCGACCCGTGGCCCCGCTACGTGCTGCTCACCACCGATGCCCCTCGGCGCAACAGCGCCGGCGCCAAGGCGCTGGCCGCGGTCACCGGCGTGAACGGCCCCGTCTACGACGTGATCGAGCTGCTCGACCCGCTCGACGGCCAACGCCTCGCCGACCAGGCCCGCGGCCTCACCGCGCACCCGGCCATCGCCGGCAATGCCTGACCCCGAGCTGTTCCCGCAGCGCCACAACCGCATCGCCGTCGGGGTGGTCCACGGCGACGTGCCCCGGGTATTCCTCGCCGAGAACGTCGAGGTGCTCGGCCGACTCCTGGCCCTCGAGGTCGTCGCCCGCACGCCTGCGTCGAGGGTGGGCACCAAGGCGGAGGCCATCAAGACCGCCCTGCTCGAGGAGCGCTGGGGCGACGCCGTGCTCGAGTGGATGAGCGCCACCGACAACGTGGTCGACGGCTACGACGACGAGCACGTCTGGACCGAGGCGCGCCTCGAGCGCACCTTCGCCGACTTCGAGCTGCGCCTCAGCCCGATCTTCCGCGACCCCGCCGACTGACGACCCGCGTTCGGCCCGTGCGCACGCCCCTCGCGCCCGCGCAACCCTCGTTCCGGGACCACGCTGGCGTCACCGG
>CAZYPY010000167.1:0-6184 GCA_964649545.1 uncultured Microthrixaceae bacterium | reverse complement strand
GGAAGCTTCTACCGCGGGGTAAACGAACACCGCGAAGGGGCCGAGGCTTTCCGTCCGTGAACGCGCCGCTTGCATCGGGGCCATCGTATCAGGGCGCGGCGCGGGGCTTCGAGTCTTTTCCTGCGGCCTGGCCGTGGACGAGCGGCCAGAACCGGGCGTTGCGGCGGTCGTTCCAGGACGGGGCGGCGGCATCGAAGGCGGGCACGGCCACGGCCTGGCGGCGCTCGCTGGGCGCGGTCCGGGCGTGGGCTTTCTTCAAGTCGGTCTGGACGACGTGGGTGTAGATCTGCGTGGTGCTGATGCTGGCGTGCCCGAGGAGTTCCTGCACGTGGCGGATCGAGGCGCCGCCCTTGAGCATTTCGGTCGCGCAGGTGTGGCGGAGGCTGTGGACGGTGACGAGGTCGGGCAGCCCGGCGCGGTCGCGGTGGACGAGGAACTGCTGCCGGAGGTGGGTCGTCTGGAAGGGTTCGCCCCGGGCGGTGACGAAGAGCGCCGGGGTCTGCTTCTCCCCCAGCAGGATCGGCCGCACGGCTTTGACGTATTCGGCCAGGTACGAGCACGCGACCTTGCCGACGGGAACGACGCGGTCTTTCTTGCCTTTGCCTTCGACGACGCGGATCGTCCGTTCCTGCAGGTTCACCTCGTAGAGCGTGAGCTTGCACAGTTCGCCGCCGCGCAGGCCCGTCGAGTAGAGCACTTCGAAGATGGTCCGGTCGCGGAACCCGGTCGGCGTGGACAGGCGCGCGGCCTGCAGGAGCTTGGTCATCTGGTCCCGGTCCAGGATGCCGCGCGGGAGCCGCTTCGGATCGCGGTACGCGGGGATCCGGGCAGCGAGATTGGAAAGGATGAGCCCGCGCCTGAACAGGAGCCGGAACAGCAGCCGCGCGCAGCGCACGTGCCGGTTGCGGTAGCCGACGGTGGTTTGCCGTCCGTCGGTCACCCGGCGGGCATCGAGGGACCGGCGGAACCCGAGGACGTGTTCGAGGGTCGCGTCGCGCGCGTCGGAGACGCCGCGGCCTTCGCACCACTCGGCGAAGCGGCCGAGGGAGGCGCCGTACTGCGAGAGCGTGCGCGGCGAGAGGGAGCGCGCGCGTCCGTCTTCGAGGAAGAGCGCGATGGCCGCCGCGAACTTCATGGCTCGCCGTCCTCTTTCCACTTGCGGCCGCGATAGCGGACGAAGCCCTCGGGCAGCTCCACCTGCTCGCGCGGGTGGCAGCGGGCCTGCACGCGCTTGAGCTCGCCCGGCACGACGTGCGTGTAGATCTGCGTGGTCTTGAGGTTCCGGTGTCCCAGCAGTTCCTGGATCTGCCGCAGGTCCGCGCCGTGGCGCAGCATCTCCGTGGCGAGCGTGTGCCGGAAGACGTGGACGGTCAGGTGCTTCTTGATCCCGGCCCGCGCGGCGTAGACGCGCAGCTTCTGCTCGACGCCGCCCACGTCGAGACGTCCGCCGCCGCGACCGACGAAGACGAGGCCGCCGGATTCGCCGCGCGCGAGCAACGGCCGCACCCGGCCGAGATATTCGGCCAGATACTTCCGGGCCGTCTCTCCCAGCGGAACGAACCGATCCTTGAAGTGCTTGCCCTGCGGGATGAAGATCGACGCGCGGGACAAGTCGAGGTCCGGCGTCCGCATGCCGGTCAGCTCGCGGACCCGCAGACCGGTCGAGTACAGCACTTCGTACATGGTCCGGTCCCGGAACCCCAGCACCGTCGCGGCGTCGGGCTGCCGAAGCAGCTTCTTCATCTCCGCCGGGGTCAGGAAGATTCCCGGCAGGCGCTTCGGCTCCCTCGGCAGTTGGATCGCCTCGGCCGGATCGCAAAGCGTCCGGCCGCTGGCGGCCAGGAAGTGCCCGAAGACCTGGATGCTGCTCAAGGTGATGATCTGGCTTTTGAGCCGGTACGGTTTCCCGTAGCGGCTCCGGGCCTGGTACAGCCAGGACTGGAACCCCGCCATGACTTGCGGCGTCAAGCCGGCCAGGTCCCGGACGCCGCGCTCGGCGAGATGCCGCCGCAGCAGCCCGAAGGAGGTTTGATGCCGTTCCAGCGTTTGCCAACTGCGGCCTAAGCCTTTGGCGTGATCGAGGAAGGCGGTGAAGGCGGATTCTATACAGCATACCGGATAGCTTCCCTGTTCCGGTTCTGCCGGTCGGGTTTCAGCCTTTGTTTGCAGGGCGTTCATGCGTTTTCGGCCCTTGTCCCGCTTTTGTCCCGCTGTTCCGCTTCAACCGAGCGATTTTTCCAGTTCTTCCGGCGTCGTCAGCCCTTCGAAGAGGGCCGGAACGGCGCTCTTCGAGGGCAGGCGGTAGCGGAAGCTGCCGCCGCTGCCGGACCGCCGCACGTCGAGATATTCGAGGTCTTCCAGTTGCCGGATCGTCCGCTTGATCTGGTGGTCGGGCAGCTTCGTGAACTCCCGGATGTCGCGCCGCGTGAACCAGTGGTCTTTCTGCGCGAGGTCCAGTTTTTCGAGGTCGCGCTCCACCATGCGCTTGATCTGCTCGTGCAGCTCCCGGCCCGGCTGGGCGAGATCGTGGACGGACTGCGCGAAGACGGTTTGCGCCAGGCCGTAGGCCGTGGCGTAGTCCGCCACCGTCGCCTCGACGTACTCCCGCCCGTCCCCGGTCTTGTTCACCGTCCGCTGGCGCTGGTGCAGGAAGGCCACGATCTCGATCAGGCACAGGAACCGCTCGTGGTCGCGGCGGATGCGCAGCCAGTGCGTCGGGAACCCGATGCGGTCCGCGAACGGGATCACGACGGCGAGCGGCCGCAAGAGCCGCTGCGCGTTGCGGTGCCGCCGCACCGCTTGCGCGCGGCGCTCGTCGGCGTCGAGCGCGGCCGCCGTCCGGGCCCGGCGCTGCCGGGCCAGGATGCGGGCCGTCTGCTTCTCGGTCGCGTCCAGGTACAGCTCGAAGCAGCGGTTCAGGTTCTCCGGGTTGATGGCCTGCTGGGTCGAGCTTTCCATGTAGGCGATGGGGCCGTTGATCGTGAGCATGCTCGTCTTGATCTTGCCGGTGCTCGCGTCCTTCATCGGCACCGCCAGCGTCAGCTTGCGCCGCGTCTGCAAGGTCCGGATCGGATATTCCGCCTCTTCGCTGCCGTCGCGCTCGTCCACGATCAGCAGCTTGTGGACGAGTTCGTTTTCGCCCATGTAGTACAGGCTCTGCGGCGTCAACCGGCTGAAGTACTGGACCTCCTCCTCGGGCATCAGTTCGGCCACGCACTCCATCAGGAAGCTCTTGCCCGCCCCGGATTCGCTGCGGATGATCGCCGACAAGGGCTTGTCCAACTTCCGGCTCGTGGCGATGAGATAGGCCAGCTGCTTGTTGCGGTCCTCCCCGACGTAGCCCGCCGTCTCCAGATCGGCGGCGATCCGTTTCAGCAGGTCCGCCGAACGCAGCAGCCGCAAGGCTTCGTCCCGCTCCGCCTCCGTCATCGGCGGCGGCCCCTTCGGGCCCTCCGCCTGGCCCGGACCCTCGGCCCGCAGGGTTTCCAGCAGGGGGATGAGCCGGTCGAGGTCGTCCTCGATCTTCGCCGCCGGGATCTCCAGCCGCCGGGCCGCCCGGTAGGTGAACCCCGCCCGGCTCTTCGCCGCGTAGAGGTCGAACCGGTCCGTGTGTGCCGCGTCCTCCCGCATCGCCGTGAGGATCGCCCGCAGGCTGTTGGCCGGGTTCTCGAACAGGCCGCGCACGCGGTAGGTCAGGCTTGCCCCGCTCCCGGCGGGGTCCCCGGCCGCGAACACCAGGTCGTCCGGGTTCGCCGAGTCGGCCAGCGCCAGCTTGGCCGGCTTCTCCCGCCGGAAGGCGAACCGCGCGGCCTTGCTGATCAGGTCTTTGAGGGCTGCCGCCACTTCCTCCGGCTTCATCCCGGCCCGGTACATCGAGGCCGCGCACTCGTTCACGTCCTTGCCCAGCTCCGCCGGGATCTTGACGCGGCGGCACTCGATGCCTTGCGCGTCTAAGGTCTGCGCGATGCGCTTCGCCCCGTCTTCTCCCGCCGGGTCGTTGTCGAACGCGAAGAACGCGCGCCGCGCGTTCTTCAAGGCCGCCCGGTGGTCGTCGGTAAAGCCGCCCGTCCCGTAGCACGGGATCGCGTTCTTGACGCCGTGCGCGTGGAACGTCAGCGCGTCGAAGGCCGCTTCGGTCAGGATGATTTCTTCGCAGGCCTCCGTCGCCTGCGCGTTGAGCACCCCGCGATGGGGGCCGGGCAGATACAGGTGATTGGTGGGTTTCCGGTCCACGATGAACCGCGCGAAGCATTCCCCGAGGTCGCCGTCGGCCGTAAAGACCGGCACCACGATGCAGCCCTCGAAGGTCTCCGAACCGTCCGGCCTCAAAAGTCCGATCTTCTTCAAGGCCGGGATCGCCGCTTCCGGCAAGACCTTCTTCAAGGTCCCGTTGCAGTAGCCGACCTTGAACGTTTTCAGGGGTTCCGGATCGGCGATGTGGCGGCGTTTGAGATAGTCCAAGCCCCGGCCATCCTCGCCGCCCAAGGTCCGGTGATAGTGCTCGATCACGTCGAGGATCTGGCGGCGCTCGTCCGGCGACAGCCGGACGGCGTCCGGTTTCGGTTTTTCGAGGGAAGAGGCGCGGACCACCGCGCCGGTTCCGAGAAGCAGCCGGTCCGCGGCTGCCTTGAAGTCGATCCCTTCTTTCTCCATCACGAAGTCGATCACGCTGCCGCCCTTGCCGCAGCCGAAGCAGTGCCAGACGTTCTGGATCGGATCGATGGACAGGCTCGGGTTGTGGTCCTCGTGGAAGGGGCACAGGGCCATCCGCTTGGCGCCCTGCTTCTTCACCTCGATCCCGTAGCGCCCCAGCACGTCCAATATCCCCACGCTCCGTTTCAGCTCCTCGATGTCCATCCTCGTCCGCACGCCCGGGCCTCCGTTCTGCTGGAACCAGAGCCCGCCGTCTGATAGGTTTCCCGTCGACGTGGGCCTCGGCTCATGTTCTCCGGCCGGCAGCCATGCATCCGCCAAGATCGGGCTGACCGGCCTTTTTTCTGAACCTCGTCAAGCTGGAATCCGGATATTTTTCGCGGTTGCCAACTCATGGGGACAGATGGTAACTATAATGACCATATCCGTGCAAGCACTATTTCAAGAACAGAGGATTCCCGAGAATGACCCGTATACTGTGGGCATGGCTGGAGGACGTCCAACGAATCGAAAAGCGCCGCCGTTCGGCGAGCGGCTGGCAGCCCTGCGCAACGCGCACGGGCTGAGCCAGGCCGACTTCGCCGCCAAGGTCGGCAGCACCCGCGAGATGGTCAACTACTACGAACGACGGGCGAAGAACCCAACGGCGGATTTCGTGCAGAAGGCCGCCAAGGTTCTCGGCGTCAGCGTCGATGAACTGCTCGGCATGAAGCCGTTGCCGACACACAAGCCGGGGCCGGCATCGAAGCTTCAACAGAAGATCGAACGCTTGCGGAAGCTGCCGGAGACCAAGCAAAAGCTGGTCCTCGACCTGCTCGATACCGTCCTGCAAAGCGAACCGACCCAGCGCCACGTCGCCGCGCGCTGATTTTTCCACGCAATGGAAAAAGTTTTCGCCGGTTTTCCACACAATGGAACAACTTTCGCGCGCGCCGTTTCCGTTGACCTCTCACCCCCCGTTGCGCGCGGCCCCCCTCTCTCCAACGCGCCGTTTTCCGAGCCCCCACCACCTGCCGGGCTCGGAAACGGGGCGGTTCACGTTCGAGGCGCAGCCGAGTCCGATCGCGCAGCGCATCCGCAGGGCGAGTGACGGGTCCTCCGGCGCGAGAACTGCCGCGCGAAGCGAGGTTCCCAGGGCTGGCGCGGAATGTGCCCAGCAGAGTCCGTGACAGCCCGACAAGCCGGACGGCGGCGAATTCGGCGCGGCGACGAAATGGCCGCAGGACGGCGCCAAGCTCAACGACGAGAACGGGGCCGGACAGGACGCGACGAAGGAGAGGATGCCCGGCGCCGTCAGCGGAGTCCGCGGAGCGCGGGAGCCGTGCGGGACGCGGACCGCCGGCGGACGCGCGACCGGCCCCCGCAAGACTGCGGGGGAACGGGGGTGTTCAGTGAGCGGCGGGGAGATTTCGGCGGGGGGACCCGGAGGGCGGCGGCAACAATAAACGAAAATGGCCGCCGTGCGGTTGCCCCCAGTGAACGAACGAAGAGAGTGAACGGGGATGGGTTTTCCCCCGGCCGATGATCCGCA
>CAZYPY010000166.1:0-6234 GCA_964649545.1 uncultured Microthrixaceae bacterium | reverse complement strand
GGGTGGCGCCGGCCCGGGCCACCGCGGCGGCGACGGCGGCGGGGAGGTCCAGGGCCGGCGCGCCGTGGACGGTCCTCCCCCTCACCCCAGGGCCGAGGGCGCCGGCGACCGCCGCGAGGTCGTCCTCCCCGAACTCGTAGCACTCCGGGTGGATCATCGGCCCGGCGTGGGCCACGACCTCGCCGGCGCCGAGGTCGCGCATCGCCGCGACCGTCGCCTCGACCACACCGGCGGCCAGGCCGCGCCAGCCCGCGTGCACGGCGCCGACCACCCCCTCCGGGCTGGTGAGCACGACCGCACCGCAGTCGGCGGTCTGCACGGCGAGCGGGACGCCCGGCACGGCGGTGACCAGGGCGTCGGCCTCGGTCCCCCGGTGCTCACCCGGCTCCCGGGCGACGACGACGTCCGGGCCGTGCACCTGCACGAGCCAGTTCCACGCCGCGTCGGGTCCACCGGCCCTGGCCAGCAGTGCACCACGGGCCGCCTCCACCCCGGGAGCGTCGATCGCGAGGTCGCCGTCGGCACGGGTGGAGAACACCCAGGACGGCCGTCCCGCGACGGTGGGCACGGGACGGGCGGCGCTACTTGAGGAACGAAGGGACGTCGAAGTCGTCCCCCGCGTCGAGATCGTCGTCGTCGTCGTGGGTGGCGAACAGGTCGCCGGTCGGCTCGCGGTCGAGCGGGACCGAGCGCAGGAAGTCCGCGTCGCTCTGCTCGCTCGAGCGGGTCTCCTTGTCGTCCCAGCGGTCGAAGCCGGCCGCGATCACCGTCACCCGGACCTCGTCGCCCATCTCGTCGTCGATGATCGCACCGAAGATGATGTTGGCGTCGGGATGGGCGACCCCGTGGATCACCTCGGCGGCCTCGTTGACCTCGAGCAGGCCCAGGTCGCTGCCGCCGGAGATGTTGAGCACGATGCCACGGGCACCCTCGATCGAGGCCTCGAGCATCGGGCTCGAGATCGCGCCGCGGGCGGCAGCGAGGGCGCGGCCCTCACCGGACGCGTAGCCGATGCCCATGAGGGCGGACCCGGCGTCGCTCATCACGGCCTTGATGTCGGCGAAGTCGGTGTTGATCAGCCCGGGCGTCGTGATCAGGTCGGTGATGCCCTGCACGCCCTGGAGGAGGATCTCGTCGGCCATCTTGAAGGCGTTGAGCATCGAGGTCTTGTCGTCGGAGACCGTCAGGAGGCGGTCGTTGGGGATGACGATCTGGGTGTCGACCTTCTCCTTCAGGCGCTGGATGCCCTGCTCGGCCTGCACCGTGCGGCGTCGACCCTCGAAGGTGAACGGGCGGGTCACGACGCCGATGGTCAGTGCCCCGAGGTTGCGGGCGATCTCGGCCACGACCGGCGCGGCGCCGGTGCCCGTCCCACCCCCCTTGCCGGCGGTGATGAACACCATGTCGGCGCCCTCGAGCACAGCGGCGATCTCGGCGCTGTGGTCCTCGGCGGCCTGCCGGCCGATCTCGGGGTCGCTGCCCGCACCGAGGCCACGGGTCAACTCCCGGCCGATGTCGAGCTTCACGTCGGCATCGCTCATGAGCAGGGCCTGCGCATCGGTGTTGATGGCGACGAACTCGACGCCGTTCAACCCGGCGTCGATCATCCGGTTGACCGCGTTGACACCACCGCCGCCGATGCCGACGACCTTGATGACCGCTAGGTAGTTCTGGGTGATGCCAACCATTGGTGCTCCCGTGTTCAGGCCGAGGCGGTCACCCACCCCCGACAACGGCACGAGCCGGGCACCAGCGGAACCCGGCCACAACCCTCGACAGGAGGTTGAACGTTGCGTTCGGGGCGCGCAAGGTCACCTCGCTCCACCTCACGCTAACCGAGACCCATCGGGGCCGCAACCGAACCGTCACGTTCCCGTCACCTCAACCACACCCCGGGACCCGGGTCAGCAGCGGTGCGCCGGCGGCCGTGAGGTCGAGGGTGGCGATGCACGGGTCGACCGCGGCGATCACGCTCGCGAGCGCCACGCCCTTGTCCTCGAGGTCCTCGAGGGGACCGATCGTGGCCACACCCCCGGAGTCCAGCCGCACCGTGACCCCACCGTCGGCGTCGACGAGCAACGCGTCGACCGCCGGACGGGCCGACGCGGGGATCGCGGCCGCGACGGCGAAGGCACCGGCCGCGTCCGTGGGCGCCGACGCGCCGACTCGTGGGTCCACGGTCACCCCCTCGACGACGGGGAGGTCGTCCGGCTCGGCGTCCAGGCCCACCAGCACCCGGCCGTCGCCGTCGAGCGCCACCCAGGACCCGTCGGGGCCCTGGGCCGCGGCGGCGGGCACCCGCTCGACCACGCGGTACCGCAGGGTGCCGGGCCACGACCGCTCGACGGCGGCCTCGTCCACCCACGGCAGCTCCTCGATCCGCCGGGCCGCGGCGTCGAGGTCCGCCGTCAACAGCGGCTCGCCCCGATCGATCCCCGCGGCGGCCACGACGTCCTCCGGATCGGTGCGGAACTGCCCGGCCACCGTGAAGCGGTCGACGTCGAACAGCGGGGAGAAGGCCACGCCCACGAGCACGAGCAGCACCGCGAGGACGCCGGCGACCACGAGCACCACCCGGAGCCGGCGCCGACCCTCGGAGCGCCGGACCTCGACCCGACGTGCCCGCAGGCGGGGATCCATCGGCGGGCGGGCCGCGCTTGGGTCGACGTCCACCTCAGGAGGAGCCGACGCCGTCCGCGGGCTCACCGTGGCTCCACCTCAGGGTGAGGGTCGTCCACCGGCGCGTCGCCCCAGGCGGCGAAGCCGACCAGCCGGGTCTCGGGGTGCAGGTCGACGCCCTGGGAGTGGACCCGGCGTCGCACCTCCTGCATCAGGGCGAAGACGTCGTCGGCCGAGCCACCCTCGTCGGCCTGGATGAAGTTGGCGTGCTTGGGCGACACGTGGGCGGTGCCGACCCGCAGGCCCTTGGCGCCGGCGGCGTCGATGAGGCGGCCCGCCGAATCGCCCTCCGGGTTGGTGAACACCGACCCGGCGTTCTGCCCTCCCGGCTGGTTGGCTCGTCGCCACCGGACGATCTCGGCGATGGTTGCCTCGGCGTCGGCCCGGTCGCCGACAGCCAACGCCAGCTCGGCGGCCGCCACGACCTGCTGGGCGGCCACCGACGAGGACCGGTAACCGAGGTCGAGCGCGCGGGCCGGCACCCATCCATCCTCACCCGTGGCGAGGTCGACGAGGTGGACCCTGACGAGCGACGCGGCCATGTCGGAGCCGTGACCTCCGGCGTTCATGCGCACGGCCCCACCGATCGAACCCGGCACGCCGACCGCCCATTCGAAGCCCGTGAGCCCCGCGGCCGCGGTCTGACGGGCCACCACCGGGAGGGAGGCCGCTCCCCCTGCGGTCACGGAGGTCCCGTCGACGGTCACGGTCTCGAAGGTGCCGGCGAGCTGCACGGCCAACCCGGCGAAGCCCGCGTCGGCCACGAGCAGGTTCGAGCCCCGTCCCACGACGAGGGTCGGCACGGGATCCGCGGCCACCGTCCACGCGACCTCGGCCAGTTCCTCCGGCGACGCGACCACGACGAGCACGGCGGCCGGGCCCCCCACGCGGTAGGTCGTGAGCGGGCCGAGCGGCACGTTCCGACGAGCACGGTCCCCGAGCCTCGCCGCCACCCGGTCGAGGGCGGCCGTGGCCTCGCTCACGACCGCAGGGCGGCCTGCACCTCGTCGGCCAGCGACGTGAGGTCGCCGGCGCCGAGGGTGAGGCAGAGGTCGCCGGGACGCAGGACCGAACGCAGGTAGGGCACCAGATCGGGTCGTTTCGGCAGGTACGCCAGCGGGCGCCACGGGTGGGCGTCGAGGACCGCGTTGACGACGAGCTTGCCCGAGACCCCCGGCCGGGGGGCCTCCCCCGAGGGGTAGATGTCGGTGACGACCAGGAGGTCGGCGTCGCCGAACGAGTCGGCGAAGTCCTGCCAGAGCGCGGCGATGCGACTGAAGCGGTGGGGCTGGAACACGCAGACGACCCTGGCCCAGTCGCCCTCCTGGGCGGCCTCGAGCGCGGCGACGACCTCGGTGGGCAGGTGGGCGTAGTCGTCGACGAAGGTGATCCCCTCGGCCTCCCCCCGGAACTCGAAGCGACGGGCCACCCCGGCGAAGCGCTCGAGCGCGGCCCGGGCGGCGTCGAAGGACGCACCCAGCTCGAGGCCGGTCACCAGGGCGGCCGTCGCGTTGAGGGCGTTGTGACGCCCCGGGACCGGAAGGTGGAGCCGGCCGAGGTCGTCGTCGCCGTGCCGCAGCGAGAACGTGGTGCCTTTGCCCTCGACCACGGCGTCGACGATCCGGTAGTCGGCCGCGGCGGCGAACCCGTAGGTGACGGCGTCGGCCCTGCGACCGACGCGGGCCGCGGTCTCGTCGTCCGCGCACACGACCCGGGGGCCGGCGGCCTCGGCCAGGAACCGCCCGAACGCGTCCAGCAGCGCCTCGTAGCTGCCGTAGTGCTCGAGGTGGTCGGGTTCGATGTTGGTGACGATGGCGACCTCGGCCCCGAGCTCGAGGAAGGTGCCGTCGCTCTCGTCGGCCTCGACGACGAACCACTCACCGTCGTCCCACACCGCACCGGTGCCGATCTCGTTGACGTCGCCACCGATGATGAACGACGGGCGCAGGCCCGCCTCGACGAGCACCAGGGCGAGCATCGACGAGGTCGTCGTCTTCCCGTGCGTCCCGGCCACCGCGATGGTCCGGCGCGTCCCGGAGATGGCGGCGAGGGCGTCGGCGCGACGCAGCACCGGGATCCCTCGCTCCCTCGCGGCGACGACCTCGGGGTTGGTCGGCGGGATCGCGGTCGAGACCGTCACCGCGTCCACGTCACCCACGTGGGTGGCGTCGTGGCCCACCGCGACCGAGAGGCCACGGGCGCGGAGCCGTTCGAGGCCCGCCGAGGGCTTCAGGTCGCTCCCCGTCACCTCGTGGCCCATGTCCGCGAGCACCGTGGCGATGGCGCTCATGCCGGCGCCGCCCACGCCGACGACGTGGACCCGGCGGGGCGAGGAGAGGTCGAGCCGGTCAGCCACGGGCGTGCTCCTCGACGAGGGCGGCGACGGCGTCACCCGCGTCCCGCCGCGCCGTGGACCGGGCGGCGCGACCCATGGCGCTCAGGCGATCCGGCTCGGCGAGCAGGGTGCCCACCTCGGCCACGAGCCGCTCGGGCCCCAGCTCGGCGTCGGGCACGAGCACCGCGGCGCCGGCGTCGACCAGGGCGCGGGCGTTCGCGGTCTGGTGGTCGCCGGGGGCCCCCGGCAACGGGACGAGGATGGCGCCCACCCCGATGGCGCCCAGCTCCGCGACCGTGGTGGCGCCGCTGCGGGACAGGACCAGGTCGGCGGCGGCGAAGGCCCGGGGCATGTCGTCTTCGTAGCGGACGGGCACGTAGGTGACGCCGTCCCGGGCCGGCGGTGGCGCCGCAGCCGACAGGATGGCCCAGTCGCGCTCGCCGATCACGTGGCGGACGGTGATCTCGGCGTGGTCCTGCCACGACCGCAGCGCGCCGAGGACGGCCTGGTTGATGCGCAGGCTCCCGAGCGACCCGCCGAAGGCCAGCAGGACCGTCTGGTCCTCGGCGATGCCGAGCGCGGCGCGGGCGGCGGCACGGTCACGGTCGCGGTCGACCGCCAGCACCTCCGGTCTCACCGGGTTGCCGGTGAGGACCGCCCGGGGCAGGTCGGTCCCCGGGAAGGCCACCGCCGCGGCCTTGGCGAAGCGGGCGGTGAGCCGGTTCGCCGCGCCCGGGACCGCGTTCTGCTCGGCCACGACGATCGGGATGCGCAGCACGACCGCAGCGAGGGCGCAGGGCACGCTGGCGTAGCCGCCCATGGCCACGACCACCGCCGGTCGGTGGTGGCGAAGCATGGCCAGCGCGTGGACGACGGCGCGCAGTAGGCCCCAGAGCGCGCCGACGTTGGCCAGGGTCAGCGAGCGCCGGATCCCCCGCCCGGGCAGGACGGTGATGGAGAACCCGGCCTCCGGCACGAGGCGTGACTCGCTCCCCCGCTCGGAGCCGACGAAGTGGATGGTGGCCGGGTCGTGGCCGCGCGCCACGAGCGCCCGGGCGATGGCGATGCCGGGCAGGGTGTGGCCGGCCGTGCCGCCCCCGGCGATGACCGCCCAGGCCGTGTCCGCGCCGCCGGCTCGCGAGGCGGCGGCCCCCGGCGACCCGGCCGTGTCGGGGCCCGGGCCCGCGTCGTTCTCCACTCCTGCGCTCACCTCACCGGCG
>CAZYPY010000165.1:0-6293 GCA_964649545.1 uncultured Microthrixaceae bacterium | reverse complement strand
GCGAGGATGAAGCCGAGGGGCAGCACGATCTGGATGAGGTCGATCACCCACAGCAGGGTGCGCACCAGGGCGCGCCCGATGCCCGGCTTGTGGCGGGTGCGGGTCACGCAGCGCACCCCGGTGAGGGCCTTGCCGAAGGTGAGTCCGCTCAGGCCCTGGACGAGCACCCAGTCGACCAGCAGGACGATCCAGAACAGGGCCACCGCCAGCCAGAACTTGTCGCCGGGCACGACCAGGACCGAGTCGCCGAGGCCGGGGACGTCCTTCGGGAACCACAGGGTGGCGTCGCCGCTCTCGAACCGGAAGCCCGCGGGCTCGGCCGCGATCGCGGTCCCGGTGAAGCGCTGGCCGAAGACCACGATCGCGGTGAGGAAGGCCGCGTCGAAGAGCAGCACGTCCAGGATCCAGGCGAGGGTGCGCCGGGCGAGGACCCGCGTCGGGTCGTTGCGGCGCTTGGAGCCGCGCTCGTCGTCGGTCACGGGGACTATTCCTACCGCATCGGCGCGGTCGGTGGTGTGCCGGCACCGTCCGCGGCCGGGCCGACCGTCCGGAGGTGAGCCGGTCGGGAACCTCGTCGACGACCCCGTCGGGACCGTCAGGGGGGAGGGGTAACCTCCCCCCGATGCCCGCCGACGACGCCCCGCCGACCCCCGACACCGAGCCTTCCGTCGCGGGGGCCGCCGGCTCCGACCGGATGGAGCAGGTCGTCAACCTGGCCAAGCGCCGCGGGTTCGTCTTCCCGTCGGCGGAGATCTACGGCGGGTTCCGCTCCACCTACGACTACGGCCCCATCGGGGTGCTGCTGCTGCGCAACGTGAAGGACGCCTGGTGGCGTTCGATGGTGCAGTTGCGCGACGACGTGGTCGGGCTCGACGCCGCCATCCTCTCGCCACCGGCGGTCTGGGAGGCGTCCGGCCACCTCGCCAACTTCTCCGATCCGATGGTCGACTGCCGCAACTGCGGCGCGCGCCACCGGGCCGACGATCTCCTCGAACCCGACACCTGCCCCACCTGCGGGTCCACGGGCTCGTTCACCGAGGCCCGTCAGTTCAACCTCATGTTCAAGACCCACGCCGGCCCGGTGGAGGAGGACGCCGCCATCGCGTACCTGCGCCCCGAGACCGCCCAGGGCATCTTCGTGAACTTCGGCAACGTCCTGCAGGCCAGCCGCAAGAAGCCGCCGTTCGGCATCGCCCAGATCGGGAAGTCGTTCCGCAACGAGATCACCCCGGGCAACTTCATCTTCCGGACGCGCGAGTTCGAGCAGATGGAGATGGAGTACTTCGTGCCCCCCGAGGAGGCGCCCCGCTGGTTCGAGTACTGGTGCGGGCAGCGCCTCCAGTGGTACATCGACCTCGGCATCGCCCCCGACCACCTGCGGCTCCGCGCCCACGAGGCCGACGAGCTGAGCCACTACTCGGCCGGCACCTCGGACGTCGAGTACCGCTTCCCGTGGGGTTGGGGTGAGCTCGAGGGTGTGGCCAACCGCGGCTCCTACGACCTCACCCAGCACGCCCAGTCGTCGGGGGAGCGCCTCGACTACTTCGACCAGGCCACCAACGAGCGCTACACCCCCCACGTCATCGAGCCGGCCGCCGGGGCCACCCGCACGATGATGGCGTTCCTCCTCGATGCCTACGACGAGGAGGAGGTGCGGGGGGAGACCCGAACGGTGCTGCGCCTCCACCACCGCCTCGCGCCCTACAAGGTGGCGGTCCTGCCGCTGTCGAAGAAGGACACCCTCACCCCGCTCGCCCGCGACGTGCTCGGTGTCCTCCAGCCGCACTTCATGTGCGACTACGACGAGACCCAGGCCATCGGCCGCCGGTACCGCCGCCAGGACGAGCTCGGCACGCCGTACTGCGTGACCGTCGACTTCGACTCGCTCGAGGACCAGGCCGTGACCGTCCGCGAGCGCGACTCGATGGCCCAGGAGCGCGTGCCGGTCATCGACCTGGTCGAGCACCTGCGCGGGAAGCTGGCATGAGCGCCGCCGGCCCGGGTGGCGGGGGGCCCGACGAGCCCACCGAGGCGGACTGGTTCTCGGCCAACCAGGCCATGTGGGACGAGCGGGTCCCGATCCACGTCGGATCGGACTTCTACGGCGTCGAGGAGTTCAAGGCGGGCCGATCGACCCTCGAGCCCTTCGAGCTGGCCGAGGTCGGGCCGGTGCGCGACTGCGAGCTCGTCCACCTCCAGTGCCACTTCGGCCTCGACACGCTGTCGTGGGCCCGTGAGGGGGCCCGGGTCACGGGGCTCGATTTCTCGGCCCCCGCGGTCGAGGCGGCGCGCTCGATCGCCGAGGAGTGCGGCATCCCGGCGCGCTTCGTGGCCGCGAACGTCTACGACGCCCTCGAGGCGCTCGACCACCGCTACGACGTCGTGTACGTGAACCTGGGCGCGCTGAACTGGCTCCCTGACATCTGGCGGTGGGCCGAGATCGTCGCCGAGCTGCTCCGTCCCGGTGGCCGGCTGTACCTGCGCGAGGCCCATCCCGTCGCCGACGTGTTCGCCGACGAGGAGCTGACCGTGGCGTACGACTACTTCGCCGACCCCGAGCCCCTCACGTGGGAGGACGCGGGGACCTACGCCGACCCGGGCGCCGAGACCGAGCACAACCGCTCGTTCGAGTGGCAGCACCCCATCTCCGAGGTGCTCTCGGCCGTGCTCGGACAGGGGCTGCACCTCGACCTGTTCCACGAGCAGCCCTACACCGTGTTCCAGCGCTGGCCCTTCCTCGAGCGCCGCGACGACGGCACCTACTGGATGCCCGACGACCGGCCGGTGCTCCCCCTCATGTACACCCTGCGAGCGACGAAGGTGGGCTGACATGCCCGACAGCGAGTACGTCTTCGGCTTCGACCACGAGCATCCGGTCCCGCCCATGGAGCGCAAGGACCTCCTGGGGGGCAAGGGCGCCAACCTCGCCGAGATGACCTCGGTGCTCGGGCTGCCCGTCCCGCCCGGCTTCACCATCACTACCGAGGCCTGCCGGGCGGCGCTCGCCGGGGGCTGGCCCGAGGGTCTCGCCGACGAGGTCGCGGCCCACGTGGCCCGGCTGGAGGAGCGCATGGGCGGGCGCCGCCTGGGCGCGGGGGACGACCCATTGCTGGTCAGCGTCCGCTCGGGGGCCAAGTACTCGATGCCCGGGATGATGGACACCATCCTCAACCTGGGCCTCAACGACGAGTCGGTGCAGGCGTTGGCCGAGGCCACCGATGACGAGCGCTTCGCCCTGGACTCCTACCGGCGCTTCGTCGCGATGTACGGCAAGGTCGTGCTGGGGGTGCCCGGCGACGAGTTCGACCGGCGGTTCGAGGGCGCACGCGACCTGGCCGGGGTGGAGGCGGACCACGAGGTCCCCCCCGAGGTGCTCCACCTCGTGATCGACCGCTTCAAGGACCTCGTCGCCCAGCACACGGGGGCGGCGTTCCCGCAGGACCCGGTCGAGCAGCTTCGTGGCGCCATCGACGCCGTGTTCCGCTCGTGGCAGTCGCCTCGGGCGGTGACGTACCGGCGGCGCGAGCGCCTGCCCGACGACCTCGGCACCGCGGTCAACGTGCAGGCCATGGTGTTCGGCAACCGCGACGACGCGTCCGGCACGGGCGTCGGCTTCACCCGCGACCCGGCGACGGGCGCGGCCGGCAGCTTCGGCGACTTCCTCGTGAACGCGCAGGGTGAGGACGTGGTCGCCGGCATCCGCGCCACGCAGCCGCTGCACGAGATGGGCGAGCGGTGGCCGCACCTCTACGAGCAGCTCCAGGGCATCTTCGCGACGCTCGAGCGGCACTACAGGGACATGTGCGACACCGAGTTCACCGTGGAGCAGGGCAAGCTCTGGATGCTGCAGACCCGCGTCGGCAAGCGCACCGGCACGGCGGCCCTGCGGCTCGCGGTGACGATGGTGGACGACCCGGCGATCCGGCTGACGCACGGCGAGGCGGTGGCCCGGGTGTCCGCCGACCACCTCGACCAGGTGCTGCACCCGCAGTTCGAGCACGTCGACCACCAGGTGCTCACCACCGGCCTGGCCGCATCGCCGGGCGCGGCCGTCGGGCAGGTGTACTTCGACGCGAACGAGGCGGTGGAGGCCGCCCACGCCGGCGAGGAGGTCATCCTCGTCCGCCAGGAGACCTCGCCCGAGGACGTCCACGGCATGGAGGTCAGCCAGGGCATCCTCACCTCCCGCGGCGGCCTGGTGAGCCACGCCGCGGTGGTGGCACGCGGGTGGGGCAAGCCCGCCGTCTGCGGGGCCGAGGCCATCGTCGTGGGTGAGGACCACTTCCGGGTAGGCGAGACCGTGGTCCGCAAGGGCGAGGTCATCTCCATCGACGGCAGCACGGGAGAGGTCGTGCTGGGGGCGATGCACCTGACCATGGGCGAGACCCCCGACGAGTTCGACGTGGTGCTGCGCTGGGCCGACGAGGTCCGGGGCGACGAGCTCGGGGTGCGGGCGAACGCGGACACCGCCGAGGACGCGGCGCGGGCCCGCGAGCACGGGGCGGAGGGCATCGGCCTGTGCCGCACCGAGCACATGTTCCTCGGCGATCGCCTGCCGGTCGTGCGCCGCATGATCCTGGCGACCACGCCCGAGGCCGAGGTGGAGGCGCTCGAGGAGCTCGGACGGGTCCAGCGGGAGGACTTCGAGGGGCTGCTCGGGGCCATGGACGGCCTGCCCGTGACCGTCCGCCTGCTCGACCCGCCGTTGCACGAGTTCCTCCCCGACGTCGAGGAGCTCGCGGTCAAGGAGGCCCGGGTGGGCCTCGACGGTGAGGAGACCGAGCTGCTCGCCGCCGCCCGGAGCTGGCGGGAGGCCAATCCGATGCTCGGTACCCGCGGCGTGCGACTCGGCGTCCTGAAGGACGGGTTGTACCGCATGCAGGTCCGCGCCCTACTCGAGGCCGCCGCCCGGCGACGGGCCGAGGGCGGCCGGCCCATCGTCGAGATCATGATCCCGCTCGTGGTCACCGAGGCCGAGCTCGCCCTGGCGCGGAGCTGGGTGGAGGGGGAACTCGCCGGCCCGGCCGGCGAGGGCGTGGCCGCCGGGGACGTGCGCATCGGCACCATGATCGAGACGCCCCGGGCCGCCCTCTGCGCCGACCAGATCGCCCGGCAGGCCGACTTCTTCTCGTTCGGCACCAACGACCTCACCCAGATGACCTTCGGGTTCAGCCGCGACGACGTCGAGGGTCGCCTCATGGAGACCTACCTGAAGCAGGGGCTCATCGTCGGCGACCCCTTCGACAGCATCGATCCCGACGGCGTCGGAGGCCTCGTCGGACTGGCCATCGAGCGCGGCCGGTCGGTCAAGCCCGACCTGAAGATGGGGGTGTGCGGCGAGCACGGCGGCGACCCCGCCTCGATCGCCCTGTTCCACCGCCTCGGGCTCGACTACGTGTCGTGCTCGCCGTTCCGGGTGCCGATCGCCCGGCTCGAGGCCGCCCGCTCGGTGCAGGCCGCCACCGGCGTCTCGTAGGGAGGGGCGGGCACCGGGTGGGGATCGTCGACGAGGACGTCGTCCGGGTCCGCGACGCGACCGACCTCGTCGCGGTCGTCTCGCAGCACCTCCAGCTCAAGCGGGTCGGGCAGCGCTGGGTCGGGCTGTGCCCCTTCCACGCCGAGAAGTCGCCGTCGTTCTCCATCAACGCCGAGCAGGGCCTGTACTACTGCTTCGGTTGCCAGGCCAAGGGCGACGCCATCACCTTCGTCCGCGAGATCGAGCACCTCGACTTCCCGGGCGCGGTGGAGTGGCTGGCCAACAAGGCCGGCATCACCCTGCGCTACACCGACACGGGGGAGAACGAGGGGCGCAAGCGCCGCAAGCGGCTCGTGGAGGCGATGTCGAGGGCGGTCGACTGGTACCACGAGCGCCTGCTCTCGTCGCCCGACGCCAAGGAGGCCCGCGGCTACCTGCGCACCCGGGGCTTCGACGGGGACAAGGTGCGCGAGTTCAAGCTGGGCTGGGCCCCCGACGACTGGGATGCGTTGGCCCGGTTCCTGAAGGTGCCCGACGACGTGCTCACCGACACGGGCCTGGGCTTCGTCAACCGGCGCAACCGCCAACAGGACGCCTTCCGCGGACGCGTGCTCTTCCCGATCTTCGACGTGCAGGGCGAGCCGGTGGCCTTCGGCGGTCGGATCCTCCCGGGCCACGAGGGCCCCAAGTACAAGAACTCGTCGGAGTCGCCCCTCTACGCGAAGAGCAAGGTGCTGTACGGCCTCAACTGGATGAAGGCGGGGATCGTCGAGGCCGATGAAGCCATCGTGTGCGAGGGCTACACCGACGTGATCGG
>CAZYPY010000164.1:3469-6310 GCA_964649545.1 uncultured Microthrixaceae bacterium | reverse complement strand
CCCGCCCCGATCGCCCAGAACGAGGTGTTCAAGCGCCTCACCGCCATGGGCTACAAGGCCACCGACACCACCAAGGACGCGCTCATCACCGGGGTCGGCGCCATCGAGGACGCCACCGGCGGCGGCGTGGTCAAGGAGGTGCGTGACACGGGTCGCGACGCCCTCTACGAGATGAACGTCGCGGTGGCCAAGCAGATCCTCAAGCAGCTGCACGGCACCTGAGCGGCCTCGTCGTCGACCGGCCGCCGGATCCTCAGCCGGTCGGCCGGTCCTCGGTCGCCGCGGCGGTGTCGGCGGCGGCCGCGACCAGGTCCGGGCCGATGTCGGCCCAGATCGCCTCGGCCACCAGCCGCGCGCCCTCCTCGTTCGTGTGGACGTGGTCGATGTAGAGCGAGGCCCCTCGGTCGCCGAAGGTGTCCGAGACGTCGACGACCCCGGCGGGCAGTCGGCCGAGCACCTCGGGAGGCCAGCCGTCGCGCGTGGGCTGCCAGAAGAACCGGACCGGGGTGTCGTGGTCCGCGGCCAGTGCCTGGATCAGGCGGGTGGCCCGGGCGTAGATGTCGAGGGCGGCGGTCGCCTGCTCGGCCGGGGGGGCGGTGCGGGCCTCGTCGGACCACGAGAACCCCTCGTCGGCGCCGGACAGCCGATCCACGAGGCGGGCGATCCCGCTGTTGCGGCGGTAGGTCTCCGCGAGGTCGCTCACGGTGGTGAGGTACCCCGGAGCCTGCTCGTGCACCGCGTGCAGGTCGCGGGCGACGGCGCGCAACGCGGGCGCGCCGTCGTGGGTCGGCTCCTCCGAGAAATCGGCACCCTGGACGAGGAACTCGTTGAACCCGTCGTAGAACACCGCCAGGTCGAAGCGGTCACCGTTGGCGAGCCTTCGCTCGAAGTACTGGAGCTCCTGCCACGACACCCAGCCCAGGTGGCCGAAGTTGTGGACCTCGACCGGCACCCCGGCACGCTCGGCCAGGCGGGCGACCTCGGAGGGGATGGTCCGCTCGTCGCGCTGGCCGACGCCGAACATGGTCGATCCCCCGAAGAACGCCACCTGCAACGGTCGTCCACCGGAGGTGGAGGCGGGTTGGTAGGACACCCGCCCCTCCGTCGTGCTGTTCAGGTGCGGGCTGGAGAACGAGTCGAAGCCGCGGAGGAGATAGGGCTCGTACGGCGATTCCTGGAGCTGGAACGCCACGAGGTCTGCTCCGTAGCGCTCGGCCCACGGCTCGGTGGCGATGGGCGGGGTGGCCATCATGGCGCTCACCCCGGTCTCGATCGCCCGCCGGACGTCTCCCCGTTCGTCGGGCATGGCGCCGCTGCCGGTGAGGGCGGCACCGAGGGCGAGGTCGGCGAGCAGCAGCACCAGGATCACACCGAGGCCGACGAGGACCGGGTGGCGCCGACGGACGGTCGGTCGCCGAACCTCCGGGCGCGGCTGGCTGGCCGCGTCCGCCGTCGGCCCGGGCCCGGGAACGGGAACGGGAACGGGCACAGGGACCGGCTCACCGTCGACCGCGCTCCCGGCATCGGCGAAGCCCCGCTCGTGGGCGTAGCCACGCCGCGCCGGGGCAGGAGCGGCCGCCCGTGCCACCCAGCCGTCGCCGTCCACCCCACGCGGCCGGCCGAGCCCACGGCGCCGGAAGGGGAACCCGAGCACCCACACGGGCACGATCACCGCCACGAAGACGAGGGACAGCAGGACCCACGACAGGGTCAGTCCCACGCCGTGGGCGACGGCGTGGGCGACCCGGCCGAGGGCCCGCTCGAAGCGGTGGGCGAAGGCCGGGGACACGGCCTTGGCCTGGAGGACCCCGCCGACCGCGAGCAGGACGGCCAGTGCCGCCCAGAGGTGGCCCCGCCAGACCAGGAGGGAGGCGGCGACGACCCCGCCCACCGGGAAGAGGAGCGCGAAGCGTCGTGACCGGCCGTCCTCGGTCGGGGTCTCGATGGTCCCCCAGGGGGCGGTGGTCAGCTCGGTGGTCAGCGTGCGGCGCTCCTGGTCGAGCCCTCATGTTCGCCCACGCAGGAGGTCGTCGTGTGGTCGCCCCCGCCGGCCTCGGGCGGCGGCGATCCCCGGTACCACCAGGCCACCACGGCACCGGCGGCCAGCGTGGCGACGAGCGGCACGACCGGGTAGCGGTAGTGCGGGTCCACGACCCCCCCCAGGATGGCCAGGGTGTAGAGCACGATCGGCACCCACAGGACGAGCGCTCGCCGGCACGCCCGCACCCCGGCCAACCCCGCGAGCGCCGCAGCGCCCACGAGCCAGCCCCACCAGTCCGCGGCGGCCTCGAGGGGGCCGTGCCAGCGGCCGGCCCAACCCGGCTCCTCGAAGTTCCGGGCCCCGTCGACCACCCGGCCCTCGCTGCTCCACGTCTCCCACAGCTTGCGGAGCTCGAGCGGCACCTCCTCCGAAGGGTGGGTCAGCGCCCAGCGGAGGCCCCGGCCGGTCGCGTCGCGGTACCACGCAGCCTCGTCGACGTCGGTCGGCATCGCCGCCGCCTGCGCCTCGTCGAGGCCGTAGAGCTCGGCGAAGCGGCGCTCGGCGTACGGCGAGGTGCCGTAGCAGTCGTCCTGGATCTCCTGGCTGAGCTTCTCCGGCTCCCACAGGGCGAGGGCGTCGTCGTGGTGGCCGAAGCACACCGCGCCGGCGTTGTTGGTCGACGCCGGCGACCAGAAACCGACCTGGAGGCCGTTGCGCACGGTCCACGGCACGAGCAGGAGCAGCGCCACGCCCGCGGTGACGAGGGTGGGCCGCAGCGCACCCCGCCACGTGCCCCGCTCGGTGCGCAGCGCCAACGCCGGGGCGGCCAGGCCGATCACCCCCGGGCTGCGCACCAGGAA
>CAZYPY010000164.1:0-3369 GCA_964649545.1 uncultured Microthrixaceae bacterium | reverse complement strand
CGACGTTGACGAGCGAGGCGGTGAAGGCCGTGCTCGCCCAGCCGGTCTGGCGCGCCAGCCAGACGAACGGGGCGAGCAGGGCGGGGTAGCCGGGCGGCCAGAAGGCGCTCGGGTCGCCGCCGCCGCCGAACCGCAGGGTCTCCCCTTCGGAGAACGCGACGGCGATGCGCAGGTACTCGGCGGGGTCGCGCAACCCGGTGGGCGTCCGGGTGGCGACCACCACCCAGACGAGGCGGACGAGCCCGCCGACCACCACGGCGGCGAGGAACGGCCCCCGGGCCGCCACCTCAGGACGGCGACGGGGTCGTCTCGGCGGTCTCGGAGGTCTGGGTGGCCGAGGCTCGGGAGGTGGCGGCGAGGCGAGCGGCGCCTGCTCGGCGAGATCGGGCCGTCGTGGCGCGGCGCCCGCGCGGGGCCGTGGTGGCGGCCGCAGGCAGAGCCACTGGACCAGGACGGCCACGCCCAGACCCGCCGCCAGCAGGGCCGCGAGCCACTCGCCCAGGGCCGCGGACATGGCGCCGACGTTACCCCCGTGGTCGCCGTGGCCGGGTCCGCGGGAAACCCGTCGGCTCCACCTCGGAGCCTGCCGCCGGCCGACTAGACTGACCGACTTCCACCGGCTGATGAGACAGCGGACGAACAACAGACAAGGGGTGTGCCGGCGTGGCTGAGATCGAGATCGGGATCGGCAAGTCGGGGCGGCGGGCCTACGGGTTCGACGACATCGCGATCGTCCCGAGCCGCCGGACGCGCGACCCCGAGGACGTCGACATCACCTGGGAGATCGACGCCTTCACCTTCGACCTGCCCCTCATGGCGTCGGCCATGGACGGCGTGGTCAGCCCCGCCACCGCCATCGAGATCGGCCGGCTCGGGGGCGTGGGCGTCCTCAACCTCGAGGGCCTCTGGACCCGCTACGAGGACCCCGAGCCGCTCTTCGAGGAGATCTCGGAGCTGTCGCCCGAGAAGGCCACCCTGCGCATGCAGGACATCTACTCGGCGCCGATCATCCCCGAGCTCATCGGCGAGCGCATCCGCCAGATCAAGGAGGCGGGCGTCGTCTCCTGCTGCTCGGTCACCCCGCAGCGCACCGAGGCCTTCGCCAAGGAACTGCTCGACGCCGAGCTCGACCTGCTCGTGATCCAGGGCACCGTCGTGTCGGCCGAGCACGTCTCGAAGACGGTCGAGCCCCTCAACCTGAAGCGCTTCGTCCGCGAGCTCGACATCCCCGTGATCGTCGGCGGCTGCGCCAGCTACCAGGCCGCCCTGCACCTCATGCGCACCGGCGCCGCCGGCGTGCTCGTGGGCGTCGGCCCCGGCCACGCCTGCACCACCCGCGGCGTGCTCGGCATCGGCGTGCCCCAGGCCACCGCCATCGCCGACGCCCGCGCCGCCCGCATGCGCCACCTCGACGAGACCGGCGTCTACGTCCACGTCATCGCCGACGGCGGCATGGGCACGGGCGGCGACATCGCCAAGGCCATCGTGTGCGGCGCCGATGCGGTCATGATCGGCTCGCCCCTCGCCGCCGCCTCCGAGGCACCCGGCCGCGGCTACCACTGGGGCATGGCCACCTTCCACCCCACGCTGCCCCGCGGCGCCCGGGTCAAGACCACCACCCGCGGCTCGCTCGAGGAGATCCTCGTCGGCCCCGCCCACGAGAACGACGGCCGCATGAACCTCTTCGGCGCCCTGCGCACCTCGATGGCCACCTGCGGCTACGAGTCGGTCAAGGAGTTCCAGAAGGCCGAGGTCATGGTGGCACCGGCCCTGCAGACCGAGGGCAAGGTGCTCCAGAAGGCCCAGGGCGTGGGGATGGGCCACTGACCGGGATCCCCTCGTGACCGACGAGGTCACGCCGACGGTCCTCGTCGTCGACTTCGGGGCCCAGTACGCGCAGCTCATCGCGCGGCGGGTGCGCGAAGCCCACGTCTACAGCGAGATCGTCCCCCACTCGATCACCGCCGCCGAGGTCGAGCGGCGGGCCCCCGCGGCCATCGTCCTCTCCGGCGGCCCCAAATCGGTGAACGTCGAGGGCTCGCCCCGCCTCGACCCCGACATCTACGACCTCGGCATCCCGCTCCTCGGCATCTGCTACGGCGCCCAGCTCGTCGCCCTCCAGCTCGGCGGCGAGGTCGCCGGCACCGGCAAGGGCGAGTACGGCCGCACCGAGCTCGAGGTCACCGAGCCCGGGGTGCTCTTCCACGGCTACCCGCCGGCCACCCAGAGCGTGTGGATGAGCCACTTCGACTCGATCGTGGCCGCCCCCGAGGGCTTCACCGTCACCGCCCGCACCGCCGACGTGCCCGCCGCCGCCTTCGAAGACCCCGACCGGCGCCTCTTCGCCGTCCAGTTCCACCCCGAGGTCCACCACACCCCCCAGGGCCAGGCCATCCTCGAGCGCTTCCTCTACGAGGGCGCCGGCTGCTCGCCGTCGTGGACCATGCGCTCGATCATCGACCAGTCGATCGAGGCCATCCGCGACCAGGTCGGCGACGAGAAGGTCATCTGCGGGCTCTCCGGGGGCGTCGACTCCGCCGTGGCCGCCGCCCTCGTGCACAAGGCGGTCGGCAGCCAGCTCACCTGCGTGTTCGTCGACACCGGCCTCATGCGCAAGGACGAGGGCGACCAGGTCGTCGAGACCTTCCGCCGCCACCAGGGCATCGAGCTGGTCCACGTGCGGGCCGCCGACCGCTTCTTCGAGCGCCTCGCCGGCGTGGTCGACCCCGAGGAGAAGCGCAAGACCATCGGTGAGCTGTTCATCCGGGTCTTCGAGGAGGCCGCCGGTGGGCTCTCCGACGCCCGCTTCCTCGTCCAGGGCACGCTCTACCCCGACGTCATCGAGTCGGGCACCCCCGACGCGGCGAAGATCAAGAGCCACCACAACGTCGGCGGCCTGCCCGAGGACATGGACTTCGAGCTCGTCGAGCCCCTCCGCAGCCTCTTCAAGGACGAGGTCCGCGAGGTCGGCCGCGAGCTCGGCCTGCCCGACGAGATCGTCTGGCGCCAGCCCTTCCCCGGCCCCGGCCTCGGCGTGCGCATCATCGGCGAGGTCACCCCCGAGCGGGTCGGCATCCTCCAGCACGCCGACGCCGTCGTCCGCGAGGAGATCAAGGCCGCCGGCCTCGAGCGCGAGATCTGGCAGGCGTTCGCGGTGCTGCCCGACATCCGCAGCGTCGGCGTCATGGGCGACGAGCGCACCTACGCCTACCCCATCATCGTGCGGGCGGTCACCAGCGAGGACGCCATGACCGCCGACTGGGCCCGGCTGCCCTACGAGGTGCTCGAGCGCATCTCGTCGCGGGTGATCAATGAGGTGCGCGGCGTGAACCGCGTCGCCTACGACATCACCTCCAAGCCGCCCGGGAC
>CAZYPY010000163.1:0-6350 GCA_964649545.1 uncultured Microthrixaceae bacterium | reverse complement strand
CCTCCGGCGAGCGGGCCTCGCGTCTCGTGCAGGAGGTCGACCAGGGTCTGGAAGCGCTGCGCGACCTCGGTCTCGTCGACCGCGGCGAAGCCGTCGGCGGTGATGGTGGCCACGCTCGGGTAGATGGCCCGGACGAGGTCGGGCCCGCCGGTGGCCGAGTCCTCGTCGGCGGCCTCGAACAGCGCCGAGATGACCAGGTCGATCACGTCCTCGCGGGCGAGGCCGGGGCGGTAGCCGATCTTGACCACGGCGCCGGCGTGCAGGCTGCCGGAGCCGGTCGCGGCGTACTCGCTCTCCTCGTAGCGACCACCGGTGACGTCGTACTCGAACAGGCGGCCCTCCTTGCGGGCGGTGTCGTAGCCGGCGAACAGCGGCACGACCGCGAAGCCCTGCATGGCGGCGGGCAGGTGGCCGCGCACCATCTGGGACAGCTGGTTGGCCTTGCCCTCCAGGCTGATCGTGGTGCCCTCGACCTTCTCGTAGTGCTCGAGCTGCAGTTGGAACAGCTTGACCATCTCGACGGCCGGACCCGCGGCGCCGGCGATGGCGACACCGGAGTACCGGTCGGCCGGGAACACCTTGTCCATGTGGCGGTGGCTGATCAGGTGCCCCGAGGTGGCCCGGCGGTCGCCGGCCATGACCACGCCGTCGGCGTAGCGCACCGCCACGACCGTGGTGCCGTGGCTGAAGTGCAGCGACTCGGCGCCCTCGCCGAGGTCGAAGCGGGGCTCGAGTCCCTGCGACCGGAGGAGGCCGACGAAGCTGGGGCCGGGGTCGTCGCCGACCGGGAAGTACGGGAGCGTCACGGCTCGGAGGCTATCGGTTGTCCGTCTCGTCGCCGGAGTCGCCGGAGTCGCCGGAGTCGCCCGGGGCACCCGTGGCGCCCGGGGCCGACGCGGTGCGGGTGCGGGCACGCCAGACCAGCGCACCGGCAGCCACCACGCCGACGGCCACCGCGCCGCCGACGAGCGGCAGGGCGAGGCCCGAGCCGCCGTCGTCACCTCCCCCGTCCTCGTCGCCGGGGACCGTGGTGGCGCCCGCGAGCGTCGTCGCCGTGGTGGCGGTGGTGCTCGCGGCGGTCGCGGCGCGGAAGGGCCCGGTCACCTCGTAGCTGATGCCCTTGCTCTCGGGCCCGCCCCGCTGGGAGCCGAAGTACAGGCGGGTGCCGTCGGGGCTGAACGCGGGGCCGGTGACCTCGGAGGGCACGCCGCCGTCGGGATTGCCCTCGTCGACCACCCGCAGGAAGGGCACGGCGTCGCCCTCGGCGGTGAGGATGACGATCTCCATGTTCCCGCCGTCCTCGGCGACGTAGAGGTCCGAGGTCGACGGCTCGAGGGTGATGTTGTCCACGCCGGTCAGCGCGCCCGAGCCGTCGTAGACGACCTCGACGGTCTCGGCCCCGACCTCGTACCGGCGCACGCTCTCGTCGCCCTTGGTGGTGAAGTACACGCTGCCCTGGTCGTACCAGATGCCCTCGCCGCCGTCGTAGGCCGTGCTCTCGGGCACCTGCTGGCGGGTGGGGGTGCTGGCCGCCGACGGGTCGGGCACCTCGCGCCAGGTGACCGCGCCGTCGGCCGCCTCCTCGGCGACCTCGAGCAGGCCGGCCGACAGGTCGGGGTACGCGTCCGGGGTGAAGCGGTAGAAGCGGCCGTCGGGGCGGTCCTCGGTGAGGTAGAGCCGCTCCCCGTCGGGGTCGACGGCCACGGCCTCGTGGGGGAAGGCGCCGAGCGCGGGCAGGGACGTACCCTGGCCCTGCTGCGACGGGTCGCACTCCCAGACGAGGCCGCCCTCGATCTCCTCGCACGAGAGCCAGGTGCCCCAGGGGGTCGGGCCACCGGCGCAGTTCATGGTCGTGTCGCTGAGGATCCGGTAGGCGTCGGTCACCTCGCCGTCGGCGTCGAAGACCACCGCGCTCGCCCCGCCCCCGCCCGGCACCGGGTTCTCGGTGTTGACTGCCAGGTACCACCCGCCGGCCTCGATCGGGAACGTCGCCGCGCCGTCGGGGAACACCGGCCACGAGTAGCCGGTGCCCGCCACCGGCTGGTCCGAGCGGGCGAGCACGCGGGAGGTGAAGCCTTCCGGCAGCAGCAGGCCGTTCTCGTCGGGCTCGCGCCCCTCGATCGAGCCGTAGGGGCCCTCGGGGGCCGCGCCCGACTGCGCGCCGGCGGGACGCCAGAGCGCCGGGGCGAGGACGGCGGCGCCGGAGGAGACCGACACCGCCCGGAGGAAGTCACGTCGTCGCACGGACGGCGACGCTAGCGGTGGGCGGACCCACGCGCGGGACGGCGGCTACTCGCCGCCCTTCTGCACGTAGCTGCGCACGAAGTCCTCGGCGTTGGTCTCGAGCACGTCGTCGATCTCGTCGAGGAGGTCGTCGAGCTCGGCCTTGATCTTCTCGCCCTGCTCCGAGGTCGCCGGGGCGTCCTCGACGTCGGCCTCTTCGCGGGCGGGGGCGGGGCGGCGCTTCTGCTCCCGTTCGGCCATCAGGCGCTCCTCTCGTCCGTGGGGTGGTCGTCGGTCGGCGTCACGAGCCGAGCCGGTCGAGCAACTCGGCGGCGGTGTCGCACTCGTCCACCAAGGTACCGACGTGGGCCTCGGTTCCGCGCGTGGGTTCCATCATCGGCACGCGGCGCAGGGTGTCGGCGCCGATGTCGAACACGAGCGAGTCCCAGTTCGCGGCGACGATGTCGTCGCCCCACCGGTCGAGGCAGCGGCCGCGGAAGTAGGCGCGGGTGTCGGTCGGTGGGGCGCTCACCGCGGCCTCGACCTCGGCGTCGGTGGTGAGGCGCTCGACGTCGAGGCGGGCGAACAGCGACTTCGTCTCGCGCAGGTCGTGGTACTGGAGGTCCATGGCCGCGAGCCGGGCGTCGTCCCACTCGAGCCCGTGGCGCTCGCGGTAGCCCTCGAGGAGGCGCAGCTTGGCCACCCAGTCGAGCTCGCCGGCGAGGCTCATGGGGTCGGTCTCGAGGCGGGTCAGCACCGACTCCCACCGGGCGAGCAGCTCGTCGCCCACCGTCGGGTCGGAGCCGAGGCACTCGAGGCCGTTGCCGTCGGCGTACTTGCGGGCCCGGTCGAGCAGCTCCCACTGGACCTCGAGGGCGGTGACGGTCGAGCCGTCGGCCAGCTCGAGGGGTTGGCGCAACGTGGTGTCGTAGGACACCTTGCGGATGGTGGCGACCGGCGAGAGGAAGCGGAACTCCCGAGGCAGCACGTCGTCCTCGATCATCGACAGCACCAGCGCCGTCGTGCCCACCTTGAGGAAGGTGGACACCTCCGACAGGTTGGCGTCGCCCACGATGACGTGCAGCCGCCGGTACTTCTGGGCGTCGGCGTGGGGCTCGTCGCGGGTGTTGACGATCGGGCGCTTCAGCGTGGTCTCGAGGCCGACCTCCTCCTCGAAGAAGTCGGCGCGTGACGTCAGCTGGTAGCCGATGCTGTGGCGGCCGAGGCCCGCCGCCTCGGTGCCCACCTTGCCCGCCCCGGTGTAGATCTGGCGGGTGATGAAGTGCGGGGTCACCTGGGTGACGATCCGCGAGAACGGCACCGAGCGGGCCATCAGGTAGTTCTCGTGGCAGCCGTAGGAGTTGCCCTTGCCGTCGGAGTTGTTCTTGTAGACCACGATCTCCTGACCGTCGGGCAGGAGGCGGTCGGCGGCGGCCATCGAGCGCCGCAGGATGTGCTCGCCGGCCTTGTCGAACACCACGATCGAGCGGGGGTCGGCGCACTCGGGCGTGGAGTACTCGGGGTGGGCGTGGTCGACGTAGTAGCGGGCGCCGTTGGTCAGGACCGCGTTGATGAGGTGCGTCTCGACCTCGGGCGCGAGCGAACCGCCGGGGGCGTCGTCGCGGGCGTCGTTGCCGGGCGACTCGTCCTCGAAGTCCCAGCCCACCTTGGCCACCGGGTGGTGGTCGGCGGCGGGCCGGGCCAGGTCCGCCATGTAGGCGTTGATCAGCACCGACGACGCCGCGATCGGGTTCGACTCGCTCGTGCCGCGCAGCACGATGCCGAACTCGGTCTCGAGGCCGAGGATCTTCGGCAGTGCCATGGCCGCGCTCCCCCGCCCTAGAGGTACTGGCCGGTGGCCATGCGCTCGATGGCGCGGCCGCCGGTCGGGTCCTCGTCCTCTTTGGAGATGAGGGTGCGGACGTAGACGATGCGCTCGCCCTTCTTGCCCGAGATCTTGGCCCAGTCGTCCGGGTTGGTCGTGTTGGGCAGGTCCTCGTGCTCCTTGTACTCCTGGTGGATGGAGGCGATGAGGTCCTCGGTGCGGATGCCGCGGTCGCCGTCGTTGATGAGGCGCTTGATGGCCCGCTTCTTGGCCCGACGGACGATGTTCTCGATCATGGCCCCGGACGAGAAGTCCTTGAAGTACATGATCTCCTTGTCACCGTTCTGGTAGGTGACCTCGAGGAACCGGTTCTGGTCGTCGGTGCGGTACATCTCCTCGACCGTGACCTCGATCATGGCCCGCACGGCCTTCTCGGGGTCGCCGCCGCCGAGGGTGTCGACCTCACCGGCGTCGAGGGGCAGCTCGCTGAGGAGGTAGCGGCTGAAGATCGACGCCGCCGCGGCCTCGTCCGGCCGCTCGATCTTGATCTTCACGTCGAGGCGACCGGGCCGCAGGATGGCCGGGTCGATGAGGTCCTCCCGGTTGGAGGCACCGATGACGATCACGTTCTTCAGGGTCTCGACGCCGTCGATCTCGGCGAGGAGCTGCGGGACGATGGTGGACTCCATGTCGGAGCTGATGCCGGTGCCCCGGGTGCGGAACAACGAGTCCATCTCGTCGAAGAAGACGATGACCGGCCAGCCCTCCTCGGACTTCTCCCGGGCCCGCTGGAACACGAGGCGGATCTGGCGCTCGGTCTCGCCCACGTACTTGTTGAGCAGCTCGGGGCCCTTGATGTTGAGGAAGTAGCTGCGGGCCTCGGAGTCGCCGGACACCTCGGCCACCTTCTTGGCCAGCGAGTTGGCGACGGCCTTGGCGATGAGGGTCTTGCCGCAGCCCGGGGGGCCGTAGAGCAGGATGCCCTTGGGGGCGGGCAACTGGAACTCGGCGAACAGGGCCTGGTGGACGAAGGGCAGCTCGACCGCGTCGGTGATCTGCTCGATCTGGTCGTCGAGACCGCCGACGTCCTCGTAGGAGATGTCGGGCACCTCCTCGAGCACGAGCTCCTCGACCTCGGGCCGGGGCAGGCGCTCGAGCAGGAGGCCCGAGCGGGCATCCATGAGCACGGCGTCGCCGGCGCGCAGCTTCTGGCCGACGAGCGAGTCGGCCAGCTCGACCACGCGCTCCTCGTCGGCCCGACCGGCGATGAGGGCGCGCGTGCGGTCGGGCAGCAGCTCCTTCAGGGTGACGACCTCGCCGGTGACCTCACCGCTGCGGGCCAGCACGACGTTCAGCGACTCGTTGAGGACGACCTCGGCGCCGCGCTCGATCTCGGTCTCGGCGATCTCGGGGTGCAGCGCCACCCGCATCTTGCGGCCACCGGAGAACACGTCGACGGTGCCGTCCTCGTTGCGACCGAGGAGGGTGCCGTAGGCCGACGGCGGCTGGGTGAGCTTGTCGACCTCCTCGCGCAGCGTGGCGATGTGCTCGCGCGCTTCGCGGAGGGTGTAGGTCAGCTTCTCGTTCTGCGAGACCGCCTGGGCGAGCTGACCCTTGGTCTCGAGCAGGCGCTCCTCGAGCGTGCGGACGCGCTTGGGCGCCTCCTGCAGGCGACGTCGCAGGGAGGTGACCTCCTCCTCCAGCGCCGCGGCCTGGCTCCGCAGGTCGTCGAGCTCGGCTTCGTATGAGGCCAGGCGCCGTTCGGTCTCGTCCTTGCTGACGGCAACCACCTCCTCGGTCTCGCCTGACGCGGGACGATACACGGGCCACCGGGTGATGCAACGGAGCCTGCCGGCGTTCATCGTCCCGTCACGCACCACCGATCCGGCGAGGGAAATTGCACGGGATTTCCGTGTTTATCGGTTCGTGGGGCTAGAGTGTGGGCAACCAGCAACCGTCCGGGGGCTCCTGGCCCCACAGCGTGAGAGGACAACCCCCCAATGAAGGTCTGGATCGATCAGGATCTCTGCACCGGTGACGGCCTCTGCGAGGAGATCGCGCCCGACGTCTTCACCCTTCTCGACGACGGCCTGGCCTACGTCAAGGAAGGCGACAAGGTCTTCAGCGACCCGGGCGGCCCCGAGGGTCTCGCCGCGGTCCCCGCGGGCCAGGAGGAGGCGGTCATCGAGTCCGCCGAGGAGTGCCCCGGGGAGTGCATCTTCATCGAGATGTGATCTCGGCTCGCGTCAGCGAGCTTCTGCCAGGAGCGCCGGTCCCCTCGGGGGCCGGCGTTCTTGGTTTT
>CAZYPY010000162.1:3274-6350 GCA_964649545.1 uncultured Microthrixaceae bacterium | reverse complement strand
GATAAAGGTTGGGTTCGGGTCACGCTGCCTGATCGGCAGCGATGGGCATGATCGTCTCGAACTTGACCGGGGTCAATCCGCCGGAGCTGCTTGGCGGCGTCGGCGGTGACGTATGCGCTCGATCCAGGTGATGAACTCGATGCAGAGCTGCTTGCGGGCGGGCCATCGTTGGCGGTCGAGCACGTTCTTCTACAAGAGCGCGACGAAGCGCCCCATTACGGGTGAACCGCCGCGTTAGCGGGGGACTCCCTGTCGCAGACGCCACTTGCGCTGACCAGGGGACGCGGGACACTTCACGCCCCGCTCCGGCGGATCAGTTCGGAATGGCAACCCGAATGCCGGCGGCGTTCGGCCCACCGTCGTGGCTGACTACATGGCCGACCGGCGCCCCATCGACATCCCCGACACGCGCCGCGTCAACCAGGCACCATGACCACCAACCACAGGGCCCATCTGTCACCTCGAGCCTCGGACCGGAAGGCCTCGACAGGCCATGATGGGTGGATGCGCCATCGGGTCCTCCGCTCGCTGGCCCCTCTTTGGCTGGCGCTGGCGCTCGTCGGACTCATGGGCTGCGCGACGGACGTGGCCGAGCCCGATGTGGAGACCACGCCACAGGGCACTCGTGGCCCCAGCGGGACGTTTGGGACAACGACCACAAGCGCCAACGCCTCGACGACCACGAACCCCACACCGGCTACGACAGTCGCGACAGGACTGCTTCACCGCTTCCCCATCGACCCGCCTACCGTGGCCAGCTACGGACCAGGTCATCACGATTATCCGGCCACCGACATCTTCTGTCCGGTGGGAAGCTCCTTCGTGGCCGTGACGGATGGCACGGTCGATTTCGTGTCCAGCGTCGACACCTGGGACCCCGCCACCGACGACCCCGCAGTTCGAGGAGGTCTGTCGGTGGCGATCGTTGGTGATGATGGCGTCCGGTACTACGGCTCGCATCTCTCTGCCATCGGCCCAGGCGTCGTCGTTGGAGCGAGGGTGACCACTGGCCAGACGCTCGGATCCACTGGGAATTCGGGCAACGCCCGTAACACGGACCCTCACCTGCATTTCGGCGTCTCCCACCCCACCACCGCCGACGACTGGGCGGTACGGCGAGGCGAGGTAGACACCTATCCCCTGCTTCTGGCTTGGGAACGGGGCGAGAACGTCACCCCAACCCTTCCGGCATCGTGAACCGACGCTGGCGCACCCAACCGGTGCGCACGGTCTACGCCTCCAGGTCGAGATCCCCTGTGGAAGTTGACCCTGTTTGCGTCTGCGAGCTTCTCGTGGGCCTCGGCGACGTGACCGTCCTGGGAGCGACCGACGAACCACACGGTCAGTCGGCGAACTGGTTCCAATACGCCACCACGTCGGCGGTGGGGTAGGTGGTCTCGCAGGGCAGGTCGGCGGCCACCATCCGGGACGGCTGTCCCTCAAGATTCCAGTAGGTCACCGCGTCGGCGTACGAGTAGCCCATGGCCAGCAGGTCACGGCAGAACAGGCCCGACGGGAGGTCGTACACCGAACCGGTACCGCCACCGCCGCCGTTCTGGGGGTCAAAGCCCCAGTAGGCGACGACCTCGGCCGTGTCGTAGACCGTCTCGCACGGGTAGCCGTTGCGGTCCTCGTCCATACGGTCGGGCCGGCCGTCGGCCGCCCAGTAGGCCACCGCCTCGGCGTAGTTGTAGCCCCGAGCGCGCAGGTCACGGCAGAACAGCCCGGTCGGCAGCTGGGTGGGGTCGGACGGGTTAGCGCCACCACCGCCACCCGTGGGTGGCTGGGTGGTCGCCGGCGGGCGGGCGGTGGTCGTGGTGACGTCGTCGAAGGTGGGGGCGGTGGTGCCACCTGTCGTCACCTGCTGGTCACCGTCACCACCGCCGAACGCGAGGACGAGCACGGCCACGACCGCGACCACGGCGAGGGTGCCGACCACTGCGACGGCCACCACGAGGCCGGTCGAACGACCCGGGGGCTGGGTGGGCCGGCCACTGACGGCGGGCGGCGGGCCGGGCGGCGCAGCGGGCGGATCCGGGGGGCGGAACGGCGGGGGGACGGCGGGCTGGCCCTGCGGCGGTGTCATCGCCATACCTGACGTATGCGCTCTTCACGGCCCCGGCAGTAGGGCCAGAGGTCACGCCGGGCCCCGGGTCTGGTTGAATCGCCCGCGCGTGGAAGCGATCGAGTTCCTGGTGGGCTCCCCGCGCGACGACGCACGACCCCGGTGGCGATCATGGTGAACCCATGTCGAACGTCGACCAGCGAGCGGTCAGCCCCGGCGCAACGGCCGCCTGCACCCAGCTGCACAGTGCCGCTGGTGCTGAGCCCCGGCTCGGTCGCCAGTGGCTGGCCACCATCTTCGCCGTCACGGCCACCCCGATCTTCGTCGCCCTCGGCCGTGCACTCACCTCCGACTGGCTCCCGAGGAGCTGCCCACGACGGCACGGAGATCAGCCAACCGGGCCCGACGCCGGATTCACGGCGGCGGACGCCGAACGGGCCATCGAGAGCTGAGCTGAGCGAGCGAGCGGTGCCGCCTCGCTGCGGGTGCCAGAAGCCCGTCGCGAGGGTGGCGCCGGTTTCCTGGAGCGCCCACGGGCCGGCCCTCGCCACAGGCAGCCATTGACCGTTGTAGGTGCCAGCGGGACGGCGTCCCGCATCGGATTGGATGGCGCCGGCGCCGTCACTGATCCACGCCTCACTCCCGTCGACACGACGCCGGACTCGACGACCGCGCCCCTGTCTTCGAATCGGCTCCACATCACTGGGAACCGTGGCCGGAACGAGGCGGCACGTCAGTCAGGGTCAGTCACGCCCCGCGATCGGATCCGGTAACCGAACGGCGCCGGCTATCGATTCGGTATCACTTTGATACCATTCAGGCATGGCCATGACCTTGCGCCTCACCGACGACGAGCAGGCGGCGCTGCGCGACCAGGCCGAGGCGGAGGGCGTCTCGATGCAGGAAGCGGCCCGCCGGGCCATCCGTGAGTACGTCGCCCGTCGGGCGCATCAGGAGCGGGTCACCGCCGCCGCCGACCTCATCAGTGCCGTGCACGCCGACGCCCTCGAC
>CAZYPY010000162.1:0-3174 GCA_964649545.1 uncultured Microthrixaceae bacterium | reverse complement strand
CCGTGAGCGGGGCAGCACCGCCGACGCGGCGGTCGGTCCGATCCAGTACCTCGTCGAGCGTCGACTGACGCGCGTGGGCGATCAGTCGGGACCGCAGGTACTCCTCGAGCGACTGGCGTCTCCGAGCCGCCCGCCGTCGGAGAACCTCGAGGGCCTCTTCGGTCACGTCCTCGATCCGGATCGTGGTCATGCGCCATGTTGGGGTGGCGGCGGCTGAACCGCCACGGCCGACCGTCAAGAAGGAGCGAAGCAGACGAGGTGGACGAGCTTGCCGCCCCAGCTGATGCCGGTGGCGACGAGGTCGTCGGTGCGGGCGTGGAGGTCGTCGCCGAGGCTGACCCCCGGGCCCGTCTCGAAGCCGGCGGCTCGGGCCGAGTCGAGGAAGGCACGCGCCTGGTCGGGCGTGGTGGTGTCGGTCTCGCTGGTGAGGGCGGCGTCGAGGGCGTAGCCGTCGACCAGGCTCTTCCAGTAGGCGGCGAGCGTCGCGGGGTCGTCGAACAGCTCGAGGAGGGTGGGGCGGCCCCCGGTGGCGACGATCACCCCGACCTGTCGGGCCGTGGGGCCGCCCTGGGGGACGACGGCCTCGACGCGGCTCGCGGCGTGCTCGTGCACCATGCGCAGCGCCGCGGTCGGCGACGGTGAGCCGATCGACCGCTCGTAGGCGCTCACCTCGGACCACACCGCCTGCTGGTCGCTGCGCGCCGAGCCACCCCGGCCGAGCGACTCGACCACCGAGCGGGTCTTGGCGGCCCGCAGGCGGGGCGGGGCGTGGCGGGCTGAGGGCTGGGGCGGGAGCGACCGGCCCCAGCGTCCCGCCTCGACGCACGACACGGGCACGGTCGCCTTGTGGCCGGCGGCGACGAGGATCGACACGTTGAGGGTGCGGTCCTGCCTGGACCCGAGGAGGGTCTCGCCCTCGATCAACAGCACGGGCCGGTCGGCGTGGTTGTCGGCGACCAGCTCGGACACGATGCCGCCGTCCTTCTCGCGAATCTTCACCAGGCCGGCGGCCTCGGGGCCGGACAGGTACTCGCGGGGCTCGGCGCCGTCCGGCTGCAGGACGGGGAACAGGGTCAGGGGCCCGCGTCGCAGCGGGTCACCGATCTCCAAGTCGGCGTCGATCACACACGTCACAGGGCTGCGCCTCCTCTGCCCGGGTCGGGTCCGCGGGCTGTAGGTGGGTACGGGCCTGGTGTGACGCGGCGTCGCCTCCTGTCCGAGGTCACAGCTCGGCTGTAGAGGCCGCGTGTGAGACGAGCGGGCTCGCCGCGCGAGCGGTGCCGCCGGGGACGGTCACGTCATGCCGAGCGTTGACTACGACCCGCAGCGTGACGTCGACGTCGACCTGTTCGCGGTGCTCGGCACCGAGTGGGGCGCCGACCCGGACACGGTGCGTCGGGCGTGGCGGCGCGCGTCCCGCGAGGCGCACCCGGACGCGGGCGGGACCCACGAGGCCTTCATCGCCATGCAGCACGCGTGGGAGGTGCTCTCCGACCCCGCCAAGCGCACCCGGTACGTGCGCGCCCACGAGGCCCGCCACGGCCCGCAAAGCGGGCGGCCCGGCTCGCGTGAACGAGGGGGCTCCAGGTCCACGGGCGGCGGGGCCCGCTCTGGGTCCGGGGGCGGCGCCGGCGCGCGCCGGGCGGGACGCGCACGGGCCGCGAGCCGCGGGTCTCGGGCGGGGCCCGCGCCTCGGTGCGCGGGAACGACCCGCGAGGGGATGCCGTGCGGGAATCCGGCGGCCCCGGGGTCGGACCGCTGCCGATTCCACGACCGCGGCTTCGACACGCGCCGCTCGTCGACCCGCCGGGACCCAGCGGGGCCGCGTCCGCGGTCCATCGCCTGGCGGTGCGCCGAGTTCGTCACCTTCCAGGGCGCCCGCCTGCCCTGCCAGTACAACCACCTGATCGGCGAGGACCGATGCTGGGACCACGTCGGCGACGCCCAGCGCCGGGCTGCGATCGCCCGGGCAGGCCAGTGGCGGTGCGCGGCGGTGACCAAGGCGGGCCGCCCGTGCCGGAACCCCCGGTCATCGCTCGTGTATCCGCTGTGCGACACCCACCTGACCGTCGGGGTGTTCGAGACCTACCCCCGGGACCGCTCGGGTGGTCGTGGCCGTCGGCCCACCGACGCCCATGCCGCGCCACCGCCACCGCGGAACCCGCCGCCGCGTGCCGCCGGGCCCACCCCGGGTGCCGCGTCGCCGCCACCGGGGCCGTCGACCGGCGGTGCGGGCCCGGTTGGCGAGGTCCCCTGCGCATACTGCGGGCGACCCAGCACGCTCCCGGTCCTCGGGCGGAGCTGGTGCGCCTCTTGCGGGCGCGTGTCTGCGGGCCGCGACCAGGGCGCGTCGAACCGACAAGCCGGCCGCGACGCCCCGCCGCGGGCCCACCGGCAACAGCCCACGGGTGCAGCGCCCGGCAGGGGGGCGCGCACCGGTCCGGGGCCACACGCGGGACCCTCCCGAGGAACGCCGAGCCCGCCCCGACGGTCGACCCCTCATCCACGTCACCGTCATCACGTCGCCGCAGCCGTCGCGGCGACACTGTGCATGTGCCTGGTGGCGGCGGGGATCGTGGGCGCCGTCAACCGGTGGAGCCGACCACGGAGCCTGAGCTTCAGTGAGGACATCAAGGCGACGAGCGCCCGCTGCGAATCCGACGGCCCGCTCGAGGCGCAGGACGTGGCCGTCGGGTTCGACCTGAGGTGCACCATGCGCGACTCGGCGCCGGGCAACACCGACCGGCCCTACGTCCAGGTCCGACTCGAGGGCTGCGATGACTGGCAGCGCCTCGACCACGACGACAGCGCCGACCCCGTCACCGTCACCACCCGGCTCAACCCGTGCGCCGGCGGCCCCGACTCGGTGCAGTGGCAGGTGTGCCAGACCCACGGCGGGCCCCTGCCCGATGACTGCGTCGACGGATCCACCGACCTCCCCCCGACCTGACCGGCGCGACCAGCCGCAAGGAGCTCAGTCGTCGTCCTCGTCCGGGTAGGGATGCCCGCACGCCGGGCAGTAGTCCCACCCGGGCAGACGGGTCTCACCGCACACAGGGCACTGCTTGTCGCTCATCGTCAACCAGCTACGCAGGCGGTGTGACCTGTGCTCGACGTCCGTGTGACGGGAGTCATCATGAGCTTCTCGCCCTCGAGGAAGTCGACCTCGCACTC
>CAZYPY010000161.1:0-6387 GCA_964649545.1 uncultured Microthrixaceae bacterium | reverse complement strand
ATCATCGAGAAGCAGGGCTCGGCCATCTTGTCCTCGGCGGGCAGGTTCAGCCAGATCTGGAAGAGCTCGAGCGGGTTGGGCTCCTCGCGCTCGACGAGCGGGAACATCTCGCAGTGGACGATGCCGGCGCCCGCGGTGATCCACTGGGTGTCGCCCCGGCCGAAGCGGGCGGTGGCGCCGAGCGAGTCCGAGTGGTCGATCAGTCCCTTGCGCACGAAGGTGACGGTCTCGAAGCCCCGATGGGGGTGCTGGGGGAAGCCGGGCACGTGACGGCCGTGGTACATGTTCCAGCCGTCGAGGCCGGCGAAGTCGGCGCCGAGCTCGCGGCCGTCGAGCGGCGCCTGCGGGCCCATGGCGTCGTCGCCCTCGGGGTACCGGTCGTGGTGGTGCGCGCAGAAGAGGAACGGGTCGAGGGTCGGCCAGTGCATCCCCAGCGGCACCGTCTGGAGGATCGCGTCGCTCATGGCTTCAGGCTAGGTGCGTGCGCGCGCAAACGAGCGGGCCGCGGCAGGGCGTCCGGCGGGGGGCCAAGATGGCGGGGTGCGGCTCGGCCTCGTGACACCGGTGCTCACCCTGCTGCCCAAGGCCCACGCCCGGTGGGAGCGCGCCGCGGGGTGGGAGGACGTCGTCGCCATCGCGCGGGCGGCCGACCGACTCGGCTACGACCACCTCACCTGCTCGGAGCACGTGGCCATCCCCACCGAGGTCGCCGCCACCCGGGGCGGCCGCTACTTCGACCCCCTCGCCACCCTCGGCTACCTGGCGGCGGAGACCGAGCGGATCCGCCTCGCCACCTACGTCCTGGTGCTCGGCTACCACCACCCCCTGGAGGTGGCCAAGCGCTACGGCACCCTCGACGTGGTCTCCGGTGGGCGGGTGGTGCTCGGCGTGGGCGTCGGGTCCCTCGAGGAGGAATTCGACCTGCTGGGCGCCTCCTTCGCCGACCGGGGTGAGCGGGCCGACGAGGCCCTCGCCGCCATCCGGGCCGCGTGGGGGCGGGTCGAGCCGACCTTCGCCGGGGCCCACGTCGCCTACGACGGGCTCGTGGTCGACCCGCCGGCCTCTCGCACGGAGGTGCCGATCTGGGTCGGCGGTCGCACCGAGCGCTCGTTGCGTCGGGCGCTCGCCCTCGGCGACGGCTGGGCCCCGTTCTCGGTGGAGCCGCCCGACGTGGCGGCCCTGCTCGCCCGTCACGGCGCCCTCGGCCGCGACGGCTTCGATGTCGTCCTCCAGCCGGTGCCGCCCCTCGACCCGATCGAGCACCCGGAGGAGAGCGCCGAGGCCCTCGGTCGCCTCGCCGAGGCCGGCGCCACCATCGTCAGCGTGCGGGTGATGCACCGGTCGCGCGAGCACTACGTCGAGCAGCTCGAGGCGGCCATGGCCCTGCCGGGTGTGGAGCCCCACGCGTGAGCGGCCCGCTGCCCGACACGATGGCGGCGCCCCTGCGGCCCGCGGCCGGGTTCGTGTCGTTCACCGAGGTGGAGGCCGGCGCCCACCGCTCCTACAACGAGTGGCACCTCTACGACCACCTGCCCGAGCAGTACGTCCTGCCCGGGATCGTGGGTGGGCATCGCTGGGTGCTCACGCCGGCGCTGGCCGCGTCCTCGGCCGCGACCGCCCCGCTCGACCGGGTCCACTACGTGACGCTGTACCTGCTCGCCGAGCCCCTCGACGTCACCCTCACCGACTTCGTCCACCACGGCGTCGCGCTCGCCAGGGCCGACCGGTTCCACCAGCGGCGCACGTCGCACCTCGCCGGCGCCCTCGCGGTCGAGGCCGCCCATGCCGCACCCGCGGCGCTGGTGCAACCCGGGGCGGTGCCGTTCCGGCCCCACACCGGCGTCCACCTGCGCCTCGAGGCCGTGGACGGCGGAGGCCCGGACGCCGACGCCCTGGCTGACGCGTTCCTGGTGCTCCCCGGCGTGGCCGGCGTCTGGACCTTCGCCGGCGGCGTGCCCGCCGACGGCCCCACCGCCGGCCTGCGCCTCACCTGCGCCTGGCTCGACGGCGACCCCGAGGCCGTGGACGCGGCCGTCCAGGCCGCCCTGCCCCGTCCCGCGGCCGCCGACGGCGAGGGCCCGGCGTTCGCCGCGACCCTCGTCGGCATCGAACCCTTCGGTCCCTTCGACTGGTTCGACGGCTGACCCGCTGTCGGTTCTGGTCGCCGGAAGGGGGGTGGCGGGGGCGAGCGACCGGGTCAGGGGGCCGGTAGCGTCGGCCGCACCGACGGCCTCGGCGGCACCGACGTCCGCTCCGTCGGAGAGGGGGCATCCGTGCGCATCACCATCAACGCATCCGGCCAGATCCTGTTCGGCACGCCCGTCGACGGGCTCATCGAGCACGCCCGCGGGGCCGAGGCCGACGGCTTCTCGGGGTGGTGGATCAACCAGCTGAGCGGCACCGACGCCATGACCGTGCTCGCCCTCGTGGGCCACGCCACCGAGCGCATCGAGGTCGGCACGGCGGTGATCCCCACCTGGGGGCACTCGCCCGACGTGCTGGCCGGCCAGACCCTCACCGCCCAGAACGCGTCCGGCAACCGCATCGCGCTCGGCATCGGCCTGGCCCACGAGCCCAGCGTGCTGGCCAAGTACCACGTGCCCTTCGAGCGCCCCGTGCGCCACATGCGGGAGTACCTCGACGTGCTCCTGCCACTGCTGAACGACCGCACGGTCGACGCCCACGGCGAGATCTGGTCGTGCACCACCGACTTCGTGGTGCCGCCGTCCGAGGTGCCCCCGGTCATCGTCGCCGCCCTCGGTCCTCAGATGCTGAAGCTGGCGGGCGAGCGGGTGGAGGGCACGATCCTCTGGCTGGTGGGCCCCCGCACCGTCGAGGAGCACATCGTCCCGTCCATCACCGCCGCGGCCGAGGCCGGCGGGCGGCCGGCGCCCCGTGTCATCGCCAGCCTGCCGGTCTGCGTCACCGACGATCCCGGCGGCGTGCGCGAGACGGTCGCCATGATCCTGGCCGGTTACAACGACCTGCCGTCCTACCGGGCCATGCTCGACCGGGAGGGCGCCGCCGGCCCCGCCGACGTGGCCATCATCGGCGACGAGGACGAGGTCGCCGCGGGCCTGGCCGCCTTCGCCGACGCCGGCGCTACCGAGTTCGCGGCGGTGGAGTTCACCCTGAACGACGCCGACGCCGCCCGCACCCGGGCCCTGCTGAAGGACCTCGCCGCCGGCGCCTGATCTCCCGCCGCGCCGCACCCGCGCCGAATGCTGCGGCGTCCGGTACCGCTGCCGACTGGCGTCACCTGGCTGTCGTCGGCGGGGGGGTCCTTGACCTGAAGTCGACTCGAGGTCTTAGGGTGCGGCGCCATGAGCACTCCGACGGGTCTCGACTACGTCCCCTACGGCGACCTGGACGGACGGCCGAACGTCGTCGTGGACGGCGCCGCGGCACCGGCCACGGTGCTGTGCCTCTCGCACTGGCCGGGCACGCCGACGCCGCCAGACCTCCAGGCCGACCTCAGCGCCGAGATGGCGTTCCGCTACCTGCGCACCTTCGACCGCCACGGTGACGCACGCCTCGTCTCCAACAACCACGCCGACCAGGACGGCCTGGTCTCGGTCTTCGCGCTGGCCGATCCCGCCACCGCGCTGGCCCACGAGGCGCTCCTGACCGACGTGGCCGCCGCGGGCGACTTCGGCACGTACCGCCACCGGGACGCGGCCCGTGCCTCGATGGTGATCGCCGCCTTCGCCGACCCGGATCGCTCGCCCGTCGCCGACGCACTGGGCGCCGCCGACGACCCGACCGGCCTGCTCTACTGCGAGCTGCTGCCTCGGCTCGTCGAGATCGCGACCCACCCCGAGCGGTACGAGGCGCTGTGGGCCGAGGAGGACGCCGCGCTGACCACCAGCGAGAGGCGCGTTGCCCGCGACGTGGTGATCGAGGAGGTGCCCGACCTCGACCTCGCCGTGGTGACGGTGCCGGAGGACGCCCCCGACGGTGGTGGCCACCGCTTCGGCGGCGACTGGGCGGCCGGCCTGCACCCGATGGCCGTGCACAACGGCACCGACCGCCTCGCCCTGCTGACCGTCCGGGGCCGGCGTTACGAGGTGCTCTACCGCTACGAGACCTGGGTGCAGCTGCGGTCCCGCCAGGCCCGGCCTCGCCGTGACCTGGGCCCGCTCGCCGCCACGCTCACCGACCGCGAGTCCCGTGGTGCCCGGTGGGTCGCGGACGCGCCGGGAAGCCTGACCGCGGGGCTGCGCCTGGCGGACGAAGACCTCGAGAGCAGCCTCGACCCCGCCACCTTCCGCTCGTTGGTCGAAGCGCACCTGCGCACCGCCCCGCCGGCCTGGGACCCGTACCCCGCCACCTGACCGATCCTCGCCTGCCGCGCCCGTCCTCCAGCAGGAACGCGCGGCACCACCTTCGGTTTCTGTTGGAAAGTCGGGGCGGGGCGTGGGCCAGACGGGGTCGGCTGCGATCAGAGGACGTCGGGGCGCATGAGTGCGTCGGAGCCGCCGTCGACGAACAGCACCTGGCCGTGCACGAACACCGCATCGGGACCGAGCAGGAACCAGACCGCACCGGCCACCTCGTCCGCGGTGCCGTTGGCCTGCACGCCGGTGGGGAGCATCCCGATCCCCGCGGCGACGACCGGGTCGGCGAGGAGCCCGTCGAGCATCGGCGTCTCCATGCGCCCGGGGGCGACGGCGTTGAGGCGGACGCCGGCGGCCCCCCACGCGCCGGCCCGTCGCCGCACCCCGAAGGCGACCGCGCGCTTGGCGGTCGAGTAGGCGATCGCCGACCGGTACGGGGTGTCGTCGACCGCGGCGGCCCGGGCGGCCTCCTCGTCCCCCGCCTCGAGGACGGCGAGGAGACCCTCGTCGGCGGTGCCGTCCACCGCGCCGATGCTGGCGATGGCCACCGCCGCCGGGCGCTCTCCCCGCTCGAGCAGCGGTCGCAGGCCGTCGAGCACCGCCAGCGCGCCGAAGGCGTTGACGCTGACCACGACGGCGGGGTCGGGGTGCAGGGGTGACACGCCGGCGCACGAGACGAGCCCGTCGAGGGCGTCGGTGCGTCGCCCGACCTCCTCGACCAGGGTCGCCCGGCCGGTCGGCGTCCCGAGGTCGGCGAGGACGTGCACCCCCGGGCCGTCGACCACGTCGACGCCGATGGCGGGTCGTCCCGCGGCGGCGAGGCGGGACATCAGGGCGGCGCCCAGCCCCGACGCGCTGCCGGTGACGACGGTCGGGTGACTCACGTGCCGGTGGGGCCCAGCGGTCAGCCGGTGAACGCCGGTTGCGGCTGGACCACGTCGGCCGGCTGGGCCGCGGCGGCGAACACGTTCGTGATCGTCTGGGTGCAGTCGGTGGGCTCGAAGATCACGAAGCCGCCGTCGGGCCCGGCCGCCTCACCCGCGGGGGCGGCGTTGGTCGTGCGACCGTCACCGCAGTCGGCGAGCCCGAGGGTGGCGCTCACCGCGCCGGCGTCGTCGAGCTCGGCGATCGAGCAGCTCTGCGGGGTGTACGCGACGAGGTACTGGCTCCCGCCGGTGGCGGGGAACGTGATCTCGGTGTCGAGGACGATCCCCCCAGTGCCCTCGCCGAACTCAGTCGACACGCCGGCGCCGGCGGCGGTGTTGCAGGCCACCGTCACCGGGAAGGTGGCGTCGGCCGGGGCCTCGCCCTCCACCACCTTGGTCACGGTGACGGCCGCGAAGGTGAGCGCGAGCGTGCCGCTGACCACCCCCTTGCCGGTGTCGCACTCGAAGGTGGCGAGGTACGACCCGCCCGGGGTGCCCACGGGGAACGAGATGGTGCCGGTCTGGTCGTCGGTCGGCGTGACGGTGGCGTCCACGCCGGCGACGGTGACGGTCGATCCGTTGATGCAGGTGAGGTCGTCGATCTCGTAGTCCCAGACGGCCTGGTCGGGGTTCCCGGAGGGGAACACCGTGACCGCAAGGCCGCCCTCGGGCTCGGTCTGGCGGGAGGCCGCCCCGGCCGAGCCGACGTGGAGCAGCGCCGCCACGACGGCGAGGGCGACGCGACCCGACAGACGCATGGGGCGAACCTACCCCCTGTGACCCGCAGCAGCAGCAACCTGACGCAGGCGGGACCGACGCCGCTGGCGCGGTGGGCCGCCGGCCTGCTTGCCTACCGCCATGACCGCGCTCCTCGACGCTGCCCGCGAGCTGTTCCCCGTCCTCGACGCCGCCGCGGAGGCGACCCCGCCCGGCGAGCCCATGGCGAAGGCCTCGCTGGACGCGTTGGAGGACGCCGGCCTCTACGGGCCCATGGTGCCGAAGGCCGTGGGCGGCCTCGAGCTCCCGCTCGCCGACATCGTCGACCTGTACGCCGAGGTCTCACGCGCGGACGGCTCGACCGGCTGGTGCTACTTCGCCGCCGACGTGGCCGCCGCGTTCTTCGG
>CAZYPY010000160.1:0-6455 GCA_964649545.1 uncultured Microthrixaceae bacterium | reverse complement strand
CCGGTGTCGGCGGACCAGTCGCCGCTCGACTCGCACTGGGCGAGGGAGTTGAAGGTCTCGACCCGCTGCGGCGACATCGAGGCCACGTACTCGGAGGGGTCGGTGTCGGGGACCGTGGCGCTCGGCGTGGCGCCGGCGGCGGGTGCCGTCGTCGGGGAGGTGTCGGCCGCCGCCTCCTGCGAGCCGCGGCCGTCGTCGCCGCTCCCGCCGGCCAGGACCAGGTAGCCGGCGAGGCCGATGCCGAGGACGACCACCGCGACGAGGCCGACCGCGATCTCCCGGCGGCGCAACAGGCTCAGGCCCCACCACGACTCGGGCAGGAAGGGCGCCGTGCCCTCGGGGTGGTGGTGCTCGTGGTGCCCCGGTTCGGTCTGGTTCGCGGGTCCCTCGTCGGACGCGGCGCCGTCGGGGTCGGCCATGACCACGATCTTGGCCGGTCCGGCGCCCGACCGGGAAGCCCGAGGGGTCCGGCGGTAGGTTCGCCACCGTGGCCATCGACGTCGACGACCCCGGACCGGCGGTGCTCGCCTTTCTGGACGAGCGCCACCTCGCCACCCTCACCACCCTGCGCCCCGACGGCTCCCCCCACGTGGTGCCCGTGGGGTTCTCCTACGACCCCGGGGCCCGCCTCGTGCGGATCATCACCTCCCGCTCGTCCCGCAAGGCCCGCAACCTCGCCACCGGAGGCCCCGCCGCGGTGAGCCAGCTGGACGGCGGCCGATGGCTGACGCTCGAGGGCAACGCGATCGTCACGGACGACCCCGCCCGGGTGGCTCAAGCCGAGCGCCGATACGGCGAGCGCTACCAGGCGCCGCGCGAGCGCGACGACCGGGTCGCCATCGAGCTACGGGTCGAGCGCATCCTGGGCCGCGCCTGAGCCGGCGCGAGACCGAGTCGCTCAGGACTCGGCCGCCGCCTTGAGCTGGGCCAGCCCCTTCTCGAAGTCGGGGCCGACCATCGCGTCCATGCTCTTGAAGATGCCCATGACCTTGGTCATCAAGGTCATGGGCCCCGTCATCGACCACGTCACCGTCGTGGTGCCGTCGGCCCCGTCCAGGTCGAAGCGGGTCGTGTTGTGGGACTTGAACGGCTTGAGGAACTGGAGGTCGATGACGACCGCGGTGGGCTCGTCGGCCTCGACCACCTCCATCCGGCCGGCGCCCGCCTTGCGGTTCCCACTCCACTCGTAGACCGCACCCTGGCCCGACTCGGCCCCCGAGAAGGTCCGGGTCATCTGCGGGTCGAGCTCCTCCCAGGGCGACCACTCGCCCCAGCGGTGGAAGTCCGCCAACCGCTCGTACACCGCCGACGCCGGTGCGGCGATGGTCGCCGACCGTTCGATCGTGAACGTGTCCTTGCCGTTCCCCATGGCCCCAGCCTCCCGTCACCCCGGTCTCGCCCCGGGGCCACGACGCTACCGAGTCGACGGTCCCAGCGCCCGGCGAACCGGGCTCAGGAGCGCGGCGGCCGTGGCACGAGGATCGAGGTGCGCCGGGCGTAGTCCGCCCAGGCAGGGCGGCGGGCGGCGCTGCGCTTCTCGAGCATGGGGATCGACGCCGCCGCGAACATGACCGTGATGGACACGGCCCCGACGATCGTCCACCAGTAGCCCGGCGCCGCGGCCAGGCCGAACAGGAACAGCGACCACCAGAAGCAGAGCTCGCCGAAGTAGTTCGGGTGACGCGACCACGACCAGAGGCCCACGTCGCAGACGTCGCCCGGGGCCTTCGTCCGGTTGAAGCGGCGCAGCTGCTCGTCGGCGACGAGCTCGAGGATGACGGCGGCAAGTCCCAGCAGCAGGGCCAGCACGTCGACGACGCCGACCGGCTCGGTGCCCCGGGCCAGCGCGGGCACGAGGGGCAGGCAGCCGAGGTACACCTCGACGGTCGGGACCAGGTGGAGGCCGAAGAAGCTCTGCAACCAGTACGGGTGACCGTTCGTGCGCATCTCGACGTAGCGCCAGTCCTCGTGGTCGAGCCCGGGCCAGCCGCGCGCCCAGTTGGCGGTGAGCCGGATCGCCCAGAGGAACACGACCCCGAGCACCAGCGCCTGCCGGGTCCCGGGGACACCCGGCTCGGCGACCGTCACCAGGTACACCGCGACGACCGGCGGGGCGACGCTCCAGTACGCGTCGAACATCGAGGTGTTGTTCACCGCCCGGCTGAACACGAACACGACCACGGTCGCGGCGAACATGCCGGCGGCCACGGCCAGGTACGGCGAGCCGTCGTCGACCGCACCGGAGACCACGCCGGCCGCCAGGGCCAGCAGGTAGGCCACCGCGACCACTCCGAACGACGCCCCGCGTGACAGCGCCCGCCGCGGCCCGACGTGCACCGCTCCCCCGCTCGACCCCGAGTCGCCCATCGCCCCTGTCTACCCTGACCGCAACCGACGAGCAGGAGCGCAGGTGACCGCGACCACCGGGGCGGCCCAGGGGGGCGCCACCACCCAGCACACGTTCTGCCGGATCTGCGAGTCCCTGTGCGGGCTCGAGGTGACCGTCGAGGACGGCGCCATCACGAAGATCCGGCCCGACGACGACCACGTCGCGACCGGCGGCTTCGCCTGCATCAAGGGCATCCGCCAGCACGAGATGTACCGGTCGCCCGACCGCCTGACCCACCCGATGGAGCGGGTCGGCGACGACTGGCGACCGGTCTCGTGGGACCACGCCAACGCCGAGATCGGCCGGCGGGTGCGGGCCATCGTCGACGAGCACGGCCCCGACGCGGTGGCGATGTACGTCGGCACCGCGGCGGGCTTCGGGGTGCTGCACCCCGTGTTCGCCCAGGGCTTCATGGACGGGCTGGGGTCCACGTCGATGTACGCCAGCGCCACCCAGGACTGCGCCAACAAGTTCGCCGCGTCCCGTGAGATCTACGGCTACCCCTTCTCGCTGCCGTTCCCCGACGTCGACCGCACCGAGTGCCTGATCATCGTCGGGGCCAACCCGGTGGTGTCGAAGTGGAGCTTCCTGCAGGTGCCCGACCCCACCAAGCGGATCAAGGAGATCATCGGCCGCGGCGGTCGGGTGATCGTGGTCGACCCCCGCCGCACCGAGACCGCCCGGGTGGCGTCGGACCACGTCTTCATCCGCCCCGACACCGACGTGTTCTTCTACCTGTCGTTCCTGCGCGAGCTCGTCCGCCGCGGCGGGGTCGATGAGGCCCGGGTGGCCGAGCACACCACGGGCTTCGACGAGGTCGTCCGCCTGGCCGAGCCGTGGTCGCCCGAGCGCACCGCCGAGGTCGCGGGCATCCCCGTCGACGTGCTCCGCGACCTGGTCGCCGCCTACCGCGATGCCGAGGGCGCTGCGCTCTACAGCTCCACCGGCGTGAACATGGGCACCAACGGCGTGCTCGCCTACTGGCTCCAGGAGGTGATCAACGCGGTCTCGGGGAACCTCGACCGACCCGGCGGCACCCTCGTCGGGCGCGGCGTCATGGACTTCGCCAAGTTCGGGCTGCGCTCCGGGACCCTCATGAAGGACGACACCTCGCGCATCGGCGGCTTCCGGAAGGTGAACGACGCCTACCCGGGCGGCATCCTCGCCGACGAGATCCTCACCCCCGGCGACCGCCAGGTGCGGGCCCTCTTCGTCACCGGTGGCAACCCCCTCATCACCATGGCCAACGCCAACCGGCTGCGGGAGGCCTTCGGCTCGCTCGACCTGCTGGTGACCGTCGACATCTACCGCAACGAGACCGGCTCGCTGGCCCACTTCACCCTGCCCGCCACCGACCCGCTGCAGCGGCCCGACCTGCCCTTCATCTTCCCCCTCATGCTCGGTCTCCAGAGCCGGCCGTACCTCCAGGCCACCGAGGCCGTGGTCGAGCCCGTCGGCGAGCAGCGCGACGAGGCCACGATCTACCTCGACCTGGCCCGCGCCTGCGGCGTCGGCCTGTTCGGCTCGAAGGTGGCGCAGCGGACGCTGGAGCTCGCCACCGCCCGCCACACCGCCCAGCGGCGCCAGGCCGACCCGGGCGCCCAGCGGCGCGTGCCCCAGGAGGCGCTGCTCGGCTGGCTCCTGCGCCTGACCCGCCAGCCGAGCTTCAAGGCCCTACTGCGCTCGCCGCACGGCGTGGCCCGCCCCGACCACGAGGCGGGCACCTTCCTCGGCGGGCGGATCGTCACCGAGGACAAGCGGGTGCACCTCGCCCCCGAGCGCCTCGTCGAGCGGGCCGGACGCCTGGGCGCCGACTTCGCCGCCGAGCAGCAGCGGGTCGCGGACGGCACCCTCAAGCTGATCACCAAGCGCCGAACCAAGACGCACAACTCCTGGACCCACAACCACGAGGGCATGGTCAGCGGGCCCGACGGCGACACCAACCACCTCTACGTCCATCCCGACGACGCCGCCCGGCTCGGCCTGGCCGAGGGCGACGTGGCGGACGTGACCTCGGCGACCGCCACGGTGCGCCTCCCCGTCCGCCTGCTCGAGGATCTCCTCCCCGGGTGCGTGGCCCTCCCCCACGGCTGGGGCCACCAGCACGCCACCGGCCTGTCGGTGGCGTCGAAGACCCGCGGCGTGAACGTCAACCTGCTCGCCGCCGACGGCCCCGACTCGGTCGATCCCGCCTCGGGCATGGCCCACCTCACCGGCATCCCCGTCACGGTGGCACCGGCGGCGGGCCCACGGGACACCGGCGACTGGTCGGGACTGCCGGAGGCCGAGCGCGCCACGACCCCGGTGGGCGCCGAGACCGCGTCGCGGTGACCTGCTTGGCTTCCGGGCCGCACCGGCGGGCGTCGGATCAGCGCCAGCGGAACGCCAGGACGCGACCGTGGCCCGTGTCCGTCAGGAGCAGCCGGCCGCGCCCGTCGAGGACGAGCGCGGCGGGGTGGTCGAGGCCCGCCGGCCGCTCACCGGGGTCCACGACCCGATCGCCCCACGCCTGCCGCAGCGAGCCGTCGGCGTCGAACTGGCGGATCGTGCCGGACCGCCGATCGGCGACGAGGACGTCGCCGGCCGCGGTGACGGTGACCGCCGCGGGTCGGCGCAGCCCGTCGGTCCACTCCGCCACGAAGCGCCCACTCGGGGTGAAGCGCTGCACCCGGGCGTTGTAGGTGTCGGCCACGTAGACGTCACCGTCGGGGCCGATGGCCACCCCGGTCGGGTCGGCGAACCGGCCGGGCTCGTCGCCGAAGCCGCCCCACGAGCGCACGGGCTCGCCCTCGGCCGTGACGACCCGCACCCGGTCGTTGAGCGAGTCGACCACGTAGACCCGCCCCCGGCGGTCGACGGCCACACCGGTCGGCGCGTTCATGCGCCCCGCGGGCGTACCCGACCCGTCCCAGGAGTCGAGGGCCTCGCCGTCGGCGGTCAGGTGCTGTACCCGCCCGTTGCCCGTGTCCGTCACGTACACGGTGCCGTCGGCGGCGACCGCCACGCCCTGCGGCTCGTGGAATCGGCCCGCCGCGCTCCCCGACGAGCCCCAGGTGGCCAGCGGGGTGCCGTCGGGGGTGAGCACGAGGACCCGGTCGCGTTCGGTGTCGGCCACGAACACCCGGCCGTCGGCCGCGACCGCCACGCCCCGGGGTGCTCGGAGGCCCTCGGCGACCTGGCCGTCGTCGCCCCAGGCCGCGGCCACCTCGGGACGCTCCGCGGCGACCGATCGGCCCGGCACCACCGCCGGGGCGCCGGCGGCGGTCGTCGCGGTCGTCGTGTCGTCGGGGTTCGCCGGGGTGGAGGTCGTGGAGGTCGTGGAGGTCGTCGAGGTCGTCGAGGTCGTCGAGGTTGTGGAGGTCGGAGCGGGGGTGGACGGGGTGGCGGTGCCGACCGGCGCCCGCACCCCGTCGGCGGCGGCCAGGAGCGGGTAGCCGTTGACGGGATCACCCCCCTCGGGGTGCACCTCGAAGTGCAGGTGCGGTGGCGTGCTCGCGGCGTTGCCCGTGTGGCCGACGAAGCCGATCACCTCGCCGGCGTCGACGAGCACCCCGTCCGCCACGCCGCGGGCGTAGCCCCGCAGGTGGGCGTAGTAGTACTGCGTGCCGCTCTCCCCGACGAGCCAGAGCTTGATGCCGCCGAGCTCCCCGGTGCCGACGCCCGCCAGCACCCCCCGCTCGACCGCCCGCAGGGGGGTGCCCTCGGCCGCGAAGACGTCGGTGCCCTCGTGGAGGCGTCCGCCCGATCGGGGCGCGTGCCAGGTGTCGCTGAAGTCGTGCGGGCCCGCCACCGGGAAGTGGAAGCCGGTGATCGCGAGCTCGCCGCCCAGCCGGAACGTGGTGAGCTGGCGACGCCCGTCGTCCACCTGCCCCTGGAGCTCGCGCTCGCGGGCCTGTGCCCGATCGAGGTCCCGCAGGCTCTCGGCCCGGTCGGCGCTGACGTCGGCGAGGGCGTCCATGACCTCGCCCTCGCGGCCCAACAGCCGCTCGTACTCGCTGCGGGCGTGGTCGAGCGCGGTGGCCAGCGGCACCGACCTCGTGTCCGGCACCTCGGGCGTGACCTCCAC
>CAZYPY010000159.1:0-6463 GCA_964649545.1 uncultured Microthrixaceae bacterium | reverse complement strand
CGCGAGCAGCCAGACGAGGGCGCCGATGCCGATCGCCACGGGCAGGTCGACGAGGAGCAGCCCGGTCGCTTGGCCCATGGCCAGGAAGATCAGCGGCAGGATCACGGCGCCGCCGAGCTGGTTGGCCTCCTGGGCGGTGCGGGCCCGGGCCGACACCCGGACCATCACGCCGAGGCCGAGGGCGGCGACCGCCGGCGCCACCCAGACGATCATCACCATCCAGAGCTGGGTGGGCAGGAACAGGCGGTGCATCACCGGCCAGGCCACAGCGTTGGCCACCGTGGCGAAGCAGAGGAACCCGATCCACGAGACCGCGAGCGCCGGGATGAAGGCGGAGGCCAGCTTGGCCAGGAAGAGGTCCCGGTCGGGCATCGGCAGGTGCAGCAGCGACTCGAGGGTCTTGCGCTCCTTCTCGCCGGCGAAGGCGTCGGCGGCGAGCACCGCCGAGATCATCAACGGGACGATCAGGAACAGCGGGGCCAGCAGGTAGCCGTTCACGAGCACGACCATCTGCTCCTGGCGGGGGAGCGCGGTGATGGGCTCGGCCACGCCGGCGGGTAGGCGGGACAGGAACTCGTCGACCTCGACGGCCTGGCTGTGGGAGGCGATGAGCCCGATCACCAGGGGCAGCACGATCAGCAGCAGGACGGGCACGAACAGCATCGGCAGCACGACGGCCTTCGACCGGCGCACCGCGGTGAGGTCCTTGGCCACGATGGCCCGGATGGCCTCGAGGCGGTGGCGGCGGGAGCTGGTGCCCGTCACGAGCGGGGCCTCGGGCGCGGCGGGGCGGGTGCTGATCGCGGTCACGCCGCCACCTCCTCGCCGGCGCTCTGGCCTGCGGCCCGTCGGGAAACGGGCTCGGGGCCCGGACCCGCGTCGGGACCGGCGCCGCCGTCCGTGGCCGCGGCCCGCCGAGCCTCCAGCTCGAAGTAGACGTCCTCGAGGGTCGGGGCCCGGGGGGTGGCGCCGTAGACCCGCACGCCGGCCTGCACCAGGACGGCGACGACCTCCGGTAGCACCTCCCGGTCCTGCACCAGCAGCGTGGCCCCGTCGGGGGCGACCTCGACCTCGTGGACGCCGACGACCCGACCGAGCCGCTCAAGCGTCTCGGCGTCGGCGGGTGCGCCGAGGTCGAGGTCGGCGGCGAGGCCGCTCCAGAGGTCGGCGGCGATGGCCTCGGGCTCGCCGAAGGCCTGCAGGCGGCCGTGGTGCAGCACCGCCATGCGGTCGGCGAGCTTGCCGGCCTCGCCCAGGAAGTGGGTGCAGAGGATGATCGTGCGGCCGTGCTCGGTGGCGAGCGCGCCGATGTGGGCCACCACGTCGCGGGTGGCGGCGGGGTCGAGGCCCGAGGTGGGCTCGTCGAGGAAGAGCACGTCGGGGTCGTGCAGGAGCGCCCGAGCGAGGGCCACCCGCTTGCGCTGGCCGGTCGAGAACCCGGCCACCGTCCGGTCGGCCTCGGCCGCCATCCCGAAGGCCTCGAGCAGCTCGCCGGCGCGCCGGGCCGCCGTCCGGCGGGGCAGGCCCCGGATACGGGCGGCGAAGGCGAGGTTCTCGCGAGCGGTCAGGCGCTCGTCCAGGCCGGCGTTCTCGGTGAGCACGCCGGTCCGACGGCGGACGTCGTCGCCCTGAGTCGCGGGATCGAGGCCGAGGACCCGGGCCGCGCCGCGGTCGGGTCCGAGCACTCCGTCGAGCATCCGGATCGTGGTGGTCTTGCCGGCGCCGTTGGGCCCGAGGAGGGCGAGCACCTCGCCGCGGCGCACGTCGAAGGTCAGCGAGTCCACCGCCCGTCCACTCGGGAAGCTGCGGGTCAGGTCCCAGGTCTCGATGGCCAGCTCGCCCGGCGAAGCGGTCGCGTCGGCCCCGCGGGGCCGCCCCGTGTCGGTCACAAGGTGCTATCGGCAGCGGAATCTGGTGGACTGAGGCCCGTGAACCTGGCGAGCCTGATCGAGCCGCACCCCGCCGACGCCGTCGCGATCATCAGTCGGGGGGAGAAGACGACCTACGGCACCCTGCGCGAGCAGGTCGCGGCCTTCCGCGGCGGCCTCGTCCGCCTCGGCCTCGAGCCCGGCGACCGCGTGGCCCTGCTGTGCGCGAACAACTGGTACTTCGTGGTCTCGTACCTGTCGGTGCTCGGGGCGGGCCTCGTGGCGGTCCCCCTCAACCCCGCCAGCCCCAACCGCGAGCTCGAGCGCGAGCTCGCCGCCATCGGCGCGAGGGCCCTGATCGTCGGTCCCGCCGGCCGGCACGCCTTCACCGGCATCGACCGGGCCCAGACCCCGGCCCTGGAGTACGTCGTGGGCCCCACCGGTGCGGGCATCGGCGAGTCCGTCACCTTCGACCAGCTCCTCGACGCCGACCCCGTCCCCGTCGTCGAGCGCGAGCCCGACGACCTCGCCGTGCTCATGTTCACCAGCGGCACCGCGGGCTCGCCCAAGGCGGCGATGCTCACCCACGGCAACCTGCTCGCGAACCTCGAGCAGGTGCAGGCCAGCCCGGGCCGCGCCCAGGAGCCCGACGACGTGAGCTTCGGCGTCATCCCGCTGTTCCACATCTTCGGCCTCAACGTGGTGCTGGGCGGCGCCCTCGCCACCGGCAGCGCGGTGCTGCTGACCGAGCGGTTCGACCCGTCCTCCGCCCTCGAGGCCATCCAGCGCCACCGCGTCACCCTGGTGTCCGGCCCGCCCACCATGTGGGGCGCGCTGGCCGACCAGCCCGATGCGTCCGCCGACGCGATGGCCACGGTGCGGCTGGCCACCTCGGGTGCGGCCAAGCTGCCCGACGAGGTGGCCCGCAAGGTGGCCGACCGCTTCGGCCTCCGCCTCACCGAGGGCTACGGCCTCACCGAGACCTCGCCGGTCGTGGCGACCAGCAACGGCTTGCCCGACGCCCCGCTCGGCTCGATCGGCCGCCCGGTGTCCGGGGTCTCGATGCGCCTGGTCGACCCCCATGGCGACGACGTGCTCATCGGCGACGAGGGCGAGGTGTGGGTGAAGGGCCCGAACGTCTTCCACGGCTACTGGAACGACCCCGAGGCCACCGCCGCCGCGCTCACCCCCGACGGGTGGCTGCGCACCGGCGACCTCGCGGTGGTGAACGACGACGGCTTCCTCTTCCTCGTCGACCGGGCCAAGGACCTCATCATCGTGTCGGGCTTCAACGTGTACCCCGCCGAGGTCGAGGACGTGCTCATGGAGCACCCCGCCATCGAGGCCGCCGCGGTGGTGGGCGTCGCCCACCCGCACTCGGGCGAGGCGGTCAAGGCCTTCGTGGTGACCGCGCCGGGGTTCGCGGTGGAGGAGGACGACGTCATCGCGTGGTGCGCCGACAACCTGGCCCGCTACAAGTGCCCGTCCAAGGTGATGTTCGTGGACGAGCTGCCCCACAACGTGGCTGGCAAGGTGCTCCGCCGCAGCCTCAAGTAGGGACTTTGTGAACGCCGGCACATGAGCGGTACCGTCGGCCGCATGGAGGGTCGCGCGGCTCGCCCGGTGAAGAAGGCGGCGGACCGGCACATCCCGGAGGCCACCGTGGCGCGACTGCCGGTGTACCTGCGCACGCTCCTCGGCCTGGCGGACGAGAAGACCGCCACGATCTCCTCCGAGCGCCTCGCCGAGCTCGCCGGGGTGAACGCGGCCCAGGTCCGCAAGGACCTCTCGTACCTCGGGTCCTACGGCACGCGGGGCGTGGGCTACGACGTCGAGTACCTGCTGTTCCAGATGAGCCGGGAGCTGGGGCTCACCCACGACTGGCCGGTCATCATCGCCGGCGTGGGCAACCTCGGCCGCGCCCTGGCCAACTACGGCGGGTTCGGCGACCGTGGCTTCCCCGTGGCCGCGTTGGTCGACGCCGACCCCCGGAAGGTGGGCAAGAGCATCGGCGGCATCGTGGTGCGTCACGTGGACGATCTGCCCGCCATCGTGGCCGAGCACCGGGCCGCCATCGGCATCATCGCCACGCCGGCCGCCGCGGCCCAGGACGTGGCCGACCGGATGGTCGCCGCAGGCGTGAGCTCGATCCTCAACTTCGCCCCGGCCATCGTGACCGTCCCCGAGGGCATGTCGCTGCGCAAGGTCGACCTGGCCGTCGAGCTGCAGATCCTGAGCTTCTACCAGCAGCGCCGCGGCGATCCGGCCGACGCGTCGCCCGCAGGCGCGGGCGCCGAGTCGGCCTGAGAACGGCCGGGTCCCGACGTGCCGGTCGACGAGCCCCTCTACCCGGTGAACCTGCGGGTGGCCGGCCGGCGCTGCCTCGTGGTGGGCGGGGGTCGCGTGGCGGCGGACAAGGTGGCCGGACTGCTCGAGTGCCGGGCGGTCGTGCACGTGGTGGCCCTCGAGCTCGGTGAGGACCTCGCCGAGATGGTCGCAGCCGCGGTGGCGGCGCCCGAGGGTGGCGACCAGCTCACATGGGACCAACGTCCCTACCAGCCCTCGGACCTGGATGGTCGAATGCTCGTCATCACCGCCACGAGCTCCGCCGCCACGAACCACGCCGTGTTCCTCGACGCCCAGCGGGCCGGGGTGCTGGTCAACAGCGCCGACGATCCCGCCAACTGCACCTTCACGCTGCCGTCGCGCGTCCGCCAGGGCCGACTGCTGGTGACCTTCTCCACGGGGGGCCACAGCCCCGCGCTCGCGACGTGGCTGCGCCGTCGGTTCACGTCGGAGTTCGGGCCCGAGTACGAGACACTGGTCGACGTGTTGGCCGACGCCCGCGAGGAGATCCGAGCCGAGGGGCGCTCGACCGAGGGCCTCGACTGGCAAGGAGCGCTCGACTCGGGAATGCTGGAGCTGATCCGAGAGGGTCGCATCGCCGAAGCCAAGGAGCGCCTGCAGGCGTGTCTGTCGTCGTAGTCGGGCTCAACCACCGCACCGTCCCCCTCGACCTGCTCGAGCGGATGACCGTCAGCGACGCGCACCTGCCCAAGGCCCTGGGCGACCTCTGCTCGCGCGACGAGATCGGCGAGGCCGTGCTGCTCTCGACCTGCAATCGCACCGAGGTCTACGCGGTCGTCGAGCGCTTCCACCCCGCCTACCAGGACATCCGGAACTTCCTCTCCGAGATGGCCTACCTGCCCCCCGAGGCCTTCAGCGACCACCTCTACACCCACTACGACGACGAGGCGGTGAACCACCTGTTCAGCGTGGCCGCCGGCCTCGACTCCGCCGTGCTCGGCGAGAGCGAGATCCTCGGTCAGGTGAAGTCCGCGTGGGAGCTGGCCCAGAGCGAGCAGGCCGCGGGCCCGTCGCTCAACATGCTCTTCCGCCACGCCCTCGAAGTGGGCAAGCGGGCCCGCACCGAGACCGCCATCGCCCGCCACATCACGTCGGTGGCGCAGGCCGCGGTGGCCATGGCCACCGATCGGCTCGGCAGCCTCGCCGGTACCCGCATCCTCGTGCTCGGCGCCGGCGACATGGCCCGGGGCATGGTCGCCTCGCTGGCCGCCCTCGCGGAGTCGCACGACGCCGATCCGCCCGAGCTGCTCGTCGCCAACCGCACGTGGGCCAAGGCCGAGGAACTGGCCTCGTCGGTCGGCGGTCGCGCGGTCCACGTGGACGACGTGCCCGCGATCCTCGCCGACGTCGACCTGCTGCTCACCTCCACCGGCGCCTCGTCGATCATGTTCGAGGAGGCCGACCTGGCCCCGGCGATCGGGGGGCGCGGCGAGCGCCCGCTGCTCATCGTCGACATCGCCGTGCCGCGCGACATCGACCCCGCCGTCGGCGAGCTCGACGGCGTCACCCTGCTCGACATGGACGACCTGCGGGTCTTCGCCGAGGCCGGCCTGCGCCAGCGTCGCGGCGAGGTGTCCGCGGTCGACCGCATCGTCCACGACGAGCTCGACCGCTACCTGTCCATCAGCACCGCCCGCGAGGTGGCGCCGCTGGTGGCGGGCATGCGCGACCGCGCCGAGGACATCCGCCTCGCCGAGCTCGAGCGCTTCCGCGGCAAGCTCGACGGCCTCGGCGACCGAGAGCGCGAGGCGGTGGAGGCCCTCACCAAGGGCATCCTCGCCAAGCTGCTGCACGACCCCACCGTGCGCCTCAAGGACGCCGCCGGCACCCCGCGGGGCGAGCGCCTCGCCGAGTCCCTGCGCACCCTCTTCGACCTGTGAGCGCCGCGGCGCCGCGCCGTGGCCGTATGCCTGAGGTCGACCCGAACTGGCACCGGATTTCGGTGCTCTGGCACCGAAATCCGGTGCCAGAACGAGGGGTCTCGCCATGAGATTGCGGGTGGCGACGCGCGGCAGCCCGCTCGCATTGTGGCAGGTCGACCACGTCGCCGAGCTGCTGGCGCCGCACGGGGTGGCGGTGACGCTGGTGGTGGTGGAGACCGCCGGCGACCAGCAGCTCGACCGCCCGATCTGGGAGATCGGGGGCAAGGGCGTGTTCGTCAAGGAGGTGCAGGCCGCGGTGCTCGACGGCCGGGCCGACATCGCCGTGCACTCCGCCAAGGACCTGCC
>CAZYPY010000158.1:4462-6473 GCA_964649545.1 uncultured Microthrixaceae bacterium | reverse complement strand
CGCCAGGGCCCGGACGGCGGCCTCCGGGTCATCGGCGGTGACCACGGACTCGCCGACGAGGATGGCGTCGTAGCCCGCGGCGCGCAGCGCCGCCGCGTCTGCCGGGCCGCCGACGCCGGACTCGGCCACCGACACGGTGCCGCCGGGCATGATCGGGCGCAGGTCGGCGGCCCGGCGCCGATCGACCTCGAAGGTGACGAGGTCTCGCTGGTTCACACCGATGAGGGTGGCGCCGACGTCGAGGGCCCGGTTCAGCTCGTCGGCGTCGTGGACCTCGACGAGCACGTCGAGGGCGATCCGGATCGCCAGCGAGTGCAGGTGGGCGAGCTCGTGGTCGTCGAGGGCGGCGACGATGAGCAGGACGGCGTCGGCCCCCATGAGGCGCGCGTCGCACACGTCGCGGTCCGACACGGTGAAGTCCTTGCGCAGCACGGGCAGCGAGACCGCGGCGCGGGCGGCGGCGAGGTCCTCGGGCGAGCCGCCGAAGAACTCCCGGTCGGTGAGCACGGAGAGACAGGCGGCGCCACCGCGCTCGTAGGCGCGGGCCACCCCGGCCGGGTCGAGGTGGGGCTGCAGGTCGCCCTTCGACGGCGACCGGCGCTTGACCTCGGCGATGACGCCGAGCCCGTGCCGTTCGAGCGCGGCCTCGAAGCCCCGGGTGGGCGCCATGGCGTGCGCCTGTTCGAGCAGTGGCTCGAGGGGGCGGTCGTCGTGCGTCGCCGCGGCTCGGTGCGCGGTGAGGATGCGGTCGAGGTAGGTGGTCACGCGCGACCTCCGTCGGCGAGGTCGTCGCGGCGGCTCGACCCCATGGCCAGGAAGGGCAGCAGTACGAAGCCGAGGAGCGAGAAGGCGAAGCAGATCATCGAGAGGGCGAGCAGCGGGGCGGCTTGGAGCACCATGGCCACGGCGAAGAGCACGACCGAGGAGGCGAACAGGGCGACCGGGAGGAGTGTCCACGAGCCCCGCACCGACGCCCCGGTCAGCGGCTCGTCGTCCTCGAGGTCGGGATCGATGGTGGGGTCCTCGTCGGTCCCGCCGGGATGCCAGGCCGGCCCCGACTTGGGCTCGAAGCCCGGCCGGGGGCGGCTCGGTCGGCCGAGGGCGCGGTCGTAGTCCCGCCGGGCGTCCTCGTCGCCGAGGACCGCCCAGGCGTCGTTGACCTCCTGCATCCGGCGCTCGGCCCGCCGGCGACCCACCTCGTCGGCGGTGTGGAAGTCGGGGTGGTTCTCGCGGGCGAGGCGCAGGTAGGCGCGCCGCACCGTGGCGGCGTCGGCCGTGGGCTCGACGCCCAGCACCTCGTAGTGGGTCACGCGGGCAATGGTAGGAGGGGCAGCACGCGCACCTCCCCGCCCAGTTCGCCGCCGTCCCAGCGCACCACAGCGCCGGCAGGCGGCTCGACGGCCCGCTTCACGTAGCCCAGGGCGACCACCGTGGCGACGGCTCCCGGCGCGGCGCTCGTCACGGCGCCGACGATCTCGCCGCCGACCGCGATCTCGGCACCGGCGGGCGGCACGGGGCCGCCGGCGCCGGCGAGCACCAGGCCGCGGAGGTGGCGGGGCACGTTGCCGCCGCGGCTGTCGATGCGGGCGGTGAGCTCCTGGCCCGTGTAGCAGCCCTTGGTGAAGCTCACGGAGCGCTCGACGACGCCGGACTCCGCGGGGATGGTGTGGTCGTCGAACTCGGCGCCCATCGCGGGCACGCCCGACTCGATGCGCAGCGCCTCGAGGGCGATCGGGTCGACCGGGCGGACCCCGACGGGGACGGTGAGGTCCGGGCCGAGGAGGTCCACGCCCACCACACCCGGCCAGGCCGGATCGGCGGCGACCGCCCCGCCGGTGTCGACCCGGGGGGTGTCGGGCCCGCGCAGCGACACGACCCGCCAGTCGAGGGGCTCGATGGTGGCGTCGACGCGCAGCTTGAACCGCGAGAGGCGGGCGACGACGGCCTCGCCCGCACCGGCGTCGACGTCGAGGACGAACCGCTCGGGGCCGAGGCGGGTCACCCGCCCCCA
>CAZYPY010000158.1:0-4362 GCA_964649545.1 uncultured Microthrixaceae bacterium | reverse complement strand
CGGCGTCGACGTCGAGGACGAACCGCTCGGGGCCGAGGCGGGTCACCCGCCCCCACGCCGCGACCTTGCCATCGGGGTGCAGGACGAAGGTCCACGCCGAGTCACCGGCGGCGAGTCCCAGCACGTCCTGGCTGAGCTGGCCCTGAAGGAACGTGGCTGCGTCCGGACCGGCCACCTCCACGACCTCCCGGCCGGTGACCACGCCGCCCACGGCGGCGCGGAGGGCGGCGGCATCGTCGACGAGGCTCATGGGTGCTCCTTCTCCTGCGCGGCGGCGGACATGCGTCGGGCGGCGGGCACCGCGGCCAGCAGGGCGCGGGCCTTGTTCTGCGTCTCCTCGTGCTCGGACATCGGGTCGGAGTCGGCGACGATGCCGGCGCCGGCCTGCACCGAGGCGATGCCGTCGGGGCCGACCACCATGGTGCGGATGGCGATGGCGGTGTCGATGTTGCCGGAGAAGTCGAGGTAACCGACCACGCCGGCGTACGGGCCCCGCTTGACCGGCTCGAGGGCGTCGATGATCTCCATCGCCCGCACCTTGGGGGCACCCGAGACGGTGCCCGCCGGCAGCGTCGCCCGCAGCACGTCGATCGGGGTCTTGCCCTCGGCCAGCTCGCCGGACACCTGCGAGGTGAGGTGCATGACGTGGCTGTAGTGCTCGAGGGTCATCATCTCGTCGACCTTCTCGGTGCCGAAGCGCACCACCCGGCCCACGTCGTTGCGGGCGAGGTCGACCAGCATCACGTGCTCGGCGACCTCCTTGGGGTGCTCGGCCAGCTCGGCGCCGAGGCGACGGTCCTCCTCGTCGGTGGTGCCCCGGGGGCGGGTGCCGGCGATGGGACGGGAGACGACCCGGCCGTCGAGCAGCTGGACCATGGGCTCGGGCGACGAGCCCACGATGGTCACCTCGGGGTGGCGCAGGAAGTACATGTACGGGCTGGGGTTCACCTGGCGGAGCACCCGGTAGACCGCGAACGGGTCGGCGTCCAGCTCGAGGTCGAAGCGCTGGGCCAGCACCACCTGGAAGATGTCGCCGGCGAGGATGTGCTCCTTGGCCACGTCGACCGCGGCGCAGTAGACCTCGGCGCCCATGGTCGAGGTGACCTCGGGCAGCGGCTCGGAGGGGTCGGGCGGCTCGACGAGGGGCTCGGCCACCGGACGGGCCCCGTCGGCGGCCAGCTGGTCGAGCCGGGCCACCGCGGCGTCGTAGGCCGCGTCGAGGGCCTCCGCGGTCGCACCGGGCTCCACGATGACGTTCTCGATGAGGGTGACCCGCTGGCGCCAGTGGTCGAAGGCGGCGAGCTGACCGATCACCGACAGCACGGCGTCGGGGCGGCCCTGGTCGTCGGGCGGCACGTCGGGCAGGTGCTCGACCTCCCGGACGACGTCGTAGCCCAGGTAGCCGATGACCCCGCCGTGCAGCGGGGGCAGGTCGGGCAGCTGCGGCGACCGGTAGACCTCGAGCAGGTGCTCGAGGGTGGCCAGGACGCCCTGGTCGGTGGGCACGCCGAGGGGGAGCTCGCCGTCGACCTCGAGCCGTCCGCCCTTGGCCACGATGGTGGTGAGGGGGTTGCGGCCCACGAACGACCAGCGGCTCCAGCGCTCGCCGTGCTCGACCGACTCGAGCAGGAAGCCCGGCGCGTCGCCGACGAGGCGGGCGAAGGCGGCGACGGGGGTGATCATGTCGGCCAGCAGGTCGCGCCACACCGGCACGACGGTGTGGTCGCGGGCCAGGGCGTGGAACTCGTCACGGCTGGGCTGGGGCACCGTCGGGTCCGTCCTTGTCGAGGCTCAGGCGGGCGATTCCCCGGCCGCCGGCTCGGCGGACGGGTCGCGGTCGGGGTGGCCGAACGCGCGGAAGAAGCACGAGCGCAGGCCGGTGTGGCAGGCGCCGCGCCCTTCCTGGTCGACCACGAACAGGAGGGTGTCCCCGTCGCAGTCGTAGAAGGCCGCGCGGACGTACTGGCGGTCCCCCGACGTCTCGCCCTTGCACCAGAGCTCGGCTCGGGAGCGGCTCCAGAACCAGGTGCGCCCGGTGGCGAGGGTTCGTTCGAGGGACTCCGCGTTCATCCACGCCATCATCAGGACCTCGCCGTTGGACGCGTCCTGGACGATGGCCGGCACGAGGCCGTCGGCGTCGTACACAACCCGTCCGAGCTCCTCGGCGGTCACCTCGATGGGCGCGGCGGTGAACGTCATGGGCTCAGAGGTAGAGGCCGGTGGAGCCCTCGGCGTCGATGCGAGGGGCGGCGACCGCGTGGATGTCGCGCTCGCGCAGGATCACGTAGTCCTGACCCCGCACCTCGACCTCGTAGCGGTCCTCGGGGTTGAACAGCACGTGGTCGCCCTGCTCGATGCTGCGGACGTTGGGACCGGAGGCCACGACCTCGGCCCACACCAGGCGCTTGCCCACCTGGGCGGTGGCGGGGATCACGATGCCGCCGCTCGACCGGCGTTCGCCCTCGGATGAGGTGCGCACCAGGATCCGGTCGTTGAGCATCTTGATCGGGAGCTTCTCGTCGTCGGTCGACGGCGTCGTCGCTCCGTTGGCAGCCATGGTGGTCACCGTACCGGCCGTCACCCGCCGTCCGGGCGGTCGACGGTGACCTCGAGCCGCGCCGGCTCTGGCGCCGGCTCGGCGGCGAGGCGGGCCACGAGCTCGTAGTCGCCCGCCGGGACGTCGAGCGGCGAACGGCCGAGCTCCAACCGGTAGGCCTGGGCCGCGCCGATGACCTGGCAGCGCTCACCCTGGGCGAAGGCGCGGCCGGCGCTCCAGCGGTACGCCTCCTCGCCGTTTCGGCGCAGCACCACGTCGCCGTCCTGCGCGGTCGGGTACACGAGGGTGACGGCGGCGTCGCCCTGGTTGCGCACCTCGAGCGCCCAGCGCACGCGGCCCGTCGTCAGGGACTCGCCGAGCACGACCCGCAGGTCGAGGTCGTCGGCGGCCGACGACGGTGCCGCCGTGCGGCCCGCACAGGTGGCGGGGTCGGGCGCCGCCGCGGCCGCGAGCGGATCGGTGTTGGGCGGGCCACTCGTCGGGCTGGTCTCCCCCGCCGGCGGGATCAGCACGGCGTCGCCGCCCTCGGCGGGCACCGTCGCCTCGGCGCCACCCGCGGCGGGCGCAGGAGACGTGAGGGTGTCCTCGCCGTCGCCCGGCTCGCCCTCGCCTCCGCACGCCACGGCGCCGAGCAGCACCACGCCGGCCACCACCGCCGCCGCGAACCACCGCTGTGCGCTCACGCGGGCCGGACCGCGATCCCCCGCTCGGCCAGACGGGCCTTGGCCTCGGCCACGGTGTGCTCGCCGAAGTGGAAGATGGAGGCGGCGAGCACCGCGTCGGCGCCGCCCTGCTCGACGCCGTCGGCCAGGTGGTCGAGGGTGCCCACACCGCCGCTGGCGATGACGGGGATGTTGCCGGCGTCGCTCACCGCCCTCGTGAGCTCGAGGTCGAAGCCGTCACGGGTGCCGTCCCGATCCATCGAGGTGAGCAGGATCTCGCCGGCGCCCCGCCGCTCGCACTCCGCCGCCCAGGCCACGGCGTCGAGCCCGGTCGGCCGCCGCCCGCCGTGGGTGTAGACCTCGAAGGCGGGGCCGTCGTGGTCGGCGGTGGCGCGCCGGGCGTCGATGGCCACCACCACGCACTGCACCCCGAACTCGGTGGCGATCTCACCGATGAGCTCGGGGCGCTCGATGGCCGCGGTGTTGATGGAGACCTTGTCGGCACCGGCCCGCAGGAGACGCCGGGCGTCGTCGACCGACCGGATGCCGCCCCCGATGGTGAAGGGGATGAACACCTCCTCGGCGGTGCGTCGGGCCACGTCGACGATGGTGTCGCGGGCGTCGGAGGACGCGGTGATGTCGAGGAACACGACCTCGTCGGCGCCCTCGCGGTCGTAGCGAGCGGCCAGCTCGACGGGGTCGCCGGCGTCGACCAGGTCGACGAAGTTCACGCCCTTGACGACGCGGCCGCCGTCCACGTCGAGGCAGGGGATCACCCGAGCGGTGCGCACCTCAGACCCCCGCCGAGGCCGCCAGAGCCTCGTCCAGGGTGAAGGCGCCCTCGTAGAGGGCGCGCCCGACGATGGCGCCGCTGAGGCGCCGCCCACCGGCGTCGAGGGCGCGGAGGCGTTCGAGGTCGGTCAGGGTGCCCACGCCGCCGGAGGCGACCACGTCGACCGTGGTGGCGGCGAGCACCGCCGCGAGGCCGTCGACGTCCGGGCCCCCGAGGGTGCCGTCCCGGCCGATGTCGGTGACGACGAGGGCGGCGATGCCGGCGGATTCGAACTCTCGGGCGACGTCGAGCACCCAGCGGCCGGAGGTCTCCTCCCAGCCGCGCACCGCGACCTGGCCGCCGCGGGCGTC
>CAZYPY010000157.1:0-6637 GCA_964649545.1 uncultured Microthrixaceae bacterium | reverse complement strand
CGGCGCCGCCGGCGACGCCGACCGCGGTCGAGCCGCGCTTCACGGGCTGAGCCCGCCCCCGCGCACGGCCGTAGGCTGGCAGCGTGCCGACCGCGCTCCCCGCCGACACCTCAGTCGAGGCTCGGCGGGTGCAGGTCGAGATCTGGCGGTCGATGTCCCCCACCGAGAAGGTGGCGGTGGTCGATCGGCTGTCGGCCGAGGTCAGGGCACTGGCTCTGGCCGGTATCCGCCAGCGGCACCCGGAGGCCACCCACCCGGAGCAGCAGCGTTACCTCACCGTCCTCCTCCACGGCCCGGAGGTCGTCGAGGAGGCCTTCGGCTGGAGCGCGGCGACGAACGGCCGGTGACCTCATGAGCGCCGGACTCTTCGAGCTGGCGGTTCGGATGGCCGAGACGTTCGACATGTTGGGCATCAGCTACGTCCTCGGTGGTTCGGTGGCGAGCTCGCTGGTGGGCGAGCCTCGTTCGACCGCGGACCTGGATGTCGCCGTGCGCATCGGCGTACGGGGCGTCGACACGCTGGTCGCGGCGGTGGCCGAGGACTTCTACGTCAGCCCTGAGCACGTGCGCGCCGCGGTCGACGGCCACGGCTCGTTCAACCTGATCGCGTGGCACTCAGCCGACAAGGTCGACGTGTTCGTCCTCGGCGACGGTTTGCTCGACCGCCGTCAGATGGAGCGTCGCCAGCGCGTCGACGTTGGCGGCGCTTCGGTGTGGGTGACCTCGGTCGAGGACCAGGTACTCCGCAAGCTGGACTGGTTCCGGATGACCGGCGAGACCTCGGACCGGCAGTGGCGTGACGTCGTCGGCATCCTTCAGGTGCAGGCCGGACGCATCGACGATGAGGATCTGACGAGGACGGCGCAAGCCCTTGGACTCGACGAGCTCCTCACCCGTGCGCGCTCCGATGCTGCTGCATCCCCGTGACCGGCGCCGGCCCGGTGATCAGGCGGACTGGGGGGTGGCCATCGCCCGGGCGGCCTCGGCGTGGCGCTGGAGCTTGGCCACGGCGTAGCCGGTGTGGAGGTTCACCAGGCGGGCGGTGACCTCGTGGCGGGCGGCGATCTCGGCGGGGGTCTCGCCGCCGGCCAGGCCCAGGAGGACCTCGCGCTCGGTGGCGGTGAGCGGCGCCTGGCGCCCGAACGGGGAGGCGGCGGCCTGCGAGTAGGCGTCGACGTCGTGCAGCACGCGGGTCGCGACCAGGGGAGGCAACAGGTACTCGCCCCGGGTGGCGCCGCGCAGCGCGTCGACGCACACGTCGAGCACCTCGGCCCGCTGGAGGCATCCCGCCGCTCCGTAGGTGATGGCGGCGTACACCGTCTCGGTGTCCTCGGGGCCGGCCATGAGCACCACGGCGGTGGCGGGCGAGTGCTGCTGCACGGTCCAGCACACGCCGAGCGCGGCCTGGTCGGGCAGCTTGGCATCGACCAGGAGGGTGTCCGGGGGCTCCTCCACGACCCGGGCCAGGGCCCGGGAGGCGTCGTCGGTGGCCTCCACGACGCGCACCGAGTCGGCGGCGTCGAGCGCCGCGGCCACGCGGGCGCGCCGGTCGGGCTCAGGATCGACGACCACCACGGTGATCTCGCCGTTCGCCCCGCTCGCCATGCCGGGGTATCGACGCCGCCGCCGCCCGCCTTGAGTGCGAACGGCGGCTCGATCGCTACTCGGTGGCGATGGCCTCGAGCACGTTGAGCCTGGCGGCGCGCCGGGCCGGCCAGGCGGCCATGAGCACCGCGAGACCCGCGGCCACGATCGACAGGATCAGCAGCTGTCCGATGGGCAGGCGGAAGGTGTTGAAGCCCTGGCTCTCGAGCACCGCGACCAGCGTGAACGAGAACACGATGCCGAGCACGAGCCCGAGCGCGGTGCCGAGCAGGGCGATGATGACCGCTTCCCACCGGATCGAGGTGCGCACCTGGCGGCGCGACATGCCCACCGCCCGCATGAGGCCGAGCTCACGGGTGCGCTCGTAGATCGACAGGCCGAGGGTGTTCACGATGCCGATGAAGGCGATGATCACCGCCAGGCCGAGCAGCACGTAGATGAGGGCCAGGAACTGGTTGATCTGCTGGGCCTGCGCCTCCTTGAGCTCGTTCTGGTCCTGGACCTTGGCGAGGGGGTAGTCGTCGGTGACCGACTCGACGGCCGTCCGACCCTCCTCGAGCTCCACCCCTTCGGCGAGGTCGACGATCACCTGGGTGTCGTACTGGTCCTCGACGTTGGCCTCGTAGGCGGGGAGCCCGAAGAGGTAGTCCAGGGGGAAGTTGACGTTGATGGCGTCGGGTCGCTCGTAGAGGGCGACGATCTCGAACTCGGTCACGTCGTCGTTCGCGGGGAAGCGGACGTTGAGGGTGTCGCCGAGGCCGAGGCCGAACTCCTCGGCCTGGTCCGCGCTCAGCGCGATGGCGTCCTCGCGTTGGAGTGCGGCCGGGTCGCCCTGGATCTCGCCCACGTCGACCACGTCGAAGATGGTCTCCGGGTCGACGCCGCCGATGAACTCGGCGCCGAAGGCGATCTGGGCCTGGCTCAGGCGCACGCCCGCGGCGGCGTCGACCTCGGGCAGGGCGTTGAGCTCCTCGGCCATGGTCACGGGCAGCCCGCCCTGGCCGAACGTCTGGGAGTCGATGACGAAGTCGCCGTTGAAGTTCTCGTCGATGCTCTTGTCGACCGAGGCCTTCGCGGAGTCGGCGAAGATCGTGATGAAGCCGATGAGGGTCACGGCGATCATCAGCGCCGCCGCGGTGGAGGCGGTGCGCTTGGGGTTGCGGATGGCGTTCTCGCGGGCGAGCACCCCGGTGATCCCCTTCAGGCGGGGGATCGGCCAGGCCAGCACCCGGCTGAGGGGGCCGGCGATCACCGGCCCCAGGATCGCGACGGACAGGAAGATCCCGAGCAGGCCGTAGCCGAGGACGGTGGCGTCCTCGTCGCCGAGGCCCTTGGCCGCGAGGCCGATGCCGAGCACCGCGAACACGAGGCCGGCGATGCGCCGTCCCCTCGAGCTGCCGGAGGTGTCCTGGGCCACGTCGCGCAGGGCGGCGATCGGCGGGACCTTGGAGGCCTTGCGGGCGGGGAACAGCGCGGCGGCCACGGTGATGACCGTGCCGACGATCATCGAGGTGACGATGGTGCTGCTCTCGACGACCGAGTCGGCGTCGGGCAGGTCGAGGCCGAGGCCGGCCAGCGCGGCCTGGAGACCCGAGGCCAGGGCGATGCCCGCGACGATGCCCACCGCGGAGGCGAGCAGGCCGACCACCACGGCCTCGAGCATGACCGACCCCAACACCTGACGCCGACCGGCGCCGATGGCCCGCAGCAGGGCCATCTCCCGGCTGCGCTGCACCACGATGATCGAGAAGGTGTTGTAGATGATGAACGAGCCCACGAACAGGGCGATGCCGGCGAAGATCAGCAGGAACGTGGTGAAGAAGCCGAGCTGGTCGGCCACGTCGCTCTGGTTCTCCTCGGTGATGGCGTCGCCGCTGATGGCCTCGGTGCCGTTCGGCAGCACCGCGACGAGGTCGTCCACCAGCTGCTGCTGGCTGACCCCCTCCCCGCCGACCACCGCGATCTGCTCGAACTTGCCGGGCTTGCCCACGGTCTCCTGGGCCACGCTGGTCTCGAACAGCACGATGTTGGCGCCCGCGAGGCTGTTGGACTCGCCGAAGGTGGCGATGCCGCTGATCTCGAACTCCTCGGAGCCGGCCTGGGTCAGGACCCGCACCGTGTCGCCCACCGCGAAGTCGTTGTCGTCCGCGGTCCCCTTGTCGACCACCACCTGGCGGCCCTCGGGCGCCTCGCCCTCGACGAGGGTGAACTGGTTCAGCTCGGGAACGGTGCTCCAGTTGAACGCCAGCGTCGGCGCCCCCTGCCCCGGGTTGCCGATGAGCTCACCGTCCTCGTCGGCGAGGGCGGCCGGGCCGGCGACCTGGCCCTCGGCTGCGGCCACCGAGGGCACCGCCTCGACCAGTTGGAGGTCCTCCTGGGTGACCCGGCCGCGCTGGCTCTGGCCGAACTGGCCCTCGAAGGTCTCCTGCTTGCGGACGACGGCGTCCACGCCGGCGTTCACCTCGGCGAAGAGATCGTCGAACACCGACCGGATCGTGTCGGTGAGCACCAGGCTGCCGGCCATGAAGGCCACGCCGAGCACGACCGCCAGGGCGGTCAGCGCGAGGCGCAGCTTGTGCGCGAGCAGGCCCTTGAGGGTGACGTGCAGCATCAGGCGTCGAGGCTCTTGAGGCGGTCGAGCACCTTGTCGGCCGTCGGATCGGACAGGTCGTCGACGATCTTGCCGTCGGCGAGGAAGAGGGCCCGGTCGGCGTACCCGGCGGCCACCGGGTCGTGGGTGACCATGACGATGGTCTGGCCGAACTCTCGCACCGCCCCCTGCATGAACGAGAGGATCTCGGCACCCGAGCGGGAGTCGAGGTTGCCGGTGGGCTCGTCGGCGAAGATGATCTCGGGCTCGCCGGCGAGGGCCCGGGCCACGGCCACGCGCTGCTGCTGGCCGCCGGAGAGCTCGCTCGGGCGGTGCTTGAGGCGATCGGCGAGCCGGACGGTGGTGACCACCCGGTCGAGGCGGGCCTGGTCGGGCTTGCGGCCGGCCAGGGACATCGGGAGGGTGATGTTCTCCAGCGCGGTGAGCGTCGGCACCAGGTTGAAGGCCTGGAAGACGAAGCCGACCTTGTCGCGGCGGAGCTCGGTCAGGTCCTTCTCCTTCAGCGCGCCGAGCTCGACGTCGCCGATGAAGACCTGGCCCGAGGTCAGGGTGTCGAGGCCGGCCATGCAGTGCATGAGGGTCGACTTGCCCGAGCCGGACGGACCCATGATCGCGGTGAACTCGCCCTTGGCGAGGGCCACGTCCACGCCGTCGAGGGCACGGACCTCGGTGTCGCCCTCGCCGTAGACCTTGGTCGCGGCGACCGCACGGGCGGCGACGGTCGGGGGGGCGGTGGTGTCGGTGACGGCCACGTCGGGGCCTTTCGCAGGTGGGGGGGCGGGAGTCTGGGGAGCCGGGCGGGGGAGCGGGGAGCGGCCCGTGGTCGGGGAGCACCGCCGGCTCGGAGGACACGCTAACGGCGCCGACCCGGATACCGCGGGGAGTTGCGGCCGGTTCGCGGCCGCGGCGCCATTACCCCGACGAACCCCGGACCTGCGCCCCGTAGGCTGGCGCCATGACGTGCGGGTCGTGCGGCGGAGCCGTACCCGACGGGGCGCGGTTCTGCCCCTCGTGCGGGCAGGCCACGAGCGTGCCCAGCGACGAGCGCCGGGTCGCGACCGTGCTGTTCGGCGACCTCGTCGGCTTCACCGCCCTGTCGGAGACGGCCGACCCCGAGCACGTGAAGAACCTCGTCGACGGCTGCTTCGAGCGCCTCGTCGCCGAGATCGAGACCTTCGGCGGCAAGGTCGACAAGATCGTGGGCGACGCCATCGTGGCCCTCTTCGGCGCGCCGGTCGCCCACGAGGACGACGCCGAGCGGGCGGTGCGGGCGGCGCTGCGCATGCAGGAGACGCTCGCCTGCCACGCCGCCGAGAGCGGCGTCGACGTACGCATGCGCATCGGCGTGAACACTGGTGAGGTGCTGGTGGGTGCACTGCGGGCGGGTGGCGACTACACCGCGATGGGCGACGTCGTGAACACCGCCAGCCGGCTCCAGACCGCGGCGCAGCCCGGCCAGGTACTGGTCGGGCCCGCCACCCACGCCGCGACCCAGGGAGTCATCGCGTACGACGATCTCGGCCTGCTCCAGGCCAAGGGCCGGGAGGAGCCCGTCCCGGCGTGGGTCGCCACCGCGCCGCTGCTGCCGCCCGGCTATCGCCCGCAACGTGAGCGGGCACCGCTGGTCGGTCGTGATCCCGAGCTGGCCATGTTGCGCGGCGCGGTCGATGCGGCCGTCGCCCACGGGCGGGCCCAGCTCGTGTTGCTCGTGGGCGAGGCCGGCGTGGGCAAGAGCCGCCTCGCCGAGGAGCTCGCCGCGCTCGCCGAGGCCGACCACGAGGCCATCGTGCTCGAGGGTCGCTGCGTGCCCTACGGGGAGGCCAACGTGTGGTGGCCGGTCGCCGAGGCCCTGCGCCAGGCCCTCAGCCTCTCGACCGAGGCGCCGTTCACCGTCGCCAAGGACCACGCCGTCGACGTCGTCGCCCGCACCCTCGGGGTGCCCCCGGAGTCCGAGGAGGCCGGCCGGGTCGTCGAGGGCCTCCTGTACCTGCTCGGCTATGAGGTGCCGCTCCGCGACATCGACCCTCAGCGGGCGCGCGACGAGGCCACCCGCTCGGTGCTCGCCCTCGTCGAGGGCTACGCGCTCGACCACCCCGTGGTGATCGTGCTGTCCGACCTGCACTGGGCCGACCCGCTCGTGTTCGAGATGATCGACGACATGCTGGCCCGGCTGGGCCGGTTCCCCTACGTGGTCGTGGGCACCAGCCGACCGGGGATCGAGGAGCGGTGGGTGCCCCGCCACGGCCGGCACAACGCCGCGGTGTTGAACCTCGACCCGCTGCGCCGTGACGCCGCCGAGGAGCTGCTCGCCCTGTTGCTCGAGCACGAGCCGCCGGAGGACGTGCGGAGGCTGCTGCTCGAGCGCAGCGGCGGCAACCCCTTCTTCCTCGAGGAGCTCGTCTCGCTGCTCGACGAGACCGG
>CAZYPY010000156.1:0-6658 GCA_964649545.1 uncultured Microthrixaceae bacterium | reverse complement strand
AGATGGCCTTGAGGGCGTCGATGATGGGGAGCCAGGTGTCCGGGGCGCTCTTGTAGGGGGCGTAGAAGCTGATCCGGTGGACCACACCGCCGAAGCGCTGGTGCAGCTGTGGCGCGATCTCGGACGGCTCGCCCTGGACGGCGAAGGTCCCCAGGATGTCGTCGTCGATCAGCTCGCCCATCTCCACCCACTTGCCCTGCTTGGAGAGCGCGTTGAGCTCGGTCTGCAGGTCGCCCCAGCCGTGGTGCTCGAGCACGCCGCGGTACGCCGGCGTGGAGCCGTAGAAGGCGATCTGCTCGCGGACGCCCCTGGCGCTGCGGGCGACCTCCTCCTCCGTGGTGCCGGTGACCACGAACGCCGGCAGCGACAGCTGGAAGCCGCCGTCGGCGAGGGTGCGACCCCGCGTGGCCAGGCCCCGCTCGATCGACGGGAGGGTGACCTCGCGGAGGTACGACTCGGTGGTGAAGCCGTGGCAGAGCATGCCGTCGGCCACCTCGCCGGCCACCTCGGTCATGAGCTGGCCGACCGCGGCCAGGAACACCCTGGGCTGGCCGTGGGGGTGCGGGCTGGGGACGAAGAACGGGGTCATCAGCGTGTGCTGGTAGAAGTCGCCCCGGAAGTCGAGCCTGTCGCCGGTCTCCCAGGTGGTCCAGATCGCCCGCATGGCGAGGATGAACTCGCGCATGCGGGGTGCCGGGTGCGACCAGGGCATCGAGAAGCGCTTGGTGATGTGGGCCTTGATCTGCGAGCCGAGGCCCAGCAGCAGGCGCCCGCCGGAGAAGGCCTGCAGGTCCCAGGCGGTGTTGGCGAGGGTCATGGGGCTGCGGGCGAAGGCCACCGCGATGCCCGTGCCCAGCTCCACCCGCTCGGTCGCCTCGGCCCCGAGCACCAGCGGCAGGAAGGGGTCGTGGTTGGTCTCCGCGGTCCACAGGCCGTCGTAGCCGGCGGCCTCGCCGTCGCGTGCGCTCTCCGCCGCCTTGCCCAGGTCGAGCCCGAGCCCTCCGTCCACCAACACGTCACGTCACCTCGTCTGTCCGGGGCCAGGGCCGGGGCGACGCTACCTTTCCGCCGGGGGAGTGGTGACCGTGGGGGGAACGGACGGGGTGGACGCGCTGCGAGGACTGCTGACGGGGCGACCGGCGGTGACCCGCGTGCTCGCCGCGGTCGGGCCCGCCGCCGCCGTCCTCCTCGTGCAGCTGGTCTTCTTCCCGGTCCCCGCCGGGGTGCTCCTGCGGGGGATCGTCGTGGGGATCCTCGGCGCGCTGCTCGCGGTGGGGATGGCACTCGTCTACCGGGCCAACCGCATCGTCAACTTCGCCCAGAGCGACCTCGGCAGCGTGCCGGGGGCGGTGGCGGTCCTGCTCATCACCTTCAGCGGGCTCAACTGGTTCCTCGCCTTCGGCGCCGGCCTGGCCGCGGCGATCCTGCTCGGCGCCGTCGTCGAACTGGCGGTGATCCGCCGCTTCTCCCGTTCGTCGCGCCTGGTGCTGACCGTCGCCACCATCGGGCTCTCGCAGCTCCTCGCCGTGTGCGCGCTGCTCCTGCCCAAGCTGTGGGACGAGCGGCCCGACACCTTCCGCATCGAGGGCCCGCTCCACCTCACCTTCGAGGTGGCCCCGGTGATCTTCTCGGGCGACGACGTGCTCGCGCTGGTGCTCGCCCCGCTGGCCATGATCGCGGTCGGGCTGTGGCTGCGCTACACGAAGGTCGGCATCGCGGTGCGGGCCAGCGCGGAGAACGCGGATCGGGCCAGCCTCCTCGGCGTGCCGGTGCGCCGGCTGCAGACCGTTGTGTGGGTGGTCGCCACGGTGCTGTCGTTCCTGGCGCTGTTCCTGCGGGCGGGGATCGTCGGCCTGCCGTTCGGCTCCTCGTTCACGTTCACGCTGCTCTTGAGCTCGCTGGCGGCGCTCACCCTCGGGCGCTTCACCCACCTGCCCGCCATCGGCCTCGCGGCGGTCAGCCTCGGGGTCCTTGAGGTGGCGGTCGACTGGAACGCCGACAACCCGCTGCTCATCGACCCGATCATCGGCCTGGTCATCTTCGTGGGCCTGCTCCTGCAGCCCCGACCGAAGACCCGCGCCGCCCAGGACCCGGCCTCGAGCTGGGCGGCCAGCGAGGACGTGCGCCCGGTGCCCGGCGTGGTGCGCCGCCTGCCCGAGGTGCGGGTCGCCCGCGTCGTCGGCCTGACGGTGCTGGTCGCCGGCGCGCTGGTCCTGCCCCACCTGCTCGGCACCGAGGACTCGCTGAAGGCGTCCGCCGTCCTGATCTTCGCCCTCGTGGGCCTGTCGATCGTCGTGCTCACCGGGTGGGCCGGGCAGGTGTCGCTCGGTCAGATGGGGTTCGTCGGCGCCGGCGCCGCGGTCACCGCGGTGGCGACCTCGGACTGGGGCCTCGACCTCGCCGTCGCGCTGCCCCTCGCCGCGGTGGCGGGAGCGCTCATCGCCCTGGTCGTGGGCCTGCCGGCGCTGCGCCTCCGGGGCCTGTTCCTGGCCGTCACCACGCTGGCGTTCGGCCTGGCCATGTCCTCGTACTTCTTGAACCAGGACTTCTTCGACTGGGTGCCGAGCGGCCGCGTCGACCGGCCGCCGCTGTTCGGTCGCGTCGACCTCGACTCGCCGACCCGGATCTACTACCTCGTCCTCGCCGTGCTGGCACTGTGCCTCGTCGGCCTCCAGGGGGTCCGCCGCAGCCGCACCGGACGCGTGCTCATCGCGCTGCGGGAGAACGAGCGGGCGGCCCAGTCGTTCGGGGTCAGCACCACGCGGGTCAAGCTGCTGGCCTTCGCGATGTCCGGCGCGCTGGCCGCGTTGGCGGGAGGTCTGCTGCTCGAGCACCAGCAGGCCTTCACGCCCGAGCTCTACGGACCCTTCGAGAGCGTCAACGTCTTCATCGCCACGGTGATCGGCGGCCTGGGGACGCTCGCCGGGGCGGTGTTCGGCGCACTCTTCCTGCGCGGCGCCCAGTGGTTCCTTCCCCTCGACTGGCGCGCGCTCGCGGCGCCGGTCGGCGTCCTGCTCGTGCTTCTCGCCATCCCCGAGGGCATCGGCGGGGTGGTGTTCCGCACCCGGGACGCCCTCCTGCGGTGGGTGGCCGATCGGCGGGGTCTCGTCGTCCCGAGTCTCACCGCCGACACGGCGAACCCCGGCGACGGGCCGGACCCCGGCGGTCCCGATACCCCGGATGGCCCGAACGCCGAGCCGGGTGAGGTGGCAGCGTGAGCGTCCCGACGGCGACGACGGAGTCGAGGGGGTCGTGGTGGGCCCGGGGGACGGCGGCGGTGCGTCACCCCGGGCGGTGGCTCCTCGGCATCACCGGGGGGAGCCCGGTCTTCCCCCTCGTGGTCCTCTTCGGCCTGAACGCGGTCGATGAGCTCGACCGGACCGCGTTCGGCATCCTGCTGCCGGACATCCAGCAGAGCTTCGGACTCGACCTCCAGGGTGTGCTGACCCTCGTCGCCCTCGTGCTGGCCGGCGCCCTGGCCCTCCAGGTGCCCATCGCCCATCTCGCCGACCGCCACAACCGCGTGGCCATCACCATCGTGGGTGCGATCGCGTGGGGCATCTTCTCCGTGCTCACCGGCTTGGCCACGTCGGTCGTGATGCTGGCGGTCGTCCGGGCGGGATCGGGCATCGGCAAGGCGGTGGTGGACCCCACCCACAACTCGCTGCTCGCCGACTACTACCCGGTCGGCGTGCGGCCCCGGGTGTACTCGGTGCACCGTGCCGCGAACGTGGTGGGACAGACGTTGGGACCGCTGCTGGCCGGAGCCCTGGCCTACGCGTTCGGGTGGCGCGCGCCGTTCTTCCTCTTCGCCATCCCCACCTTCGTCTTCGTGCTCCTCGCCTTCCGGCTCCAGGAGCCGGTCCGGGGCGCCCAGGAGCGCCGGGCCCGGGGGGCGGGCGAGGAGACGGTCGAGACCGAAGAGCTGCCCCCGTCGTTCGCCGAGAGCTGGCGCATGGTCTGGCGCATCGAGGCCCTACGGCGGATCTGGTACGCGCTGCCGTTCCTCGCCGCCTCCCTCATCGGCTTCGTGTCGCTGGCCTCGCTGCTCTACGCCGACGTGTTCGACCTCGACGAACGGGCCCGGGGCGTGGTCGCCGCCGCGGTCGAGCCGCTGCAGTTCGCGGGCCTGGCCGTCGGCGCCCGCATCGGCACCCGCCTCATCGCCAAGGACCCCGGCCTCGTCCTGCGGTTCGTCTCGGTGGTGGCCCTGGTGACCTCGGGCCTGGCCCTCGTGTTCGCCCTGGCGCCGACCCTGGCCGTCGCCGTGGTCGCGAACGCCCTGATCTCGGCCGCGCTGGCCATCATCGGCCCGGGCGTGCTCGCCGCGCTGTCCCTCGCCATCCCGCCGCGGGCCCGGTCGCTCGGCTTCTCGGTGGCGTCGCTGTGGGTCCTCCCCGGTCTGGTCGTGCTGCCGATCATCGGCTGGGTCGGCGACACCTGGGGCATCCGACTCGGGATGGCGGTGATGACCCCCGTGTTCCTGGTGGGCGGGGTCATGATCGCCGGCGCCGGCAAGGTGATCGGCCGGGACATCGCCCAGGTGTGGACCACGGCGGCGGCCCGGTCCGAGGCGCTCTGGGAACGCCGCCACGGCAGCTCGAAGATCCTGCTCGTCCGCAAGCTCAACGTCTCCTACGGTGGCGTGCAGGTGCTGTTCGACGTCGACCTCGACGTCGACGAGGGCTCGGTGATCGCGCTCCTGGGCACGAACGGCGCGGGCAAGTCCACGCTGCTGAAGGCCGTGGCCGGCCTCGTGCCCGCCGATCGTGGAGCGGTGATCTTCGACGGACGGGAGACGACGTTCGCGCCCGCGGACGAGGTCGCCGCCCACGGTGTGGTGCTCATGCCCGGTGGTGCGGGCGTGTTCCCGACCCTCACCGTGGCCGAGAACCTCCAGGTCGCCACCTGGCTCGACCGGCGGGGTGGCGACCGCCAGGCAGGGATCACGGGCGTGCTCGAGCGCTTCCCGGTGCTGGCCGGCCGGCTCGACGAGCCCGCCGCGAACCTGTCCGGAGGCCAGCAGCAGATGCTCGCCCTGGGCATGGCCCTGCTGTCACGTCCCCGCCTCGTCATGATCGACGAGCTCACGCTCGGCCTCGCGCCCGTGGTGGTGGCCGAGCTGGTACCCGTGATCGGCGAGCTCCGCGACGCCGGCACCACCGTGATCCTGGTGGAGCAGTCGGTGAACCTCGCCCTCACCCTCGCCGAGACCGCGTACTTCATGGAGAAGGGCGAGATCCGATTCCACGGGCCGACTGCGGAGCTGCTCGAGCGCCCGGACATCCTGCGCTCGGTCTTCCTCGAGGGTGTCGGCTCGACCACGAGCGAGGTGACCCTGCCGCGGGTGACGGTTCGCGGGTCGGGGTGGACCCCCGAGGGCCCGCCGGAGGAGGGTGGGCCGGAGGAGGGTGTGCGGGACGAGGGCCGCCCGCCGGCGATGGCCACCGTCGAGCTCGGCGTCTCGTTCGGCGGCATCCGTGCCGTCGACGGCGTCAGCCTCGCGGTCCGCCCCGGTGAGATCGTCGGCTTGATCGGGCCCAACGGCGCGGGCAAGACCACCCTGTTCGACCTCATCGGGGGCTACACCACCGCCGGCGCCGGGCAGGTGTTCCTCGGCGGGCGCGACGTCACGGAGGACGGTCCCGACCGGCGCGCACGGCTGGGCCTCGGCCGGTCGTTCCAGGACGGTCGCCTGTTCCCATCCCTCACCGTGGCGGAGACCATCGCCGTGGCCCTCGAGCGGTGGGTCGAGGTCCGCGACCCCGTGAGTGCCGCATTGCGCCTCCCGAACGCCTACGACTCGGAGGCCGCCGTGCGCGCCCGGGTGGACGAGCTCGTCGAGCTGCTCGGGCTCGGCGCGTACCGGGACAAGTTCACGCGGGAGCTCTCCACCGGCACCCGGAGGGTCGTCGACCTCGCCGCGCTGGTGGCCCACCGGCCCACGGTGATCCTCCTCGACGAGCCCTCCAGTGGCATCGCCCAGCGGGAGGCCGAGGCGCTCGCCCCGTTGCTCCTGCGAGTCCGAGAGCAGATGGGCGCCGGCCTGGTGGTCATCGAGCACGACATCGCCCTCGTGCGCTCGGTCGCCGACCGCCTCGTCGCGCTCGACCAGGGCCGGGTGATCGTCTCCGGCCCGCCGGACGAGGTGCTGTGCCATCCCGAGGTCGTGGAGAGCTACCTCGGCGACAACGAGGCCGCCCTCGCGCGCTCCGACGTCTCCTGACGCGCACTAGCGTCCAGGGCGGCTCGCCGGGGGGCGGCCGGACCGACGAGGGGGAACCATGCTGCCGAGCAGCGACGCGGGTGCGGGGTCGAACGAGGCGGGACGGTCCGGTCTCCGGCGTTGGGGACCCCTCGTCGCGATCGTGGCGGTGGTCGTGATCGTGGGCGGTGCGCTGCTGCTCACCTCCGGCGGAGGTGACGACGACGCCGCCGACTCGACGACCACCGCCGTCGCGGCCGGTACACCGTCGTCCGACGACCTGCCGGAGGGCGTCCTCCCCTTCGACGTGGCCGAGGCCGAGGGGATCGACGTCGACTGGCCCGAGACCTGCGACACCGAGCGGGGGACGGTCGCGTACCCGAGCTTCTTCGCGCCGACCTGCTACGCCCCGTTCGAGGGGGACAACGGGGGCGCCACCGACCAGGGCGTCAC
>CAZYPY010000155.1:0-6685 GCA_964649545.1 uncultured Microthrixaceae bacterium | reverse complement strand
CTGACCCCGGCCGGCGAGGTCGCCGTCGGCACCACGCTCGACGTCGAGCGCCTCCGGCCGGACCACTCCCTGGACATCCACCTCGTGCGCAGCAGCGTGATCTTCAACCTGGCCGAGGTCGGCGGCGGCCACCCGAGCGTGGCCCTCGGCGCCGACGAGGACGAGGCATCGGTCGACGTCGTCGTCGACGCCGCCCGTTGCGACTCGCACGCGCTGACGGAGAGCAAGAAGACGTTCGTCTTCGTCGCCGAGCTCCAGCTCGACGACGGCCCCGTCATCCCCCTCGAGCTCCCCGCCGAGGGCGATCTGCTCGAGCGCCTCGAGCGCTTCCTCGCCGCCTGCCACTGAGCGCCGGCGAACCGGCGTCAGCCAAGCCCGCTCCGCGGGCACGGGCGACGCCAGAACTCGAAGCGCTCGCTCGACACGTCACCCCGGCGTCGGCCCACTGTGGGTCCGCTCGTCGATCTGGCGTCACTCACGCCCGCCGAGCGGGCAGGGTCGACGCCAGAACGCGAGGCGCGCGCTCGACACCTCAACCGGGCCTCGGCCGCCCGGACCCGTTCGCCGATCTGGCGTGAGCGACGCCTGGTCAGCGGGCGGGGATGAGTCCAGAACGGTGCTCAGCGGATGCGGGGCTCGATGCGGGCGCCCTTGAAGACCTCCTGGCCCTCGTTGAGGGCGTCGACCGACGTGCCGATCTGGAGGAAGACGTTGCCGAGCTCGGTGGCCTGGCCGATGGGCAGGTCCTTGGCCGCCCAGAGGGTGCGCAGCGTGGCCTGGACGGCCATGGCCGGCTGGGAGGCGATGGTGGCGGCCAGCGACTGGGCCGACGCGAGCAGCTCGTCGGCGGCGACGACCTCGGAGACGAGCCCGAGCTTCTGGGCGGTCTCGGCACCCACGCGCTCGTGCACGCCGGTCAGCGCCATGCGCAAGACGTCACCGAACGGCATGCGCCGCAGCAGCAGGATGGGCTCGTAGGCGGCGACCATCCCGTAGGTGACGTGGGGGTCGAAGAAGGTGGCGTGCTCGGCGGCGAGGATCACGTCGGCCTCGCCGAGGAAGTAGAAGGCGCCGCCGCAGGCCATGCCGTTGACCGCGGCGATCACCGGCTTCCACAGGCCCTGGCTCTTCGGGCCGAGGAGCTTGCCCGGGTCCTCGTAGGTGAACACGTCGTACGCGAACTCCACGTCGGTGCGGTCGATCCCGGTGCAGAACGCCTTCTCGCCGGCACCGGTGAGCACGAGGGCGCGCACGTCGTCGGCGGTCTTGGCCCACTGCCACACCGAGGCCAGCTCCTCGACCATCGTCGGGTTGAACGCGTTGTAGACCTCGGGCCGGTTCAGGGTGACCGTGGCGACGCGGTCGGCGACGTCGAGGGTGAGGGTGGTGAGCTCGGGGCGGTCGTCTGCCATGGCGCCGGATGCTAGGCGGCGCCCGCCGGCGGCCCGTCCCCCGCAGGGATTCCTTGGTGAGAAACCCCCGTATCGGGGGTTTCTCACCAAGATTTCCGGCGGCGCTGCCCGGCGCCGGTGCCCCGGCTAGAGGTTGGGGAGGACCTCGGTCTCGATGAGGCGGAGGCTCGACCAGGCCAGCTCGGGGTCGAGGCCGCCGCAGAGGGGCTGGAGGCCGAGGTAGCCGTTGGCGTGGATCAGAGCGACCGCTTCCTCGGGCGTGACGATCCGGTAGCTGCCGCCCTCGGCGCGCAGCTCGTCGACGGAGGCGGCGCGGGACTTGGTCACGGCGTCGTGGTCGTCGCCGAGCCACGCCCCGTACGCCTGGGCGTCGTGCAGGAGGTGCGGGCCCATGGCCGCCCAGGCGGCGTCGACGTCCTCGGCGACGAAGACCGAGCTCGGCGACGCCTTCGACGGGACGAGGCACGCACCCGGCGCGCGACCGACCCGCTCGGCCTCGGCGGCGTAGGCGTCGGCCAGGTCGGGGCGGTCGGCCTCGCCGACGAAGTCGAGGCCGAAGCGCGCCGCCCGGCGGGCCGCCGCCGGCGTGCCCCCGCCGTAGGACAGGCGCATACCGCCCTCGGTGTAGGGCAGCGGCCGCACCGACGCGGTCCGCCCCCGCCACTCGACCTCGTCACCGGCGAGCAGTCGCTGGAGGACGGCGAGGCGCTCCTCCATCTCGGCGCCCCGAGCCGCCAGGTCGATCCCGAACATGGCGAACTCCTCGGGCCGGTAGCCGAGCCCGATCGTCGGCGTCATCCGCCCGCGGGAGAGGTGGTCGAGCACGTTGAGGTCCTCGGCCAGCTTCACGGGGTCGTACATGAGGAGGAGCAGCGCGGCGATGCTGATCGGCACGGTCGACGTGCGCGCCGCGATGGCCGCCGCCATCACCAGGGGCGATGGGAGGTAGCCGTCGTCGGAGGCGTGGTGCTGCGACAGCACGACGGCGAGCGCGCCGTGGGCCTCGCCCCACTCGGCCATGTCGAGGGTGGCGGCGTAGAGGTCCGCGTGTGGCGTCGGCCCGGGGGCGCGCAGGTCGAAGCGCAGGAGGAACATCGCCGCAGTCTGGCAATCCGGCGTGACCCCGGCCAGGCTCCGACCATCCACGGACGGGCGTCGTCGCCGGGTTACGTTGCCCGCGTCGACGGGGGCGGGGCCGGCGCGAGCCGTCGGCGCCGGCTGCGGGCGTCGGCCGAGGGCAAGACGGTGCCCGACCAGCAACGGGACAGACGAGGGCGATCAGTCGGTGGGTGCGATCGAGCAGCAGGCGACGATGGACCGACGCTGGTCGGCCCTCGCCGGCGCCTCCGCCGCCCTCGCCGCCGCCCTGTGGTTGTCGCAGCAGGGCCTCCAACTGCTGTACGCCGACGCCCGTTCGCACCAGACGATCGCCCGCCGCCTGATCGACGGGCCCAATCCCGGCCTCGTGCAGCTGGGCACGGTCTGGCTCCCCCTCCAGCACCTCCTGCTCGCCCCGCTCGCGGCTCTCGACCCCCTGTGGACCAGCGGGTGGTCGGGTGCGCTGCTCGGCGCCGCGTGCCTGGCGGTCGAGGCCGCCGCGCTCTGGCACGTCACCACGGTGCTGAACGACCGGGCGCGCCTCGCCGGCGTCCTCGTGCTGGTGCTCTACCTCACCAACCCCACGATCCTCTACCTGCACACCTCGGCGTTCGCCGAGCCGGTGCTCTACGCCGCGCTGCTGCTCGCCACCGCCGGCCTCGTCCACTGGGCCACCCGGGCCAAGCCGTACAGCGGAGGCGAGATGGCCCTCTACTGCGGGGCCTCGGCCGCGCTCGCCGTGCTGGCCCGCTACGACGGGTGGGCCTTCGCCGCGCTCTGGGCCGTGTGCGTGGCGGTGCTGACCTGGCGGCGGTGGGGCTCGGCCCGCTACGCCGCGAAGCTCACCGCCTGCTTCGCGCTGCCGTCGCTCGGGGCGGCGCTGTGGTGGCTCTGGTTCAACTGGGTGAACTTCGGTGACCCGCTCGAGTTCCAGCGGGGCCCGTACAGCGCGCAGGTGCAGCAGGACGTGCTCGCCCGCCAGGGCCTGCTCCCCGACCAGGGCGACCTGGCCCGCTCGGTCGCCACCTTCGCCCGCAGCGCCAGGGTGGCCGTGGGCTGGATCACGCTGGTCGCCGCGGCGGCGGGCGCGGTCGTGGTCTCCGTTCGGCTCCGCCGGCGTCGAGGCGAGGCCTCCGCCCTCCCCCGCGTGTTCGTGTTCGTGCTGGTGCTGACGGTCACGCCCGCGGTGTTCTACGTGTGGTCGCTCGTCACCGGGCAGATCGCGCTGCGGTTCGGGGACGGCGCGGGAGAGTCGATCTTCAACCTCCGCTACGGCGCCGCGGTGATCCCCGGTCTCGCCATCCTGGCCGCCAGCGCGCTGGCCGCCGTGGGCGGCGTCGGCGCGGCGCGACGGCAGCGGGACGCCGGCGGGTCAGACGGGGTGGGCGGGGTGGGCGACGAGCGGTCACCGGCGACGGTCCCGGCCACGAGCCGGGCGAGGTCGACCGAGACCAGCCCGCCGACACCGAGGGCGTCGACGCCCACACGAACCGCGCCGACCACGGCGCCGGCCACCCATCGCGATGGCGTCGGGTGGTGGCCGTCGCGCTCGCGCTCACGCCCGTCGTCGCCCTCGCCCTGGTGCCCGGATGGCGCCACGTCGGCGTGGTGCGGGAGGGCCTCGAGCAGCGCGCCGCCGGCGACGACCTCTGGGACGCCGCCGAGTGGCTCGGTGACCACCGCGACGGCGGGTCGGTGCTCATCGACGACTCGGTGAACCCGATGCTCCCGATCATCGGAGCGCCCCTCGACGACGTCGTCGCGCCGTTCACCAGCACGTGGGACGCCACCCTCGCCGACCCGAGCCGGGTCACCTTCGTGTTCGTGGACCGGGACAACCCCGACGACCAGATCGCCCGGGCCCTCGCCGACGACGCCAGCTACCTCGACGGGTTCGACCTCGTCGAGGAGGCCGGGTCGGTCGGCGTCTACCAGCGCCGCGAGGAGGATGCGCCGTGACCGACACCCCGGCGGACCGCGCAGCCGGCGACCCGTCCGTCCGCGCCGACCCGTCGGCGGCGCCCGTGGTCAACCCGGCCGTCGTCCCCGGCTCGCGACGCGACGACCAGGCCCGCGTCGCCGCCCAGGCCGGGCTCGAGCTCGTCGACCTGCTCGTCGAACCGCCCGACTCGACGCTCTTCGCCGGGCTCGACCACCACGAGCTGGTCCAGCAGCAGTGGGTCCCGTGGCGCCGCGAGGGTGACGCGGGTGGCGAGGGCGGGTCCACCGTCTCCGTGGCCTCCGTGTCCCCGCTGTCCGACGAGCAGCTGGCGGCGATCGCCGACCGCCTCGGTGCCGGCACCGCGACCAACCTCATCACCACCGACTGGGACATCGAGCACGTCATCCTCGACGAGTACCGCGACGTGCTCGTCGCCGACGCCACCGACCGCCTGGCCGAGGAGCACCCCGACCTGTCGGCGGCACGGCCCTGGCGGGCCCGCCAGACGGTGGGGATCGTCGTGCTCGCGGTGGCCGTCCTCGCGTCGTTCGTGATGTGGCCGAGCACCACCGCCGTCGTCCTGCTCACCGCCACCAACCTGGTGTTCCTCGCCGCCGCGTCGTTCAAGGTGGTGGCGGCCGTCGTCTCCCGGCGCCTGCGCCGCCAGGACGACACCCGACCCGAGGTGGCGCCGTCCCTCGCCGACGAGGACCTGCCCCTGTTCACGATCCTGGTCCCCGCCTACCGGGAGGCGGGCATCACCCGACAGCTGGTCGACCACCTCGGCGGCATCGACTACCCGGCGGACAAGCTCCAGATCCTGCTGCTGCTCGAGGAGGACGACCAGGACACCATCGACGCCTTCCGGGCCACCGCCGCGCCCGATCGCGTCCACATGATCCTGGTGCCCGCCAGCCTGCCGCGCACCAAGCCCAAGGCCTGCAACGTCGGCCTCGTCTTCGCCCGCGGCGAGCTCCTCGCGGTGTACGACGCCGAGGACATCCCCGACCCCCAACAGCTGCGGGTGGTGGTCGAGCAGTTCCGCCGTGGTGGCGACGACCTCGCCTGCGTGCAGTGCCAGCTCAACTACCACAACGTCGACGAGAACCTCCTCACCCGGATGTTCACGCTCGAGTACTCCTTCTGGTTCGCCTACCTGCTACGCGGCCTCGAGCGCATGCGACTGCCCATCCCCCTCGGCGGGTCCTCCAACCACTTCCGCACCGACGTGCTGCGCGAGCTCGGCGGGTGGGACCCGCACAACGTCACCGAGGACGCCGACCTCGGCCTGCGGGCCACGGCCCTCGGCTACCAGGTGGCGGCCAACCAGTCGACCACCATGGAGGAGGCGTGCAGCCGCACGCGACCCTGGATCCGCCAGCGCACCCGGTGGATCAAGGGCTACCTGGCCACCTTCCTCGTCCACGCGCGGCACCCGGCCCGCTTCACCCGCGCCACCGGGCTGCGGGGCACGGCGTGCCTGCTGCTGCTGATCGCGGGGACGCCGGCGCTCTACCTCGCCGCCTCGATCGTCTGGACGTTCTGGCTGTTCACGTTCCTCGGCGGTAGCGCGAGCTGGCTCGACATCCCGACCGCCATCGAGCGGCTCAACGTGCTCGCCTTCGTGCTCGGCACCGGCGCCATGGTGCTCGTCCACGCGCTCGCCGGCCGGCGCCGCGAGAAGGGCCTCGCGGTCTACGCCCTGCTGCTGCCGCTCTACTGGCTGCTCGCCGCCTTCGCGGCGTGGCGCGCCATCTGGCACCTCGTGGCCAAGCCCGACCTCTGGGAGAAGACCCCCCACGGCCTGGCCGCCGCCGGCCCTGGCGCCCGACCGGACGACGGTGGCCCGGCGACCGGCGCCCTGGCGGGCGCGCCCGCGCGCTGAGTCGAGCGGTCAGGCGTCGGCGGGGCCGCCAGCCTGACGCCATCCCCCCGTCTGCCCGCAGAAGCGCGAGGTGCCACCTCGCGTCTCTGCTGGAGGAAGGGAGGTTCAGGTCTGGTCGGGATCGGGGTCGGGGTCGGGGGGTGCGGGGATCTCGACGCTGACGCGGGCGGGGAGGTCGCCGGCGGAGCGGCCGACGAGGAGGTCGTAGCGGCCGGGGTCCACCTGCCAGCCGGGGGCGCGGCGCTCGGCGCGGCCCTGCGCCGCGAGCATGTCGCCGAGGCGCTCGGCGACGACGTCGGCGTCGGGCTCGCCCGGGTCCCAGTAGGCGAACGACCGGTCGTCGAGCAC
>CAZYPY010000154.1:4055-6854 GCA_964649545.1 uncultured Microthrixaceae bacterium | reverse complement strand
CCGCCGGTAACGTCGCCGGCCATGAAGGTCGACGCCCTCGTCAACGCCCAGCCGCTGCGCCGGATGCAGGAGGTCGCCCGGGACGCCGAGGCAGCCGGGTTCGCCGGGCTCACGATCACCGAGGGCGGGCGCACCGCCTACCTGTCCGCCGCGGCGGCGGCGCTCGTCACCGAGCTCGACCTCGCCACCGGCGTGGCCGTCGCCTTCCCCCGCAGTCCCATGGTCACGGCCGCCAACGCCTGGGAGCTGGCCGACGTGAGCGGCGGGCGCTTCCGGCTCGGGCTCGGCACCCAGGTCCGCGCCCACATCCAGCGCCGCTACGCCGCCGAGTTCGCCCCGCCCGGGCCCCGCCTGCGGGAGTACGTGCTGGCGCTGCGGGCCATCTTCCGGGCCTTCACCGGCGAGGAACGGTTGGGCTTCGAGGGCGAGCACTGGTCGATGGACCTGCTCCCCCGTGAGTGGTCGCCGGGCCCGATCGCCGTCCCTGCGCCGCCGATCGACCTCGCCGCGGTGAACCCGTGGATGGTGCGCATGGCCGGCGAGGTCGCCGACGGCGTGCACGTCCACCCCCTGAACACCCCGACCTACCTGGCCGAGACCCTGCGGCCGAGCCTGGACGCCGGCGCGGCGAAGGCGGGCCGGTCGCCCGACGAGCTGACCGTCCACGTCCCTTGCTTCACCGTCGTGGGCGACACCGAGGAGGAGCGTTCACCGCGCCGGGAGGCGGCCCGGTTCCAGATCGCGTTCTACGGGTCGACCCCGAACTACGCCTACTTGTTCGAGCAGCTCGACCGCGAGGGCACCACGCCGCGCCTGCAGGCGGCGCTGAAGGCCAAGGACCTCGGCGCCATCCCCGAGATCCTCGACGACGAGGTGCTCGCCCACTTCACCGTCGAGTCGACCTGGGACGGCCTCGCCGACGGCCTCGTCGAGCGCTACGAGGGCACCGCCGACCGGGTCGTCCTCTACTTCGCCGGCACCACGTGGGCCCAGGACCGCACCGCGTTCGCCCGGCTGGGCGAGGCCGCCCGCGACGTCCACCGCCGCACCGAGCCCGCCGATTGACGTAATCGGCTGGCTCGTTCGCCGCCGCGACCGGGACGCCCGTGCAGACTGGCCGCCCGGCGACCCGACCGTCGCCCCGAGCCCCGCAGCCCCCGGCCGGCACCGCCACGTACGGCAACCCAGCCGTCGGCTCACCTGCCGGAGCGCCCGTTCGCCGGCCCGACCGTCGACACCACGACGCGCGTCGCCACCCGATCTGCACCGCCACGCCGGGCGGCGCGTGAGGCTCAGTCGACCGGGCAGCCCCGCTCGGCGAACTGATCGGGGGTCACGTAGGTGCCGATCGGGAGGTACGGGCCGAGCACGTCGGGCTCCTCCCCCGGCACCTCGACCCGCTGGATGGCGGCATCGAAGTCGTCCGCCGGGAGCAGGTGGCGCAGCAGCAGGGTGCCCGCCGTCTCCCGGCTGACCCCGTCGCCGGGCCCCCAGTCGAGCCAGGCCACCCCGCAGTCCTCGGTGGCGTTGTCGGGACGGTCGTCGGGCCGCCCCAGCACGACCGTGTAGCGGCCCTCGTCGTCGGTGGGCACCTGCTCGTCGTAGAGGCAGCCCGCCACCCGGGTCGTGACCGGGCTCTCGTTCTGGCAGAGCGACCAGTAGCGCACCTGCCCCTCGCCCATGGTGGCGTCGCCCTGCACGGTCGCCGGCGTCGACGGCGCGGTCCCCTCGAGCACGAGCAGGTTGTGGCCGTCGGGGTCGGGCCCGAGGAGGCGGTTGACGGCGGCCACGACGTAGGCGTTGTCGGCGTTGCTGTAGAAGCCGCCCGCCTTCGTGGCGTCCAGGTCGGCGAGCGCCGGCTCCTGCGCGGTGTTGGCGTAGAACGTCGAGAGCAGGGCGTGGCGGGTGTTGAAGAACGCGCGCCACTCGACGGGGTCCAAGGCCGGGTGGGTGGCCGGGTCGCCCAGCGCCACCAGGCCGCGGTAGGTGTCCTCGTCGATCGAGGGGAGCGCGTCGGTGTCGATCGTCGTGGACACCTCGAGCGCGGCGCACGCCTCGTCCCCGGAGAGGACCGAGCCGTCGGCGAGCCGCACCTCGACCTCGGGCAGGCCGGCGTCCCCCGTCACGTCCCGCCCCTCGTCGGGGACGTACACCCGGTAGATCAGCTCCTGGTCGGAGGTGCCGCCGTAGAGGACCCCCGACTCCCGGTCGTCCCCTGCGCCGGGTGCGGTGTCGGCCACGACGGTGACGGTGTAGGCCCGCTGCGGGGCGTCCCGGTCGGCGCCGACGACGAACGGGTTCGTCGATCCCTCGTCGGTGGCGAGGTCCACGTCGGCGAGGACGTCGACCGGCACCCCGTCCGTCCCCGAGCCGGGGTCCGGGCCGTAGGCGTTGAACGAGGCGTAGCGGGCGTGCGGGTACACGCCGTGCAGGGCCAGCGTCGCCCCCTCGGGCACCGTGTACCCCGAGTACCAGTAGGCGGCACCGCCGTCGGGGTACTGCGTGTTGTTGGCCTCGGCGGTCACCGCCTCCGACCAGAAGCAGCTCTCACCTGGGGGCGCCGGCGAGGCGAGCCCGCTGGTGGTGCTCGGGGTGGTGGCCTCCTCGCCGGCGTCGGAGCCGCAGGCGGCCAGGACCAGCATCGCCACGAGCAGCCCGAACGCGGTCGCCCGACCCCGTCTCATGGCCCGGATCGGGGATCCGACGGTGGTGCCGCTCGGCGGGATCGGGCCGCACGACATCCCCGTCACCCGCCGGGGACCGTGGTGCTCGCCGACGGCGTGGACGTCGACGTCGACG
>CAZYPY010000154.1:0-3955 GCA_964649545.1 uncultured Microthrixaceae bacterium | reverse complement strand
CGTCACCCGCCGGGGACCGTGGTGCTCGCCGACGGCGTGGACGTCGACGTCGACGAGGGGGTGGTCGACGTGGTGGGCGGGATCGTCGTCGACGGGATGGTCGTCGACGGGGCGGAGGTCGAGGTGGTGGTGGTGGTGGTGGACGGCGGCGGCTCGGCGTCGCGGGTGGCGAAGGCGAAGAGCAGTCGAGCGACCTTCCCGCGGGCCTGCGGCGTCAGCGGACGGGCGGTGCCGTCGGCGAGGGGCGCTACCAGGCCTTCCGCCGCCGCCCAGTCGAAGGCTGCCACGAGCTCGGGCGGCACGTCCGGCCAGGCCCCCGGCGACGCCGCCTCGGGCCGGCCGGCCAGGCGCCACAGCGCATCCACCAGGGCGGCGCGGGTCAACGGTGCTCGGGGCGCCCAACGACCGTCGGCACCGCCGGGCAACGCCCCGAGGTCGGTGAGCCAGTCGACCGCGGCGGCATGGCGGGCCGGCACGTCCGACCAGGGATGCGGCGGGGACCCCTCGGGCGTGCCCGCCAGACGCCACAGGAAGCGCGCCGCCTGGGCGCGGGTGACGGTCGGGCGCACCCCACCGACGACCGAGCGGAAGGTTCCGTTGGGGTAGGGCGAGACCAGGCCCTGGGCCAGCATCCACGCGGCGGCGGGCGCCGCCGGATCGTCGTCGGGGACGTCCCAGAACGGGCCCGTCGTGCGGCTCGGGTCGCACCCGACCACCGCCTGGCGGACGAGCGCGGCCATCTCCCGGCGACCCGCCGCGTTGTGGTGCAACCGGTCCGGCCACCACACGTTGCGCTCGAGGGAGAGCGTCGCCCAATGGGCGTAGTGGACGACCTCGACGTTCGGGTACTCGGACGCGACCCGCCACAGGATCTCGTTGAAGGCCACCGCCCGCTTGTTCACGCGGAAGAAGTACGAGGGCTCCTCCCGCTGGTCGAGCCACCGGATGCACGGCACCAGTGGGCTGACCTCGTCGAGCAGGTCGCGGACGTCCCGCTCGAACCGTTCGGGCGAGTGCGCCCAGCCTGCGTCAGCCGTCCCCAGCTCGATCACGAGCACGTCGGGTGGGTCCGGGCGGTGGGCCCGGCGCAGGATCGACGGACGCCAGTACTCGACGGCGGCGCCGCCCGCCCCTCGGTAGGTGAAGGCGTACGTCGGCTCGAGCGCCGACCGCAGCTCGGTCTCGGCGTTGTAGCCCAGCGAGTCACCGTAGAACGCCACCCGGAGGCGGGGGTCGGGCACCGGTCCCGTGGTCGAGGCCCCCACCGGTCGCGCCGGGACGGCCACCGCGACCATGAGCGAGCCGACGAGGGTGAGCGTGACGAGGGCGAGCGCGACGAGCCGTGCGGGCCTCGGCCCCCCTGGGCTCGTCGTCCTCGCCTGCACGGCTCCGCCTCCTCCACACCGGGCGCCGCGCCGGCGCCGACCTCGTCCTCCCCCCGACGCTAGGCGATGCGGCGAACGGTCCGGGCACGCCCCGCAGGGCGCCCGCCGCCGTCGCCCATGAGCTTGGGTGAGTCCATTGCAGAATGCAACACTTGCATGATGCAAGAGAAGGCGACGGACCAGGCCCTCGACGAGGTCACCGATGCGGTCCTGACCGCCTCGCGCGTCCTCGTCGGCATCGCCGCCGGCTCGATCGCCCCCATCGAGGACCAGGTCACGCTCACGCAGTACCGCGCCCTCGTGGTCCTGCACGGGCGGGGCCCGCAGTCGCTCGCTCAGCTCGCCGCCGAGCTCCAGGTCGTGCCCTCGACCGCGACCCGGATGTGCGACCGACTCGAGCGCAAGCGGCTGATCGAGCGTCGCCCGGTGCCGGAGAACCGGCGTGAGGTCGAGGTCCGGATCGCGGACGCCGGTCGACGGATCGTCGCCCAAGTCGCCCGAGACCGCCGCCGGCGGCTCCGGACGATCGTCGACCGCCTCGACGCGGGCGACCGGAACGCCCTCGTCGGCGCGCTGAACGCCTTCGCGGAGGCCGCCGGCGAGGTGCCCGAGCAGCAGTGGTACCTGGGATGGGAATGAGGCGTCGACCGAGCCTCGACGGACTGCGCGCCGCCGGCCGCCGGGTGCGCAACCCCAGGAGCTCGCTGACCTCCGGCCCCTCCAAGCGGCTCCTCGTCCTCTCGGCGCTCACCGGGCTGGTCACGGGCCTGGGCGTGGCGGGTTTCGAATGGGTGACCCGCACGCAGGTCTTCGAGCGGGTGCTCACCCTGCCGTTGTGGGCCCAGGCGACCATCCCGACCGTGGGTCTCGCGCTGACCGCGATCGTGCTCGCCACCCTGGGCCGGGGCGCGTCCGGCGCCACCTCGGACGAGTACATCCGCAACTTCCACGACCGCGGTCAGGCCCTCGACCTGCGGCCCCTGCCCGCCCGGATCCTCGGCGGCGCCGCCACCCTCGGGACCGGCGGGGCGCTCGGCTTCGAGGGCCCGTCGCTCTACCTCGGCGCCTCGATCGGCACCCTGCTCGACCGGCTGCGGCGGCGCTCGGGAAGCCGCACGGACAACAAGGTGCTGATGGTGGCCGGCGCCGCGGCCGGCGTCGCCGCCATCTTCAAGGCCCCGACCACCGGGGCCGTGTTCGCGCTCGAGTCCCCCTACCGCGACGACAACGCCCGCCGCATGCTCCTCCCCGCGCTGCTCGCCGCCGCCACCGGCTACCTCAGCGCCGTCGCGCTGCTCGGCACCGAGCCTCTCTTCTCGGTCGAGGGCTCACCGCCGTTCGACCTGCGTGAGCTCGGCGGCGCCGTCGTCCTCGGACTCCTCTGCGGCATCGGCGCCCGGCTCTTCGCCTGGCTCATCGGCCGGGCCAAGGACCTGGCGACGTCGACGCCGGCCTGGGCCCGGGTGCTGGTCGGCGGCGGGATCATCGCCCTGCTCGCCCTTGCCTCCGACCGGCTCTTCGACGAGCCCCTGGCCACCGGCTCGGGGTACCGGACGCTCGAGTGGGTCACCGAGCCCGGCCACGCGCTCGGGCTCATCGGTGCGCTGTTCACGATCCGCATCCTCTCGACCGCCGCCACCGTGGGCGGGGGTGGCGTCGGCGGCCTGTTCGTACCCCTGGTCATCGCCGGCGCGGTGCTGGGCGACGGCCTGGCCACGCTGGTCAACGACGAGACGACCCTGTTCCCGCTCATCGGCGTGGCCGCCTTCCTCGGCGCCGGCTACCGCACCCCGCTGGCTGGCGTGGTCTTCGTGGCCGAGACCACCGGCCGTCCCGGCTTCGTGGTACCGGGACTCATCGCCTCGGTCGCCTCGCAGCTGGTCATGGGCGACGTGTCGGTCTCGAAGTACCAGGCGGCCGGCCGGGCCGGGCACCTCGAACGGCGCCTGCGCCTCCCGGTCACCGTGGCGCTCGAGACCGACGTCCTCGCCACCCCGGACGACGTCGATCTCGCCGACTTCGAGGCGCACCACCTCATGCTCAGCCGTGCACTCGAGGTGCCCGTCGTCGGCGACGACCACCGCTACGTGGGGATGCTCAGCGTCGAAGCGGTCCGGGATGTGCCCGTCGCGGAGCGCGTCGAACGCACCACCGGCGAGGTCGCCGACCGCGAGTGGCCCACCGGCGAGCTCGGCTGGAACCTCGAGAAGGCGGTCCGGGCGATGTCCGACGCCGCGGTCGACACCCTGCCCGTGCTCGACGGTGGCCGCCTGGCCGGCGTCATCACCATCACCGGGGTGCTCCGCCTCGACGAGATCCTCGGCGCCACGCGCCCGGAGGACGGGAGCGCCTGACCGGGACTGGGCCTGACTCCCCGGGGCGTGACCCGTGCCTGCGGAGCGCAGCCGTGGACGCGAGTGCGGGTGGTGGCTGCGGTGAGGTCAGGGCCGACCGAACACCGAGGCGCCCTGCTCCACCGGCGGTGCGATCGGGCCACCGGTCGGCTGCACCGGCTCCTCGTGGCGGGCACGGGCCCGCAGGGCGGCGAACTCGGCCTCCGCGGCGTGCGC
>CAZYPY010000153.1:4761-7032 GCA_964649545.1 uncultured Microthrixaceae bacterium | reverse complement strand
GCGACCTGGGTGGCGCTGAAGGTGGCGAAGGTGTCGTCGTCCGAGATGACCTCGAGGGCGCGCGCCTGGTTGTTCGACAGCTCGTCGTCGATGATGTCGTCGTCGGCGAGCACGAGCTCACGGCCGTGGACCCCGCCCTGGTCGTTCTTGAAGGCGAAGTAGGCCCGGATGCCGTCGGTGTAGCAGTCCAGCACGCACGTGCCGAGCGGGTTGTTGGCCTGGGTGCCGAGGGCCGTGAACCGGATCTCGGAGTCGGTGACGCCGGGCTGGTCGACCGCGACCTGCTCGCCGTCGGCGGCGGTCGTGTCGGACGAGCCCGAGTCCGCCTCGGTGGTGTCGCTGCTGCCCTCGTCGTCACCCGAGTTGCTGCACGCACCGACCACGAGGGCCGACGCGGCGAGCAGGGCGAGCAGGAAGCGCCAGCGCCTCGTGGACGCAGTGGACATGGCTCTCATGTGGATTCCTTCCCCCAGTGGAAACATGGTTCTTCCCCGACGAGAGCGACGCACTCGACGAGTCGGGAGCGTAGCCGCTCCCCCTCGGCGGTGTGCCGCGGCCATCGGTCCTGCTACGCCGACCCGACCGGGATGGCGAGGGTCTTGGTCTCGAGGTACTCCTCGAAGCCGGCGACCCCCATCTCCCGACCGATGCCGGACTGCTTGTAGCCCCCGAAGGGACAGTCGGGCGCGTACCACATGCCCCCGTTGACGCTGACCGTGCCCGTGCGCAGGCGCCGCGCCACCGCGGTGGCGTGGTCGTCGTCGCTGCTGACGACCGTGGCGGACAGGCCGAACACGGAGTCGTTGGCGATGGCCACGGCGTCGTCGTCGTCCTCGTAGGGCAGCACCGTGAGGACCGGCCCGAAGACCTCCTCCTGGTTGATCCTGGCGTCGGGGCCGACGCCGGCGATCAGGGTCGGCTCGTAGAAGAAGCCGTCGGGCAGGTGCTCGGGCACCTTGCCGCCGAGCACGACCGTGCCGCCCTCGGCCACCGCGCTCTGAACGTAAGCGTCGACCTTCTGGCGCTGCGCCTCGCTGACGAGCGGCCCCATCATCATCCCGGGATCGGTGGGGTCGCCGTAGGGGACGCCGGCCATGATCGCGGCGGTCTGCTCGACCGCCTCGTCGTACTTCGACGCCGGGACCAGCAGGCGGGTGGTGATGGCACAGCCCTGCCCGGCGTGCGAGCAGATGGTGAACCCGGCGAGCATGGCGGACAGGCCGAGGTCGGCATCGTCGAGGACGATGAAGGCGGACTTGCCGCCGAGCTCGAGGAACACCTTCTTCACGGTGGCGCTGGCCGCGGCCATGATCCGCCGGCCGGTGGGCGTCGAGCCGGTGAACGTCACCATGTCGACCCGGGGGTCGGTGGTGAGCGACTCGGCGACGGCCACGTCGGTGCCGGAATCGGTCAGCATGTTCACGACGCCGGCGGGGATGTCGGTGTGCTCGGCGATGAGGCGGCCGAGGAAGTTGGTGACGAGCGGGGTCTGCGGGGCGCCCTTGGCCACGACCGTGCAGCCGGCGGCGAGGGCGGGCACGAGCTTCGCCAGCGTGATCTGGAGCGGGTAGTTGTAGGGGACGATGGCGGCGGCGACGCCGATGGGCTCGCGCTCGACCCAGCGGCGGTGGTCGGCGCCCCGCACGAGGGCGGTGCCGAGCTCCTCGGTGAACTCGTAGCGCTCGAGCAGGTCGGCGTACCAGTTGATCATGGCCACCGGCGTGTCCTGCTGGGGCCCGTCGTGGGTGAGCATGACGGGGGCGCCGACGTCGGCCACGATCAGCGGGCGCAGCTCCTCGGCCTGGGCGATCAGGGCCTCGTGGAGCTGGCGCAGGCAACGGAGGCGCAGGTCCCGGTTCGTCGCCCAGTCGGTCTCGTCGAAGGCCCGGCGGGCGGCGGCGATGGCGCGCTCGGCGTCGGCCACCGACGCGTCGGCGGGCTCCGCGATCACCTGGCCGGTGGCCGGGTTCAGGGTGGCGAACGTGCGCCCCCCCTCGGCTGCGACCAGCTCGCCGTCGATCAGCAGTCGGTCCTCGTAGCCCATCGGGCGTCCCCCTCGATTCGTTCGTTCGGTGCGTTCGGTGCGAGTACGGGTGGTCGGTGCCGGCCGCGCCGTGGCGACCCATCGGGCGCTCCCGGCTGCCGTCGTGCGGGGGTGCGTTGCCGCCGACCCGATCGGTCGGCCGCTCGGCGGGTCGTCAGGTTGGTCGGCGGATTCGTGCGGTCGGTCGGCGGGTCGGCGGGTCGGCGGGTCGGCGGGTCGGCGGGTCG
>CAZYPY010000153.1:0-4661 GCA_964649545.1 uncultured Microthrixaceae bacterium | reverse complement strand
GGTCGGCGGGTCGGCGGGTCGGCGGGTCGGCGGGTCGGCGGGTCGATGGTGCGGGCTCGGTTCAGGGGGCGGCGACGTCGAAGACCACGGCGCTGCCCATGCCGCCGCCGGCGCACATGGCGGCCACGCCGGTGCCCCCGCCACGGCGGCGCAGCTCGTGGACCATGGTGATGATCATGCGGGCGCCGGTCATGGCGATCGGGTGGCCGAGGCTGCAGCCGCTGCCCAGGACGTTGACGGTGTCCTCGTCGAGGCCGAGGGCCCGGCAGGCCGCCACCGGCACCGAGGCGAAGGCCTCGTTGATCTCGAACAGGTCGACGTCGGCGACGGTGAGCCCGGCCCGGTCGAGGGCCTTGGGGATGACCTCGATCGGCGCCATGCCCGTGCGGGCGGGCGCCACGCCGACCGACGCCCACGAGCGGATGGTGGCGAGCGCCTCGAGGCCCTCCGCCTCGGCCAGGTCGCCGGCGGTGAGCACGAGGGCGGCGGCGCCGTCGTTCATGCCCGCGGCGTTGCCGGCGGTGATGCTGAAGCCCTCGATCTCGGGGTGCAGCGGCTTGAGGCCGGCGAGGCGCTCCATCGACGTGTCGCGGCGGGGGTGCTCGTCCACCTCGAAGGTGAAGGAGGTGCCGTCGCGGCGGGTGACCTCGATCGGGAAGATCTCGTCGGCGAAGGCGCCGGCGTCGATGCCGGCCACCGCCCGCTGGTGCGAGCGCAGGGCCCAGGCGTCGAGGTCCTCCCGGGTGAGCCCCGCCTCGACCGCGGTGTTCCAGCCCACGGTGATCGACATGTCGAGGTTGGGGGCCTCGGGCGTGTCGCGGTGGGTCGGCGACATCCACTCGTCCCAGTCGTCGGTGCCCGGCACCCGGCGCATGGCCCGGGGCGAGGTGGACGACGCCTGGACGCCGCCGGCCACGACGATGCGGTCCATGTCGGAGCGGATCGAGCCGGCGGCGGTGGCGACCGCGGCGAGGCCGGAGGCGCAGTGGCGGTTGTGGGCCACACCGGGGACGTTGTCCATGCCGAGCTCGGTGGCGGCGTAGCGGGCGAGGTCGCCGCCGCCGTAGAGCGCCTCGCCGAGGACGACGTCGTCGATGCGGGCGGGGTCGATCCCGGAGCGGGCGACGGCCTCGCCCACGGCCCTGGTGGCGAGCTCGAGGCCGTCGACGTCGTTCAGCGAGCCTTTGAAGGCGGTGCCGACGGCGGTGCGGGCGGTCGAGACGATGACGGCGTCAGCCACGGTTCGGGTCCTTTGCGGGCAAGGGGCAGGTGAGGAGCGCACGTGTTCTGGCACCGGATCTCGGTGCCCTGACACCGAGATCCGGTGCCAGTTCGTCGACGTCGGGCCACCCGTCAGCCACGGCTCGGGTCCCTGGCCGGCATGGGGCGGAGCATGGCGTCCTGGACGTAGGACGCCACGAGGGCGCCGGCGGGCGTGAACACGTCGGCCCGGCCGTAGCTGCGGCCGTGGCCGGCGTGGGGGCTGCGGTGCGCGAGCAGCAGCCAGTCGTCGGCGGGGAAGGGCTCGTGGAAGGTGAGCGTGTGGCTCACGACGCCCGTGTCCAGCGTGCGGTGGGCCTGGGACTGGCCGACGCCGGCGTGGGGGCGCATGGCCGTGCCGATGAGGAAGCCGTCGGACGCGAACGCGAGCACGGCCTGGGCGGTGAGGGCGTCGTCGGGCGCCCCCGGGAAGCGGGTCCACACGTCGAGCTCGGCCGGGCCCACCAGGTCGGGGTCGGCGATGTCGACGTCGCCCACGATCTGCACCTGCCACTCGTCGGCGCCGCCCGAGGCCGGGGGGTCGGGCGGGGCGCCCACGGCCGGAGCGGGATCGGCGTGGTGGATGAAGCTGGGCTCGTCGGCGGTGAACAGCACCAGCGAGCGGGTGCAGAGGCGCTCGCCCTGGCTGATGGTGACCGTGCTGCTGGCGAAGGCCCGCCCGGCGTGCATGGTCTCGACGGTGACGTCAAGGGGCGTGCCGGGGGCGGCGCCTCGGGCGAACACCGTGTGGATCGTCTTGGCCCCCTTGCCCTCGTGGTCGGCGGCCGCCGCGACCAGCGACTGGGCCAGGAGCTGGCCGCCGAAGATCACCGCGTGGCCGGTCTCGACCTCGGGGGCGCGGTAGCGGCCGGGACCGAGCGGCTCGAGGGTGAGCCCGGCGACGAGCTGGTCGACCTTGAGCACCAGGCCTACTTCGGCGGGAAGCGCAGGGCGCCGTCGAGGCGGATGTTCTCCCCGTTCAGATAGGGGTTGGCGGCGATCGAGGCCACCAGCAGGGCGAACTCCTCGGGCTTGCCCATGCGCTTGGGGAACTGGATGCCGTCCTCGAGCTTCTCGCGCATCTGCTCGGGCACGCTCAACATCAGCGGGGTGCCCATGGTGCCGGGGGCGATGGCGCAGACCCGGATGCCGAGGGGCGAGAGGTCGCGGGCCATCGGCAGGGTCATGCCGAGGATGGCGGCCTTGGCGGTCCCGTAGGCGAGCTGACCGGTCTGGCCCTCGATGCCGGCGATGGAGGCGGTGTTCACGACCACGCCCCGCTCGCCCTCGTCGTTGGGCTCGTTGCCGGCCATCGCCGCGGCGGCCAGACGGGTGACGTTGAAGGTGCCGAAGGCGTTCATCTCCATGGTGGCGGTGAAGGCCGTCTTGTCGTGAGGGGTGCCGTCGCGACCGACGGTGCGCCCGCCGCCCACGCCGCCGCCGGCGACGTTGACCACCAGCGAGAGGGTGCCGAGCTCCTGGGCGGCGGCGATGGCGCCGGCGACGGCCTCGTCGTCGTTGACGTCGCCGGTGGCGGCGCGGGCCCGGTCGCCCAGCTCGGCGGCGAGGGCCTCGGCCCGCTCGGCGTCGCGGTCGAACACGACCACGCCGTAGCCGACGTCGTGCAGGTGGCGGACGGTGGCGGCGCCCAGGCCACCGGCCCCGCCGGTGACGATCGCGGCGCGTCCCTCTGGCTGCATGTGGTCCCTCGTTTCCCCAACTCCGGCGCCGCGCTCCCCCGGTGGTGCGCGTGCGTGGGCGGACCGTACGTTTCTCTAACACTCACGTCAACTCTGGCCGGGTGCGGTGGTACGGTCGCCCGCCGTCCCTGCGCCGGGACCCGACCGAGGAGGGTTCGTGCGACCGCTGCCCCAGCTCACGCCCGTGAACGAGTGGTTCTGGACCTCGGGCGCCGACGGCCGCCTGCGGGTCCAGCGCTGCGACGACTGCGCGACCTACGTCCACCCGCCGGTGCCGATCTGCCCGGCGTGCCGTAGCCGGGCGTGGTCCCCCACCGAGGTCTCGGGCCGGGCGACGGTCATCGGGTTCACCGTCAACCACCAGCAGTGGCTGCCCGGCTTCGCCCCGCCGTACGTGATCGCCAACGTCGCCCTCGAGGACGCCCCCGAGGTGCACCTCACCACCAACCTGGTCGACGTCGACCCCCTCGACCCCGACGCCACCTTCATCGGCCAGGTCGTGGAGGTGCGCTTCGAGCCGGTGGAGGACGTGTGGGTGCCGCTGTTCGCCCCAACCGGCGAGAGCGCCGACACCGACCCGGTGGCGGCGCCGACCCGTCCGGTGCCCCGGCCGCCGGCGAGCGACGACCGCTTCGAGCACCGGGCGATCCTGTCCGGCATCGGCCGGTCGGCCATGGGGCGGCGCCTGCTCGTCGACCCGCTCTCGCTGACCGTCGACGCCTGCCTCGCGGCGGTGGCCGACGCCGGCCTCGCGCTCGACGACATCGACGGCCTGTCCACGTACCCCGGTCCCGGGGCCATGGGCATGAGCGAGGGCGGCGTGACCGCGGTCGAGGAGGCGCTGCGCCTGCGCCCGACGTGGGTCAACGGCGGCATGGACCTGCCCGGCCCCGGCGGCTCGGTGATCGCGGCGATGCTCGCGGTGGCCGCCGGCCTGTGCCGCCACGTGCTCGTCTTCCGCACCGTCTGGGAGACGACGTTCGGCGCGTGGGGCCTCCACGGATCGGGCGGCGGCGGCATGGGCGGCGGCCGGGTGAGCGGGCCGATGGCGGAGTGGCGCCTGCCCTTCGGCGCCGCCTCGGCGGCGAACTGGATCGCCCTGCACGCCCACCAGTACCTGCACCGCTACGGGGCGACCCGGGAGCTGCTCGGCCACATCGCGGTGAACGCCCGCACCGGCGCCGGCCGCAACCCCGCCGCGATCTACCGCGACCCGATGACCCTCGACGACTACTTCGACGCCCGCATGATCACCACGCCGTTCGGCCTCTACGACTGCGACGTGCCGTGCGACGCCGCCCTGGCGGTGATCGTGTCCGCCGCCGACGTGGCCGGCGACCTCCCCCACCCCGCCGTCCGGGTCGAGGCGGTCGGCACCCAGGTCACCGAGCGCATCTCGTGGGACCAGGACACGGTCACCCACGAGCCCCAGGTGCTCGGCCAGGCCGCCCACCTCTGGACACGCACGTCGCTGACCCCCGACGACGTCGACCTCGCCCTGCTGTACGACGGCTTCACCTTCAACGCCGTCTCGTGGCTCGAGGCCCTCGGGTTCTGCGAGCTCGGCGGCGCCCAGGACTGGATCGACGGCGGCCGCCGCATCGCCCTCGACGGCGACCTGCCCGTCAACCCCCACGGCGGCCAGCTCTCCGAGGGCCGCACCCACGGCTTCGGCTTCCTCTACGAGGCCGTCACCCAGCT
>CAZYPY010000152.1:0-7040 GCA_964649545.1 uncultured Microthrixaceae bacterium | reverse complement strand
CGACGTTGGACGCTCCGCAGTTGCCACAGACCATCGGGGGCACCCTCCTGGGCGGGTCGGACGGACGCCTCAGCGTAGAGCGGACCAGCACCACCCGGGGCCGATGCGCCCGATCAACCCAGGGCGCGCTCCACCAGACCCCGCTCTCGAGGGGACAGCCCGAGCTCGAGGGCCTCGCTGCGCCCACGGGGACTCATCTTCGCGAGCGTGCGCCGCAGCACCTCGACGGTCTTGTCGTCCCCGAGCCGGTCGGCCAGGCCGGTGAACTGGGTCTGGAGGAACACCAGGCACAGCGCGTCCTCGTGGGTCTGCACCTGCGGGTCCGAGGCGAGGTCCGCCTTGCCGACGATCTCCTGCACCCGCGCGACCTCGACGGGGTCGTAGCCCAGGTCGGCGAGGATCGCGGCCACTTCGGCCTGGTGGCGGCGGTTGAGCTCCTTGCGCCACCGAAGGTAGCCGGCCCGACCGTCGGGGTACTCGTCCCGCGGCAGGGCCCACCGCCGCAGGTGGTGGGCACGAGCCGCGAGCAGCTGGGCCTCGGACGGGTCGGGGTCGAGCCGCCGGACCCAACGGGTCATCAGCTCCGCGTGCAGCAGCTCCTTCGGACGCTCCTCGCCCGCCCACACGAGGGTGTTCGGATCGTCGGCGTTGGCGGCGTCGACGGCCGAGATCGCCTGCTCGTGGCGGAGACGGTCCATCGGCGTCGAGCGACCCGCGTGGCGCGCCGGGCGCTACTCGGCCCGCTGGTCGGCGGGGCGCAGGTCGACCCGGAGCACGAGGAAACCGTCCTCGATGGTGCCCACGGCGTCACCGATGATGGCGAAGTCCTGGAAGTCGGTCTGGGCCTGGGCCACGAACTTGGCCCGCTCCTCACCCGCCACGGGCGGCAGGTTCCGTCGCTTCACCGCCGCGGCCCGCTCGCGGTACCGCTCCAGCATCGCCTCGATGTCGAGCCCCTCAGCCATGGCCCCAACCTAGCGGCGGCGCCTCGGCGTGCCCCCGACCCAGGGCGCGCGAGGAACCGGGTCAGTCCTCGGCCCACCAGAAGCTCTGCTCGTCCTCCTTCTGGCCACCGAAGACCGAGCTGGCCGCGGTCGGGGCGAACACGTCCTCGTCCCGTCCGGCGGTCTCCCACTCGTCCCACTCGTCGTGACCGCCGTGCCACCGGTCGGGACGGGTGTGGCGCGCATAGACGATGGTGAGGACGATGATCAACAGCGCGACCACGCCGAGACCGGCGATGGCCATCCAGACCGTGCGCTCGGCGTCGGGGTCGCCGCGGTCGGAGGACGGCGCCTCGGTCTCGGCGGTGGCGGTCGATCCGGGTGCGACGGTCGTCGCGGTGCCGGCCACCGTGGTCGACGGCACGAGCACGCCGCCGCCTGGGACGGTGGTCTCGGTCGGGAACCCCGGCACCGTCGTCGCCGGCGGGAAGCCCGGCACCGTGGTCGCCGGCGGGAACTGGGCGTTGCCGGCCTCGGCGGTGCCCCCGAGGGCCACGACGACCACAAGGGTGACGACGAGCACCAGCGCAGCCGCGCCTGCTCTCTGGGTTGTCTGCATCGCGTCCTGGAAGCTCCCGGTGACGTCACCCGCGCCGAGGTGTCGGTCCGCCGACCGGGCGATGCTACCGGGTGCGGGTGGTCGCCCTCCAAGCACCCCGGACGCCCTGGCCGTCCCGCCCTCCGCCGCTCACCGCTGGTGCGACGGGCAGGAGTAGGTGGTGCGGCCACCGACCGTGCGCCGCAGCAACGGGACGCCGTCGCGCGGGCACACTCCCCCGCGCTCGCGGGCGTGGTGGAGATCACCAGTGTGCGAGCCGCCCCGCTCGCCCAGCTCGGCGAGGGTCGCGCGCAGGTGACGGTGCAGTCGGCGCACTTCGGCCGGATCGAGCGAGCCGGCACCGCGGGCGGGGTCGAGCCCTGCCCGCCACAGGGTCTCGTCGACCAGGAGGTTGCCGATGCCCGCCAGTCGCGACTGGTCCATCAGCCGGGCTTTGAGCGGGGCGTTCGACCCGGCGAGGAGGTGCCGCAGCTGCGCGGGCGTCACGATGGTGGCGTCGACGCCCCACCGCCCCTCGTCGGGGTCGAGCTCGACCGCGCCGAGCCGGCGCGGGTCGCGCATGACCAGGTCGCCCCCGTCGGAGAAGTGCAGGCCGAACCGGTCCCACGCCGGCCGCTCCTGACCCCGGACGTACTCCAGCTCGTCGATGGCGGCCTCACCGTCGACGAGCAACTTGCCCGACATCCCGAAGTGCAGACCCAGCACCGGGCCGTCGTCGCTCGTGTCCACCAGCACCTGCTTGCCGATCCGGCGGGCGGCGACGAGGCGCCGACCGACGAGCGCGTCCCGCACGATCCCCGCGGTGAGCCCGCGCTTGAGGTACCAGGCGTCCGGCGCGTGCACCTCGACGATCTCGCGGTCGAGGGCCCGCTCGGCGGTGCGGCGGTAGGCCTCCGCCTCCAGCAGCTCGGGCACGGCGTCGCCGACTCAGCCGGCGACGGCGGCGAGCGCCGCGAGCACGTCGTCGACCACGTCGTCGGGGTGCTCGAGCCCGCAGGACACCCGCACCGAGCCGAGCCCGATGCCCGACTGCTCGCGCTCCTCGGGGGTGAGGTTCACGTGCGTGGTCGACGCCGGGTGGGTGACGAGGGTCTCGGGGCCGCCGAGCGACGTGGCCAACTGGCAGAGCTGCACCGACTCCACGAAGGTGCGGCCGGCGTCGAGCCCTCCGGCCAGGTCGAACGCCACCAGGCCGCCGTAGCTGGTCATCTGGCGCTTGGCCAGGTCGTGCTGTGGGTGCGAGTCGAGGCCCGGGTAGCGGACGGACTCGACCGCCGGGTGGGCCTCGAGCGTCTCGGCCAGACGATGGGCGGTCTCGGCCTGCTGCCGCAGGCGCACCGACAGGGTGCGCAGTCCCCGCAGGCCGTTCATGGCGTCGAAGGGTGCGGCGTTCGCCCCCTGGATCACCGCGAAGCCCCAGATCCAGGAGAGCAGCTCGTCGGAGCCGGCGACGACGCCCAGGCTGGCGTCGTTGTGCCCGGCGATGCCCTTGGTGGCCGAGTGCAGCACGAGATCGACGCCGTGGTCGAGGGGGCGCTGGCCGAGCGGGGTGGCGAAGGTGGAGTCGACCACGGTCATGGGGCCCCGGATGGCGCCGAGCTCGTCCAGGTCGACGAGGTCGAGCTTCGGGTTGGCCGGCGTCTCGGCGACCACGAGCACGGTCTTGCCCGGTTGCACCGCGGCGGCGAACGCGCCCGGTTCGGTGCCGTCCACGAAGGTGACGTCGATGCCGAAGCGCGGGCACGCCATCTGCAACAGCAGCTGGGTGCCGGCGTACAGCTGGCGCTGGGCGACGATGTGGTCCCCCGCCGAGCAGAGTCCGAGGACGACCGCGGTGACCGCGCCCATCCCGGAGGCGAACGCTCGGGCGGACTCCCCGCCCTCGAGCTCGGCGATGGCCTCCTCGAAGGCCCGCACGGTCGGGTTGCCGAAACGGCTGTAGAAGCGCTCGGCGCCGATCATGGTCGCCATCTCGCGCCCCTCGTCGACCGTGGGGGTGACGAAGGTCGTGGTGGGCCACAGCACCGGTGCCAGCGAGGTGTCGCCCTCGTGGCGTCCCGCTCGGATGGCGCGGGTCTGGGGCAGCCAGGCCCCGGAGGCGCCGCGCTCGGCGTGCTCGTCAGGCATCTCGCTTCTCCACCGCGGTCAGGAAGTCGGCGACCGCACCGCCGATCTCGTCGGTCTCCAGCAGGAAACCGTCGTGGCCCTGCGGGCTGTCGACCATCACATGGTCGCACTCGCCGCCGGCCGCCCGCAGGCCGTCGCAGAGATCGAGCTGCTGGTGGGGCGGGTACAAGGTGTCCGAGCTGATGCTCATCGTCAGCACCGGTACCCGGATGCGTTCGAGGGCGCGGTGGACGCCGCCGCGCCCGCGCCCGAGGTCGTGCAGGTCCATGGCCTTGTTCACGATGAGGTAGCTGTTGGCGTCGTAGCGCCGAGCCAGCTTCTCGCCGTGGTAGCGCAGGTAGCGCTCGACCTCGAAGTCCTCCCAGAGGTCGAAGGTGCCGAGGGGCCGGCTGAGCTCGCGTCCGAACCGGTGCTGGAACACCGGGTCACTTCGGTACGTGATCTGGGCGAGGGCCCGAGCCACCCCGAGGCCCTCGTGGGGGCCGTCGCCCGGCGCGGCGTCGTAGTAGTCGCCGCCCCGCCACTTCGGGTCGGTGGCGATGGCCCGCCGGCCGGCCGACGAGTAGGCGATCTGCCAGGCGCTGGCCGCCACGGTGGTGGCGATGGGCACGATCGCCCGCATCCGGTCGGGGAACATGACGCCCCACTCGAGCGCCTGCATCCCGCCCATCGAGCCGCCGACGACCGCCAGCCACCGCTCGACGCCCAGGTGGTCGGCGAGGCGGGCCTGGGTGCGCACGATGTCGCGGATGGTGACGACCGGGAAGCTCGAGCCGTAGGGCCGGCCCGTGTCGGGGTTCACCGATGCCGGGCCGGTCGTGCCCTGGCAGCCACCGAGCACGTTGGCGCACACGACGAAGAGACGGTCGGTGTCGAGGGCGCGCCCGGGCCCGATGAGCGGGTCCCACCAGCCGTCGGTGGGATGGCCGGGGCCCGAGGGTCCGGCGGCATGCGAGTCACCGGTGAGCGCGTGGCACACGAGCACGGCGTTGGTGGCGGCGGCGTCGAGGTCTCCCCATGTCTCGAAGGCGACGGTGATGTTGCTCAGACGACCGCCGCCCTCGAGGGCGAAGGGGTGGTCGTCGGCCTCGACGAGGAACTGGCGGTGCCCGGCCGGGTCGCCGGGCTTCCACGCCCCGGTCACCGGGATCGGGCCCCGCGGCACCGTGAGGCGGGGTCCGTCGGATCGGGGTGGGTTGTCGGAGGTGTTGGACATTTGGTTGCCCCCATGAGGCCACATCTCCCGCCGGGCGGCGGGATGGCACCTTGGGTGTCCCCCCAGGTTGCCGGACCCGATCGCTCGGGCCACTCCTGATGTCTGCGCACGAGCGAACCACGTCGGCGCGACCGTCGTCAACCGCGATCGCTCGCCCCGATCCACGGGGTCCGGGGTCGACCGCGATGGCTCGCCGGGATCCACACCGGCCGGGATCAGCGCTCGGGCCGCACCCGGGCCCGGACGGCGTCGTCCCCGAACAGCGCGACGACGTCGATCCGGGCGCCGTCGGGTGCCCGAGCCGCGGCGACGACCTTCTCGAAGCCCGCCTGCAGGAGGGCACCACCCAGCTCGGCCACGAGGTCGTCGCGCTCGCGTCGACCGGCGACCCCCACCTGCTCGCCGTCCACGAACAGCAGCACGCGTTCGGCCAGACGACCGTTGCCGACGTCGGCGGCCCACCCCTTGACCGCCAGCGCCTGGTCGTCCTGGAAGGCCGACTCCACCTCGAGGGCGAGGTCCTCACCGGGCCGGGTGACGGCGATGGCGGGCCCGCCTCCGTCGGGAACGAGCCGTCCGTCGCGGAGGACGTAGCGCGTCTCGTCGAGGTGCTCGGCCACCGCATAGGTCGTCTCGTCACCGCGGCCGCTGGGGACGAGCAACTCGACGGTGTTGCGGCCGGGTCGGACGGCCGACTCGGCCAGCAGCGCGTCGAAGGACGTGGTCTCCCCTGCCACCCGGTAGCCGCCACCGACCCCGGCGACGGTGCCGTTCACCGCCACGAGGACGGCGTCGGGAAGCGGCGTGCCCGAGGGCGCTTCGAGTCGGCCCGTCACGAGAAGCGGCACGAAGCCCGACGCCGGGTCCACGGAGGCGAGCGCGTCCTCCTGGTCGATCGACCAGCGGATCTCGGTCGAACCCGTGGTGGGCAGGTCGGCGACCTCCTCACCGACCACCGCACCGCGGTTGCCGACGGCGAAGACCCCCCGCCAACCGGGATGGCGGCCGAAGCGCCGGTCGTTGCGCTCGACGACCTCGAGCAGCCCGTCGAGACCGACTGGGATCGTGGTGCGCCCCTCGTCGCCCATCACCAGCTTGCGCCGCGGGCCGCGTCCGTCGCCGAGCAAGGAACGGCCGTCGAGCTCCCAATCGGTCTGGAGGTTCAGGGCGTCCACCGTGGTGGGGAGCACGTCGATGAGGCGGGCGTTGGCGTCCGAGACCTCTCCCGCCCGCTGGCCGGGGGCCTTCACGAACAGCGGGATGCGGTAGATCTCGTCGATGTTCTCGTCGGTGGGCTGACGCTGGGGTTCGCCGGGCCGGAAGCTCACCCCATGGTCGGCCACCACGACCACGAGGGCGTCGTCCCACGTGCCCGCCTCGACCATGGCGTCGATGAGCTCGCCCACGAGCGCATCGGCATACCCGACCTGGAGCAGGTGCTGCTGGTGCGCCTGGCGCACGCTCCACTCGTCCTCGGCCCAGCTGCCCCGCTCGGTGTAGCTGGCGAGGTCGGAGCGCGACGTGTAGCGCCGGCCGCTCGGGGTCATCTGCCACGGGTAGTGCGGCAGGACGACGTGGGCGAACGACAGCCGGGCGTCGCCGGGCGTCGCGGCACGGTCGATGAGGTCCTCCACGATGGCGCCCTGCGCCGGCGGCGACTGGCCGGCCACGCCCTGCTCCGCCCAACGGGCGAAGTTGGCGAACTCCTCGGCGTTGCGGTCACCGCCGCGGCTGGTGGCGGGCACCGCGGCCGCATCGACCCGTTGCGGCGTGGGCGCGTCGCCCTCGGCCGGCGCCACGAAGTCGCCCCACGAGTGCGCGATCGACGGCAGGTGGGAGCGCAGCGACGAGGGCAGGGTGGCGTGTCCGTAGACGACGGCGGCGTCGAGCAAGGACGCCGTCAGCCGGGGCGGGGGCGGCGCCGGGCCGTCGTCCCGGTCGGTGCAGACGCTCGACGGGCACAGGCTCGTGATCTCCTCGTCGACCTGCATCGTGTAGCTGCCGCCCAGCAGCGTGAAGAGGTTGCGCGGGTGGTCGATCGAGGTGGCGATCTGGTTGGGCCGGGGCTCGACCCCGGTCAGGATGCTCGGGACGCTGTGCTCGGTCTGCCACGACAGCGACGAGGCGTCGCGGT
>CAZYPY010000151.1:4112-7061 GCA_964649545.1 uncultured Microthrixaceae bacterium | reverse complement strand
CGGCCGACGTCGACCTCTTCGTCCCCCACCAGGCCAACCGCCGCATCATCGACGCCGCCGGCGACCGCCTCGGGATCCCCACCGAGCGCACCGCGCTCGTCCTCGAGCGCACCGGGAACACGTCGGCGGCCTCCATCCCCCTCGCCCTCGCCGACGCCCTCGACGCCGGCCGCCTCGCCCCGGGCGACCTCGTCCTGCTCAGCGGCGTGGGCGCCGGGCTGGCCTGGGGCAGCGCTGTTCTACGGTGGCAGCCGTGAGCGCCACCGAGTCGACCCCGTGAGCCGCGTCGTCCTCGTCACCGGCGGATCCCGTGGGATCGGGCTGGCCACCGCACGCGCCTTCGTCGCCGCGGGCGACCGCGTCGCGGTCACCCACCGCAGCGGCCCCCCGGGCGATGCCGCCGGCCTCGACGGCGTGCTCTGGGTGCCCTGCGACGTCACCGACGGCGAGCAGGTCGACGCCGCCTTCGCCACCGTCGAGGACGAGCTCGGCCCCGTCGAGGTGCTCGTGGCGAACGCCGGCGCCACCGGTGACGGGCTGCTCGTGCGCATGTCCGAGGACGACTTCACCTCGGTCGTGGACACGAACCTGACCGGCTCCTTCCGCGTCGCCAAGCGGGCGGTCACCAAGATGATGCGGGCCCGCTGGGGGCGGGTGATCTTCCTGTCCTCCGTGGTGGCCCACCTCGGCTCCGCCGGGCAGGCCAACTACGCCGCCTCGAAGGCGGGCCTCGTCGGCCTCGCCCGCTCGATGGCCCGGGAGTTCGGCTCGCGCAACATCACCGTCAACGTGGTGGCGCCCGGACCCATCGCCACCGACATGACCGACGCCCTCGCCGAGGACCGCCGCGCGGCCATCGCCGGCGTCGTGCCCCTCGGGAGGTTCGGCACGCCCGACGAGGTAGCGTCGACCATCCGGTTCCTGGCCTCCGACGAGGCCGCCTACATCACCGGTGCCGTCATCCCGGTCGACGGTGGCATGGGCATGGGAAACTAGGGCCGAACGTTCCGACGACCGATCGCCGCGGCGATCGAACACAGGTGGAGACAGCGTGAGCGACGACGCAGATTTCGAGCGGTTCAAGCGGTGCGCGGTGGAGATCCTCTCCGTCGAGCCCGCCCAGGTGACCCGTGAGGCCACCTTCGGCGACGACCTCGACGCCGACAGCCTCGACCTCGTCGAGCTGGTCATGGCCCTCGAGGAGGAGTTCGACATCACCGTCGACGAGGAGGAGCTCGAAGGCATCGAGACCGTGGGCCAGGCCTTCGACCTCGTCAAGGGGAAGCTGGGCTAGCACGATGCTGGGCGCCCGCGTCGCCGTCACCGGAGTGGGTGTGGTCGCGCCGTGCGGCGTGGGCCGCGACGCGTTCTGGGACGGTCTCGCGACGGCGGTCGACCCGGCCGATCGTCGCGAGGTCGCCGACTTCGACGCCGACGACTGGTTCGACAACCCCAAAGAAGCGCGGCGCACCGACCGGTTCGCGCAGTTCGCCCTCGCCGCCGCGCAGCAGGCGCTCGAGCAGGCCGGCGAGCTCCGACCCGACCCCGATCGGGCGGGTGTGGTCATCGGCACCGGTGTCGGTGGGCTCAACACCCTCGAGAACGGGGTGCAGACCTACTACATGAAGGGCGCCCGCCGGGTGTCCCCGTTCCTCGTCCCCATGATGATGGCCAACGCCGGCGCCGCCTCGGTGTCGATGCGCCATGGCTGGCGGGGGCCCTGCGAGACCATCAGCACCGCCTGCGCCGCCGGCACCCACTCGATCGCGCACGCCGCGATGCTCGTGGCCACCGGCCGGTGCGAGGTCGTGCTCGGCGGCAGCGCCGAAGCGGCCCTCACGCCGACGGCCATCCAGGGCTTCGTCAACATGACCGCCATCTCGTCGTCCGGACGCTCCTGCCCGTTCGACGCCGAGCGCGACGGGTTCGTGATCGCCGAGGGCGCCGCCGTGCTGTGCCTCGAGGAATGGGACCGAGCCGTCGCCCGCGGCGCCACCATCCTCGCCGAGGTGCTCGGCAGCGCCAGCACCGCCGACGCCCACCACATCACCGCGCCGTCCCCCGGCGGCACCGGGGCGGTCTCGTGCATGGAGCAGGCCCTCGCCGACGCCGGCGTGCCGGCATCCGCGGTGGGCCAGATCAACGCCCACGGCACGTCCACCCCCCTCAACGACGCCGCCGAGGCCGAGGCCATCGTCAAGGTCTTCGGCGCCACCGGCCCGCCCGTCACCTCCATCAAGGGCGTCACCGGCCACTCCCTCGGCGCCGCCGGCGCGCTCGAGGCGGCGGCCTCCGTCCTCTCCCTCGAGCTCGGGCTCATCCCGCCCACCATGGGCACCACCACCGTCGACCCGGAGATCCCCGGCATCGACGTGGTCACCGGTACCTACCGACCCTGGGAGCCCGCTCCCCTGCTCTCGAACTCGTTCGGGTTCGGGGGCCACAACGGGTGCCTCGTGTTCGGTCCGCCTGCGTAGCGCGGGGGTTCCACGGCCTGCGGGGAGCGGGTCCTGTCACCGCTCCGTTTCCACTGAAGACCGGCGCCTTGCTCTCTGGGCGGTGGTCACTGCGGCCTCGGCGCGCTCGAAGCGGTGCGCCGGTCTTCGTGGACCCTCGGAGCGGCGCCACCCGCTCCCCTCCGGCCGTGCCCTGGCGGCCGGTCGTCCCGACCCTCGTGTGGAGCGGGCGCCCCGCTCGCTTCGTCACGGCCCTCGGAGCGGACTCGCCCTCGGCCCGCCGAGCTTCCGCGCTCAGCCCCTGACCGGCCGTGCTCGCTGCGCTCGCCGGCCTAACTCGGGGCGTCGACGAGGACGAAGAGGAGGTCGCACTCGGCCGCGAGGTCGTCGCCGACGAGTGCTCGGCCGTGGCCTTTGCCGGCGCGGGTGGACATCCGGCCGAGCTCGACCTCCAGGGTCAGGGTGTCGCCGGGGGCGACCTGGCGGCGGAACC
>CAZYPY010000151.1:0-4012 GCA_964649545.1 uncultured Microthrixaceae bacterium | reverse complement strand
CCGAGCTCGACCTCCAGGGTCAGGGTGTCGCCGGGGGCGACCTGGCGGCGGAACCTGGCGTTGTCGACGCCGCCGAACAAGGGGATCTTGCCGGCGGTGCGCTCGTCGTGCAGGACGGCGTAGGCGCCGAGCTGGGCGATGGACTCCAGCATGAGGACGCCCGGGAGGGTGGGCATCCCGGGGAAGTGGCCGGCGAAGAAGGGCTCGTCGCCGGTGAGGTGCCACGAGCCCCGGGCCCGGCCGCCCTCGAGCTCGGTGACCTCGCTCAGGAAGAGGAAGGGGTCCCGGTGGGGCAGGACGGCCTCGGGGGGCCGCAGGGCCGCCACGGGGCCGCTCAGGCCTCGTCCAGGGCGGCCTTGAGCTTCAGGGGCGTGTCCTTGGGGCTGATCTTGTACCAGGCGTGGGCGATCTTGCCCTTCTCGTCGATCAGGAACGCCGAGCGGATGATCCCCATGTAGGTGCGGCCGTAGTTCTTCTTCTCGCCCCACACGCCGTAGGCCTCGGCTACGGCGTGGTCCTCGTCGGCCAGCAGCGGGAAGCCGAGCGAGTACTTCTCGTCGAACTTGGCCTGCTTCTCGGGCTTGTCCGGGCTGACGCCGAGGATCTGGGTGTCGCCGATCTCGCCGGCGATGTCGCGCAGGTTGCACGACTGGGTGGTGCAACCGGGTGTGTCGGCCTTCGGGTAGAAGTACAGCATCACCTTGCGGCCCTTGAACGAGGAGAGCCGCACCTTGGCGCCGGACTGGTCGAGGAGGGTGAACGCGGGGGCCTTGTCGCCGGATTCGAGTGCCATGCCCCGACCGTAGCCAGCGGGGCCGCCACCGGCCACGACCCGGCACCGTCCGGGACGCTCGGAGCCCGGCCCGGGCGCGCCGGAGGGCGGCGCCGAAGCGCCGCCCTCCGTCCGGATCTCGCGGTGCGAGCCGCTGCTACTTGGCGGCGGCCTTGAGCTTGCTGCCCGCGGAGACCTTCACGCCGTAGCCGGCGGGGATCTGGATGGTCTCGCCCGTGGCCGGGTTGCGGCCCTCGCGGGCGGACCGGTGGGTCCGCTCGATCGAGAGGAACCCGGGGAGGGTGAGCTTGTCGTCGCCGCCGACGACCTCCGAGGCCACCTCGAAGAACCCGTCGAGCACCTTGGCGGCGTCCGCCTTGGTCACTCCGGTCTTGGCGGCGATGGCATCGACCAACTCGGTCTTGTTCATGGTCTGGTCCTCCTGGAAGGCCAATAGAAGTCGGGGATTTCGGGCCTCTGGAAGGACAGCCGAGTAGATCCGCACCCCCATGTCAAGCATTTCGGGACGGCCGCGCCCATCGCACCCGAGGGTCCGCGAGATCGCGAGATCCCTGTGATAAAGGGCGCTATGAGGCGTCGAGCGCGGCCCGGAGCTCGCCCACGAAGGCGCCGGCACCCTCCGGCCCGGCCCCCTCGAGCACGCGTCGCACGAGCGCCGAGCCCACCACGACCCCGTCGGCGACCCGGCTCGCCTCGACCGCCTGCGCCGCGGTCCCGACACCGACGCCGACGAGCACGGGGTGGTCGGTGACCGCCTTGACCCGGCGGGCGATGACGGTGGCCGAGGCGGCGAGGGCGTCGCGCTCCCCCGTCACGCCGAGGAGGCCCACGGCGTACACGAAGCCCCGGGCCCGGGCGCAGATGCGGGGCAGGCGCTCGTCGGGCGCGGTCGGGGCGGCCAGCATCACGGTCTCGACCCCGACGGCGTCGGCGGCCTCGGCCCACGGGCCGACCTCCTCGAGGGGCAGGTCGGGCACGATCGCCCCGGCGACGCCGGCCTCGACGAGCTCCGCGGCGAAGCGCTCGTGGCCCATGTGGAAGACGGTGTTGTAGTAGAGCATCACCGCCAGCGGGATCCCTGCGTCCAGGCCGGCGAGCTGGGTCAGGATCGACATCGGCGTCGTGCCACGCCGCAGCGCCTGCTCGGACGCCTGCTGGATGACCGGGCCGTCCATCACCGGGTCGGAGAACGGGATGCCGATCTCCACCGCATCGGCGCCGGCGTCCGCCACCGCCCGGACCACCTCGAGCCACTCCTCGTCGTAGCCGCCGGTGACGTAGGGCACCAGCAGCTTGGCGCCGGCCTCGCGGCGTGCCCGCAGGTGGGCCTCGAGGGCCCCGAACCCGCCCGGTGCGTCGCTCACCCCAGGATCCCCATCACCTGGTCGACGTCCTTGTCGCCCCGGCCGGAGAGGTTCAACAGCACGGTCCTGCCGGCGAGGGACGCCCTCGCCCGGGACACCCAGGCCAGGGCGTGGGCGGGCTCGAGCGCGGGGATGATGCCCTCGTAGCGCGACAACAGGGTGAAGGCGTCGAGCACCTCGGCGTCGGTGACCTGCTCGTAGCGGGCGCGACCGATCGCGGCGAGATGGGCGTGCTCGGGGCCCACCCCTGGGTAGTCGAGGCCGGCGGAGATGGACTCGGCCTCCAGGACCTGCCCCCACTCGTCCTGCAGGAGGTACGACTTCGAGCCGTGGACGACCCCGGGCACGCCCCGTCCCACCGCGGCGCCGCCGGCGGGCTCGACCCCCACGAGCTCGACGCCCTCGTCGTCGGCGAACCCCGAGAAGATGCCGATGGCGTTGGAGCCGCCCCCCACGCAGGCGGTGACCACGTCCGGGAGGGCACCGAGGCGGTCGAGGCACTGGGCTCGGGCCTCGTCACCGATGACCCGGTGGAACTGGCGGACCATCCACGGGTAGGGGTGCGGACCCATCACCGACCCGAGGCAGTAGTGGCTGTCCTCCACGGTGGCGACCCAGTCCCGCATGGCCTCGTTGACGGCGTCCTTCAGCGTGCGACTGCCCGACTCCGCGGGCCGGACCTCGGCCCCGAGAAGACGCATGCGGAACACGTTGAGGGCCTGGCGCTCCATGTCGACGGCACCCATGTAGACCATGCACTCCATGCCGAGGAGCGCGGCGGCGGTCGCGGAGGCCACGCCGTGCTGGCCGGCACCGGTCTCGGCCACCAGGCGGGTCTTGCCCATGCGCTTGGCCAGCAGGGCCTGGCCGAGCACGTTGTTGATCTTGTGCGACCCGGTGTGGTTGAGGTCCTCGCGCTTGAGGACCAGCCGCAGCCCCAGGTGCTCGGACAGGCGCCCGCACTCGGTCAGGATCGACGGGCGGCCGGCGTAGTCCCGCAGCAGGTCGTCGAGCTCGGTGCGGAAGGCGGGATCGGCCCAGGCCTCGGTGAATCCCTGCTCGAGCTCGGCACAGGCGGGTACCAGCGTCTCGGGCACGAACCGGCCCCCGAACTCCCCGAAGCGGCCGTCCGCCCCCGGATCGGCCATCACGGTCACAGGTCCTCCTGCCAGTCGTACGGGCCCACGCCGCTGCCCTCGTAGCCCGCCGGCGCGGCCGCCCTCGCGGCGTTGATGAAGGCCTTGAGCTTGGTGGCGTCCTTGCGACCCGGCGAGGACTCGACACCGGTGGCGACGTCCACGCCCCAGGGCTGGACCCGCCGGATGGCGTCGGCGACGTTGTCGGGGTCGAGACCGCCGGCGAGGATCACCTTGCGGTGTGACGGCGCCCCCTCGGCGAGCGACCAGTCGAACACCTCGCCCGAGCCGGGGGTCGCGGAGTCGATGAGCACCGCATCGGCGCCGTAGTCGTCGACGTGGCTCAACTCGTAGGAGCCGGCGGGCAGGCCCCGGATGAGGAACTCGACCCGGTCGGCGAGCCAGCGGCTCTCCTCGGTCGTCTCGTGGCCGTGGAGCTGGACGGCGGTGAGCCGGCACTCCTGGTAGATGTCGAGCACCTGCTCGGGGGCGGCGTCGCGGAAGACGCCGACCGTGAGGATCTCCCGGGGCAGCCGGGTGACGATATCGCGCACCCGGGTGGCCTGCACCTGGCGCGGGGACGGAGCGAAGACGAAGCCCACGGCGTCGGCGCCCATGGCCACCGCCAGCAGCGCGTCCTCCTCCGAGGTGATCCCGCAGATCTTCACGAACATGCGGTGGGGACGCTACCGGAGCACGTCGGCGCCACCCCAAGCATT
>CAZYPY010000150.1:1518-7100 GCA_964649545.1 uncultured Microthrixaceae bacterium | reverse complement strand
GGCGTCGAGGTCGCCGGCGCCGACGGCGTGGAGAACAGCGGCACCCGTTCCACCGGCGCCGAGGGCGGGCCCTGGGCGGTGGCCGTCGGTTCGGTCGCCACACCGTGATCACCGGCGTCGCCCGCCGCGGCCCCGTCGGTCGCCGTGCCCGGGTCGTCCGTCCGCGCGGGTTGGTCGGTCTCACCCTTCCGGGCCCGCTTCCCGGCCTTGGCCGCCGCCTTGGCCTCGCGCCGCTCGCGCGCCGCCTCCTCCTTGGCGGCGCGCTCGTCGCGGCGAGCGCGCTCGGCCTCGACCCGGGCCGCGATCTTGGCCTGTCGCGCCTGCTCCCGTCGCTGCTTGCGCGATGGGGGCGGTGAGGTCTCGGGCCCGACCTGCCCGTCCCCCGGGCCGCTGTCGGCCGTGGAGCCCACCCCCGGGTCACCGACGAAGAGGGCCGCCGGATCGACCGCAGGCACCGTCTCGGCGGCCGGCTCCGTCGCAGAGTCGCGCGGCGCCAGCTTCTCGGCCCGCTTCTCCGCTTTGGCGATCTCCTTGGCGGTCTTGCGCTCGGCTGCCTGCACCGCTCGGGCGGTGCTGCGCGCCCGGCGTCGCTCCTTGCGGCTCAGCCCCTCGTAGCGGAGGGGATCGAGGTCGTCGTCCCCCCGGCTGCGGGCGAGCTGGATCCCGCTGACCACCGCGACCCCGGCCAGGAACACCGCCACCGCGACGAGGCCCACGAGCACGGGGTCGAGGTCACCTCCGTCGGACTGCTCGAACTGCGCCTGGTCGCCGACCCCGGACCCGCCGGGACCGGGGGTCGCACCCTCGCCGTCGGCGGTCGGCGTGGCCGCGGCCACGAGCTCGTCCGGGGCGACCGCCACCCCGACGCCCGTCTCGACCTCGGCGATGGTCTCGGTGTCGCCGGTCGCCGGGTCGAGCCGCACCACCCCGGCAGCGGTGGCCACCACCAGCTCGTAGTCCTGGCCCGCCGCCGGCGCCACCGGGTCGAGGGACACCCCGGCCGGGGCGTCGAGCTCGGCGACGGGCCGCCGACCGCCGTCCGCGGCGACGGCCACCACTCGGCCCCGGGCCCGATCGGTGACGTACACCGTGCCGTCGCCGTCGGTGGCGAGGCCGGCGGGACGCCCGAGACCGCCGGTCACGTCGGCCGCGGAGGCGCCGCTGCGCCGGATCGCGGCCACGTCGCCGCCGAACCACTGCGCCACCGCGACCTGTCCGTCGGGACGAGGGGACCGCAGTGCGACCACGGCCGACGGGCCGTCGAGACCGGCGGCCACCGAGCGGACCGTGCCCCGATCGAGGTCCACGGTGGCGAGGGTGCCCTCGCTGAACGAGGTGACGTAGACCCGACCCTGGCCCGCCGGCGCCACCGCCTCGGGGGACTCGAGCCCGGTCGCGAGCTCGACGGGCTCGCGACCGAACCGACCGCCGACGGCCACGAGGGTCCCCTCCTGGCTGTCGGCGGCGACGACGGCACCGTCGGACAGCACGGCCACGCCGCGCACGGCGCCGAGGCCCTCGAGCAGGACCGTGGGCGACGCGCCGTCGTGCAGGCGCAGCACCTCGCCGGCCTCCTGATCGGCCACGACGACGTCGCCGGCGGCCACCTGGCCCCGGGCGCCCGAGGACGCGACGGCCGGGGCGGTGGACCCCACCGCCCCTCCGGCGACCACGCACAGGAGCGCCAAGGCCACCAAGCGTGTCGAGGAGGCGACGCGCATGGGCCCTACGCTACCCGACCCGGAATTCCGGGCTGTGACCCTTGTCCGCACCGGAATTCCTGTCACACCCCCTCGGCAGACTGATCCCATGAAGCGCCAACTGATTCTCCTCGAAGACGCCGCCCCGGCGTGGCGGTTGGACGACCGCACCCGCGAGGTGGGGCGGCAGGGCATCGCCAAGGCCCGTGAGGCTCTCCGTCGGGCGGAACAGGCCCGACGTGAGCGCGACGGCCTCGCCGAGCCCGCGCAGCGCACCGCGGCCTGAACGGTCACCGACACCGGGACCTAAGCTCGGGCCCATGACCGCCGCACCCAACGATGTCGTGATCGTCGAAGCCGTCCGCACGCCCATCGGGCGTCGCGGGGGTGGCCTCTCCACCATGCACTCGGCCGACCTGCTCGCCGTGGTGCAGGGTGAGCTGATGGCGCGTTCGGGCATCGACCCCGCCGAGGTGGGCCAGGTGGTCGGCGGGTGCGTGAGCCAGGTGGGCCAGCAGGCCTTCAACGTCACCCGCACGGCCTGGCTGACCGCCGGGCTGCCCCTGACCGTGGCCGCCACCACCGTCGACAGCCAGTGCGGCTCCTCGCAGCAGGCCACCAACCTGGCGACCAGCCTGGTGGGCTCCGGTGTGGTCGACGTCGCGGTCGCCTGCGGCGTCGAGGTGATGAGCCGAGTGCCCATGGGCGCGAGCCTCGGTCAGGGCGTCGGCAAGGCCATCCCCAAGAGCTACTTCCCCCAGTACGAGTGGACGACCCAGTTCGAGGGCGCCGAGCGCATCGCCGACAAGTGGGGCATCACCCGCGAGGACACCGACCGCCTCGGCGTGTCGTCGCAGGCCCGCGCCGCGCAGGCATGGGCCGAGGACCGCTTCGCCACCCAGATCGTGCCCGTCGACGCCCCCGACCTGGGTGAGGACGGCAAGCCCACCGGCACGACCCACCGCGTCGAGCGCGACGAGGGCCTCCGCGACACCACCATGGAGAGCCTCGCCGGGCTCAAGGCCGTGGCCCGCGAGGACGGCGTCCACACCGCCGGCACCGCCTCGCAGATCTCCGACGGGGCCGCCGCCGTGCTGCTCATGACCCGGGCCAAGGCCGAGGCCCTCGGCGTCACCCCGAAGGCACGCGTCGTCGACACCTGCCTCGTCGGCACCGACCCCGTGCTGATGCTGACCGGCCCCATCGACGCCACCCACCACCTGTTCGAGCGCACGGGCATGACCATGGCCGACATCGACGTCACGGAGATCAACGAGGCCTTCGCCTCCGTCGTCCTCGCCTGGGAGCGCGAGCTCCAGCCCGACGACGCCACCGTGAACCCCAACGGCGGCGCCATCGCCCTCGGCCACCCCCTCGGCGGCAGCGGGGCCATCCTGCTCACCAAGGCCGTGCACGAGCTCGAGCGGTCCGACCTGAACACCGCCCTCGTCACCATGTGCTGCGGCGGCGGCCTCGGCACGGGCACCATCATCGAGCGCATCTGACGTCCGCCGCGGCGACCTGACCGCCCGGCGCGCGGCCCGCGGGCGCGGCCGGTCACCTGCGGGTCACCCGCCGGTTGCCCGTCGTCCATACTGACGCCCGTGCGCCGCTGGCTGCCGGGTCTCACGCTGCTGACGTCCTACGAACGCGCCTGGCTGCCCAAAGACGTCGTCGCGGGGCTCGTGCTCACCGCGCTGCTCGTGCCCCAGGGCATGGCCTACGCCGAGCTGGCCGGACTGCCGGCGATCACGGGCCTGTACACCACCATCCTCTGCCTGGTCGGCTACGCCGCGTTCGGGCCGTCGCGCATCCTCGTCCTCGGCCCGGACTCCTCACTCGGGCCGATGATCGCCGCGACCATCCTCCCACTGGTGGGGGCCGACGGCGACCCCGCCAAGGCGATCGCGCTGGCCTCGATGCTGGCGCTGCTGGTGGGCGGGTTCGCCATCCTGCTCGGCATCGCCAAGCTCGGCCTGATCGCCGACCTGCTCTCCAAGCCGACCCAGCTCGGCTACATGAACGGGCTGGCGCTGACCATCCTCGTGGGCCAGCTCCCCAAGCTCTTCGGGTTCTCGGTCGACAGCGACGACTTCCTGGGGGACGTGTCCGGGTTCGTGCGGGGGGTGCTCGACGGTGAGACCGTGCCCATGGCCCTGGCCATCGGCGTCTTCGGGCTCGCCCTCATCGTCGTCTGCACGAGGTTCCTCCCGAAGGTGCCCGGCGTGCTGATCGCGGTGGTCGCCTCGATCGCGGTGGCCACGGTGCTCGACGCCGCGAGCCACGACGTCTCCGTCGTCGGCGTGCTGCCCCAGGGGTTCCCGCCCCTCACGTGGCCGGGCATCGCCTGGTCGGACCTGAGCCTGCTCGTGGCCGGCGCGCTCGGCATCACCCTGGTGTCGCTGACCGACACCATCTCCACCTCGTCGGCGTTCGCCGCGCGCAGCGGCGACACCGTGGACGCCAACCAGGAGATGGTCGGCATCGGTGCCGCCAACCTGGCCGCGGGGTTCTTCCAAGGGTTCCCGGTCAGCACCAGCGGGTCACGCACCGCGGTGGCCGAGCAGACCGGCTCGAAGAGCCAGCTCACCGGGCTGGTGGGCGCCGGCGCCATCACCCTCCTGCTGGTCTTCGCCAACGGCCTGCTCAAGAACCTGCCCAACCCGACCCTTGCGGCGGTTGTGATCTCGGCCTCGATCTCGCTCGCCGACGTCCCCGCCACCGTGCGCCTCTACCGCCAGCGCCACACCGAGTTCTGGCTCTCGATGGCGGCGTTCCTCGGCGTGGTCCTGCTCGGGGTGCTCCCCGGCATCGCCATCGCCATCGCCCTCTCGATCCTCAACGTGTTCCGGCGGGCGTGGTGGCCGGACACCACCCGCCTCGGCCGCATCGAGGGCCTGCACGGCTACTACGACGTGCGCGCCCATCCCGATGCGAGGACCCCCGACGGCGTGGTCGTCTACCGGTTCTCCGGCCCGCTGTTCTTCGCCAACGCCCGGGTGTTCCGTGACGAGATCCTGCGACTCGCCCATGCCGAACCGGCACCCCGGTGGATCGTGCTCGCCGCCGAGCCCATCTCCGACGTCGACACCACCGCGGCGGACATGCTCGAGGACCTCGACGAGTGGCTCAACGCCCGGGGGATCTCCCTCGCCTTCGCCGAGCTCTCGGACGAGGTGCGGGAGAAGATCGAGCGCTACGAGCTGACCCGCACCCTCGATCCGGAGAAGTTCTATCCCACCCTCAACGCCGCGCTCCGCGGCTTCGCGGCGGCCACCGACGTCCCGGAGGCCGCCCCGCCGGTCGACGACGCCGACGCCGCCGCCCTGCGGCGTCACCCCGACGGGACGCTCGCGGTCGAGGAGCCGGAGGCGCCGGGACACCCGGGCACCAGCGACCCGACCGCTTGACCGTTGACCGCTGACCGCGACCGGTGACGGCCGACCGGTCAACGGGTCAGGGCACGGCGTCGTAGGCCCCGAACGCCGCGGTCAGCAGGACCAGACCCAACCCCGACAGACCGACGAGCGCCCGCCACGTCCGCCGAGCGCCCGGACGCCCTTCGAGCGGCCACCAGGCCGCGAGCGCGATGAGCAACGGGAACGCCGTGTAGAGGAAGCGCGGCCGGGCGGTCACCGTGCTGGTGAGGACCATGAGAACGAGCACGGTGGCGCAGTACGCGGCTGCGGGGGCGGGGAGCCGCACCTTGCGGGCCGCGGCCACCAGAGCGATGGCCACCACCACCGTGAGCATGGTCAGGACCTGGTCGAGGGTGCGGTCGGGGCCGAGTAGGGCGTGGCGGACGTCCCACGCGGTCGACGCGCCGAAGGTGAGGTGCTCCTCCCACACGAGGCGCTGCACCCGGAACCAGACCCCGGCCTC
>CAZYPY010000150.1:0-1418 GCA_964649545.1 uncultured Microthrixaceae bacterium | reverse complement strand
GCGCTCGCGGGCACCAGCGCGGCCAGCACCATCGACCGTCGGGCGACCTCCACCCCGAACCACGCCCGGGCGAGCAGGCCGACGAGGTAGATCACCACGCCGCCGAGCACGACGTTGACCGCCAGCGCGGCCACGGCGGCGCCCCCGGGGACGCACGGGTCCGCCAGTCGGACCAGCGCCGGGTAGAGCGGGAAGAAGCCGACCCGGGCCTCCGGCCAGAGCCCGACGGAGTCGATGCCGGCGGGCACGTCCGCCGGGTACCCGTGGCGCACCACGCTCAGGTACCACTGCCCGTCCCAGACCGTGAGCGCATCCGTCGCGTCGCCGGTCCCCGGCCGGCGCGAGGCCACGACGGCGCCGACCATCACGAGGAGCCGGGACACGACGTAGGCGATGGCGCCGGCCCGCAGGGCGCGGCGCCACGAGGACCGCTCGGCGCCTGCCGAGGCCGTGGCGACGGTCGCGTCCGGCACCTCCGCCGGGTCCCGCTCGATCTCGAGGGCCGTCACCGTGGGTTGCGCCTCCCGCGCCCGACCGACCCGGAACGGGCCGCGACCCTCCCAGGATCGGCCGTCGCGGCGTTCACATGAGGACGAAGAGGGAGTCCGCCAACGAGCGGCGGCCCCGGGGCGTCAGTCGCCGGCGAACGGCAGCCAGACGTCGCCGGGCGGCGGCTCGGCCACCCGGGCCGGTCGCGGCGGCGCCTGCGCGGCCAGCTCCCGCCACGCCGAGCGGGCCACCAGCGCCCCCAGCCAGATCATGGTCATCGCGGTGATCAGCCCCACGAAGTCAGCGAACGAGTCCACGTGTCACCCCCAACGTCACCTTCCCCATCGGTCTACCCCACCCGGGACTTCAGGAGACGGCAGTGAGTGTCCGACCGCCCGGGCACACTGACGCCACGCACGCATGGCGCGCGGTGGGCGCACCGCCTCCGATCGACGATCCACCACCGCCCCGGAGGTCCTCGTGCGCCCTCGTCCCCATCCCCGTTTCCACCCTCGCGGCGCCGCACCGCTCGTGGTCGCCGTGCTCGCCGCCGCCCTGGCCGGCCTGGCGACGGGATGCACCACCCGCGGCGCCGCCGCACCGACCGACGGCGCCGCCACCGTGGTCGAGGTCACCGACGGCGACACCATCGACGTGGACTTCGCCGGCGAGCAGGAGTCGGTGCGGCTCCTCGGCATCGACACCCCGGAGACGCACCACCCCACCAAGCCGGTCGAGTGCTATGGCACCGAAGCCGCGGCCCGCACCGCCGCCCTGCTGCCCGCCGGCACGCCGGTCCGCCTGGTGCGCGACATCGAGGCCAGGGACCGCTTCGGCCGCCTGCTGGCCTACGTCTACCGTGCCGCCGACGGGCTGTTCGTCAACCGGTCGCTCGCCGAGGACGGCTACGCCGACGTGCTCGACATCGC
>CAZYPY010000149.1:0-7189 GCA_964649545.1 uncultured Microthrixaceae bacterium | reverse complement strand
CCGAGGGAGCGGCCGATGATCTCCTTCATGATCTCGGTGGTGCCGCCGTAGATCGTGGTGATGCGGGCGTCGGCGTAGGCCCGGGCGATGGGGTACTCGAGCATGTAGCCGTAGCCGCCGTGGAGCTGGACGCACTTGTCCACGACCCGCTTCTGCAGCTCGGTGCACCACCACTTGGCCATGGCCGCCTCCTCGGCGCTGAGGGTGCCGGCGTTCAGGCCCTCGATGCAGCGGTCGACGTAGGCCTGGCCCACCTCGACCTCGGTGGCGACCTCGGCGAGCACGAACCGGCTGTTCTGGAACGAGCCGATGGGCTGGCCGAACGCCTGGCGGGTCTGGGCGTACTCGAGGGTCCAACCCAGCGCCGCCCGGGCGGCGGCCACGCCGGCGGCGGCGATGGAGAGGCGCTCCTGGGGCAGGTTGTGGACGAGGTGCACGAAGCCCTGGCCCTCCTCACCGAGGAGGTTGGCGGCCGGCACGTGGACGTCGGTGAAGAACAGCTCGGCGGTGTCCTGGGCGTGGAGGCCGACCTTCTCGAGGTTGCGGCCCCGCTCGAAGCCGTCCATGCCCCGCTCGAGCACCAGCAGGCTCATGCCCCGGTGCTTCTGGCTCGGGTCGGTCTTCACCGCGGTGATGACGAGGTCGGCGTTGATGCCGTTGGTGATGAAGGTCTTCGAGCCGTTGACGACGTAGTGGTCGCCGTCGCGGATCGCGCTGGTCGACATCGACGCCAGGTCGGAGCCGATGCCCGGCTCGGTCATGGCGATAGCGGTGATGAGCTCGCCCGAGGCGATGCCCGGCAGCCACCGGGCCTTCTGCTCGTCGGTGCAGTAGGCGAGGAAGTAGGGGAGGCAGATGTCGTTGTGCAGGGTGATCCCCAGCCCGCTCGACCCCACGCCGGCGGCCTGCACCTCCTCGCCGATGACGAGGTTGTAGCGGAAGTCGTCCACCCCGCCACCGCCGTACTCCTCGGGGATCGACATCCCCAGGAACCCGTGCTCGCCGGCCTTGGCGAACACCTCGCGGGGGACGATGCCGTCCTTCTCCCAGTCCAGGTAGTGGGGGACGATCTCCGCGTCCACCCACCGCCGGAACGACGCCCGGAACTGCTCGTGCTCGTCCTCGAAGATCGTGCGCTCCATGGCGGCGACGCTAGCGATTCCCGGCGGCGCGCCATCAAGGGCGGCGGCAGCGCCGCCGATGGGGTCGGATGGCGAGACCGGACCGCGAGCAGGACGGGCGACTGACCGGTGTCGGTCGGCCGGCGGCGCTGCTCGGACTGGTGGCGGCGCTCGCCCTCGTGCTGCTGCTCTTGCCCCACCTCGACCCGTCGCCGACGGGTCCGGCGGCCACGGGGAACGTGACGACGGCCGACGATCTCGACGAGTGCCTCGCCGGTGGCGCCGACGGTTGCGCGATCCCGCAGCTCCGCCAGTGCCTGCGGGGCGACGTGGCCGTGTCGTGCGACGACATCGTCGTGTCCGAGCCGTCGACCGCGTCGTCGACGGCCGGCGACACGGTCCTCGTCGGGCTCGTCGTGCTCGCGCCGTTCGTCCTCGTGCTCGGGCCGCTCGGCTGGCGGGCCGCGCGTCGGACCCGTCGCCGCAACGCCGCGGCGTTCGTGGCCGACGCCGACGCGCGGGAGGCGATGGGGTTCGCGGTCGCCGCGGATCCGGCGCCCACGGTCTTCGCGCTCGAGCAGGCGTGGCAGCGGGCGACCCGCGCGCTCGTGCGGGAAGGTCCGTCTCCGGTCTGGTTGTTCGAGTTCGAACGGCCGACGTCGCTGGTCTTCGACCGGTGGCCGACCCGGTCGGCCGTGTTCCTGCCGGAGGCGGGTCTGCCGTCCGGCTCCCTCGTGCCGATGCGCGAGCGCGGTGGCGCATCGCGATTCCGAGGGACGTTCCCCCGCTCACCCGAAGGTGACGCCGTGGTCCGGGCCGTCGGGCCGTTGCTCGATCGCCGGTCGGGGCAGGTGGCACTCGTGATCGGCGGTGGCCTCGTCGAACTGCGGACGGTGCCGGCGCCGGGTACCGAGCCGCTGAGGCTGTCGGCGCTGGCCGACTTGGCGCTCGACGTCGTCAACGCGATCGAAGCACTCGATCCCCTCAATGAGGCGCGGGTCGCCGCTGACGCGCCCGGCGGCTGACCGCCGACCGAAGAGGGCTCGATCCGTCGGCGGCCGCTCGGGTCGTCGAGCGGCAGGTCGTCCCTCAGCCGCAGCAGCATCGCAGACACTCCTCGTCGGGTGCTGACTCCCATGTCCTCCAGATGACGTTCGCCTGATCGCCCGCCGTCAGGCGGGGTCGCGGTCGAAGATGACGTGGTTGCCGACGACGCCGGCGGCGCGGACGACCTGCTCGAACTGCACTCGCTCTCGCCAGACCGGGATGTGGCCGCGGGCGCGGACGGCGCCGGGGTGGACGGTCAGGCCGATGATGCGCAGGCCCCGGTCGAACGTGGGCAGGTCGATGGTGTGGCGCTCGGGCACCCAGCGCAGGCGCCGGAAGCTGAACGGGCCGACCCAGATGCGCAGCACGTCGACGTGGAGCCGGTCGCCCTCGAGCACGGGCGCCACCTGCGCTCTGATGCCCCACCGCCGCCAATCGTGGGGGTGGGCGGTGGCGGTGCCCTCGCCGTCGAGGACGATGTCGAAGGCGGCGCCCGCCGAGCGCAACCACTCGTCGAACGTCTCCTGGCCGATCTCGCCCTCGAGCTCGACCGGCCGGGAGTAGACCGTGGCCACGACGCCGGGGTCGAGGGTGACGTTGCGCACGAGCACCCGGAGTCGGTCGATCTGCCCGGCGCTCCATCGCACGGTCGACGTGGTGATGTCGATCTCGTCGACGACCTCCATCTCGTTGCCGGGGATCCACGGCACGAGCGGGGGATCGTGGTCGTAGGTGACGTCGTCGAGCACGAAGGTCACGTCGGAGTCGCCGGTGCGGATCTCGACCTCACGGCCCTGCAACGTGAGGGCGAGCGAGTGGACCAGGTCGAGGAACATCCGCGACGGCGAGCGCCGCACCTCCTCGGCCGCCTCCCACCACTCGCCGGGGGTCAGCGGGATCGACGCCGCCGCCTCGAAGAACTGCGCCGGGGTGCGCGGCCACTTGTCGGGCCGGAAGAACGACGCCGGGCTCACGACGCCCGCTTCCGGTTCGGGGTCCCGAGGGTCGCCCGGTGCGCGTCGCTCCCCGTCGGTCGCAGACGCCGCGGCCAGCGCGAGGGTCGCGGCACGGGGTCGCTCACGCCGCGGTCCCTTCCCCGGCGGACGCGGCCCGCGCCGCGCGACGGTCGAGCCACTTGAGGGCCTCGCGCTTGGAGAGGTCCGAGAGCTCGCCGTCGTGGGCCACGACGAAGGCCCGCACGGCCGACTCGTCCGTCTTCGAGTACTCCCGCAGCGCCCAGCCGATGGCCTTGCGGGCGAAGAAGTCGGTGTCCGCGGCACGGGCCAGGCAGGCGGCGAAGAGCCAGTCGGCGTCGGTGCGGTCCTTCCACTTGAGCTGGTGCAGGATCGCCGAGCGGGCCAGCCAGAGGTCGCCGGAGGCGAGCCAGCGGTCCATCTCGTCGCGCAGGGCCGGCGTCGCCGCCACCAGCCCGCCGACCACGTGGGCGGCGAGGAGGTCGACGGTGTCCCACCACGGCTTGGTGGTGATTAGCCGTTCGGCGACCGGCAGGAAGTCGGCCGAGCAGCAGCGGACCCATCGCACGGCGTAGTCGACGCCGGCGTACTGGTACTCCCGGGCGTCGAGGGCCCAGCACCCGGAGACGACCGCGGCCACGTCGGCCTCGTCGGGAGCCGGCAGCGCGGCCAGCACCTCCCTGGCCAGGGCCCGTCGAGGCACCGAGGTGATGCCGAGGAAGGGGAAGCGGTCCTTCATGTAGGCGGCCATCGGCGCGGCCCGCTCGGGGTCGGCCGCCGGCCCGAAGGCGGCCACGAGCCGGCGCAGCACCTCGTCCCCCAGCGGCGTCGACGACGCGATGGGGTCGGTGTCGACCGGCGTAGTCACCGTCGATCCGCCCGACCCGTCCCGTCGCTGCACGCCCCCGTCCTACTATCCCGGGCCATGACGCGCACCGACGACTCCGCGGTCCCCGACTACCCGGGCCGCCTCCGCCTCGACGGACGGGGGTTCATCGTCCTCGGCGCCGGCCAGGGCATCGGCCGCCAGGCCAGCCACGCCCTCGCCTCGGTGGGGGCCAACCTGGTGACGGTCGACCTCGACCCCGACCTGGCCGCCGACATCGCCGGCGAGGTGGGCGGCACCCCCTGGTCGGGCGACGCCACCAAGCGCGAGGACGTCGAGCGCCTCTTCGGCGAGGCCGCCGACGCGTTCGGCGGCAAGGTCGACGGCTTCGTCGACATCATCGGCATGGCCCAGTACATGGGCCTGCTCGACATCGACGACGACCTCTGGGAGTGGCACCAGAACATCGTCCTGCGCCACGCCTACCTCGCCCTGCAGGTGGGCGGGAAGGCCATGGCCGAGACCGGTGGCGGCACCATGGCCTTCGTGGCCTCGGTGTCGGGCATCTCGTCGGCGCCGCTGCACGCGGCCTACGGCGTGGCCAAGGCCGGCCTGATGTCGCTCGTGCGCTCGGCCGCGGTCGAGCTCGGCCCCCGCGGCCTGCGGGTCAACGCGGTCGCGCCCGGCATGGTGTGGACGCCTCGCGTGTCGGCCTACGTCGGCGAGGAGGGTCGCAACAAGAACATCGAGAACACCCCGCTCCGACGGGTCGCCCTTCCCGAGGACATCGCCTCGGCGCTGCTCTTCCTCTGCTCGGACCTCTCGTCCTACGTCAACGGCCAGACCCTCGTGGTCGACGGCGGCGTGGGCGTGAAGTTCCCGTACCCCATGGACTTCTGATGACCACCAACACCCCCGACTCCCTCGCGGCCGCCCACGACCTCACGGGGCGGGTGGCGATCGTCACCGGCGCGGCCAGCGGCATCGGCCGGGCCAGCGCGCTGCGACTCGCCGAGGCGGGCGCCACCGTCGTGTGCGCGGACCTCGACGAGGCCGGCGCCGAGGAGACCCGAGCGCGCATCCGCCACCGGGGCGAGCTGGCCGATGCCGTCGCGGTCGACGTCACTGATCGCGAAGCGGTCGCTGCACTGGTGGCCGGCGCGGTCGACCGTCACGGGCGTCTCGACGTGATGGCGAACATCGCCGGGATCATCATCACCAACCCGGTGGTGGACATCAGCGAGGGTGAATTCGACAAGATCACTGCGGTCAACCTCAAGGGCCCGTTCTTCGGGTGCCAGGCCGCCGCCCGCCACATGGTCGGGCAGGGGAGCGGGTCGATCATCAACATGGTGTCGGCAGCCATCGACGCCCCTGCGCCCAACCTCGCCGGCTACGGCATGACCAAGGCGGCACTGGCCCAGCTCACCCGGGTGCTGGCCCGCGAGGTCGGGCCGTCGGGCGTCCGGGTCAACGCCATCGCCCCCGGGTTCGTGATCAGCGAGATGACCACCCGCAACTTCACCGACGGCGAGGGCAACGTCGACCAGGGCCTCAAGGCTGAGGTGGAGAACCGCATGAGCAAGGGCGTGGCGCTGCGCCGGGTCGGCCAGCCCGACGACATCGCGTTCGCGGTCGTCTACCTGGCCTCGGACGCGTCCTCGTTCATGACCGGCCAGATCGTGCGCCCCAACGGCGGCGCCGCGATGCCGTTCTGACCCCCGGCGGCGCCGAACTAGAACCTGTTACCGTTTTCTGATGGAGTTCGGCTTCTTCACCCAGACCCACGTCCCGAAGTACTACCGGGAGCAGGATCCCCACGCCGAGCACAACCGGCTGCTCTACGAGATCGAGCTGGTCAAGGCCGCCGACCGCAACCGGTTCAAGTACGTCTGGGCCAGCGAGCACCACTTCCTCGACGAGTACTCGCACCTGTCGGCCAACGAGTCGTGGCTCGGCTACATGGCCGCGGTCACCGACTACATCCACCTCGGCTCGGGCATCTTCAACGTCACGCCTCCGGTGAACCACCCGGCTCGCATCGCCGAGCGGGTGGCCATGCTCGACCACCTGAGCGACGGCCGCTTCGAGTTCGGCACCGGTCGCGGCTCGTCCACCACCGAGCAGGCCGGCTTCGGCATCACCGACCCCGAGCTCACCCGCGAGATGTGGGACGAGGTGATGCCCGAGTTCAAGAAGATGTGGGCCTCCGAGTCGTACTCGTTCGACGGCCGCTTCTTCTCGATGCCCGAGCGCAACGTGCTGCCCAAGCCGTGGAAGGCGCCGCACCCGCCGATGTGGGTCGCCTGCGGCAGCCCCGAGACCTTCGCCAAGGCGGGCAAGCTCGGCCTCGGCGCCCTGGGCTTCACCTTCCGCGAGCCCCAGGCCCTCAAGCCCATGGTCGAGGCCTACAAGGAGGCCATCCAGGACGCCGAGCCGGTCGGCGACTTCGTCAACGACAACGTCACCCTGGTCAGCACCATGCTCTGCATGGAGGACGGCCAGGAGGCGCGGAAGTGGTTCCGGGAGAGCGGCGGCGGCTACTTCCAGAGCAACGTCTACCGCTACCTCGACACCTTCCCCCGCCCGCCCGGCGTGCCGCCGTGGCCCGAGGTGCTGCCCGACATCTCGCCCGAGCTGCTCGACGCCGGCATCGAGGCGGGGATGCTGCCGGCGGGCACGCCCGAGGAGTGCGCCCGGGGCGTGCAGTCCTTCGTGGACACCGGCGCCGACCAGCTGGTGTTCGGCGTGAACATGATCCCCTTGGAGATCGTGCAGGGCTCCCTCGAGCTCTTCGCCAAGGAGGTCATGCCCCAGTTCGACAAGGACCCCGTCCACCGCACCACCCGCCACCGCGAGGCGGCCGCCGCGTCCGCCTGACCGTCGAGCTGGAGGAAATGGCCGCCACCTGTGGCAGCCATTTCCTCCAGAGTGATCGTGACGAGCGTCAGTCGAGGCGGCGGCGGATGGGGTGGTCGGGGGGGACCTCGACCAGGCAGAGGCGGTGGCCGTCGGGGTCGCGCGCCCACATCTCGATGAGGCCCCACGGCATGCGCTGGGGCGGGTCGACGATCTCCACGCCGAGGGCCGCCAGGCGGGCGTGCTCGATCTCGACGTCGGGCACCTGCATCCACAGCGTCGTCGAACCCATGGCGGACGTGGTGCCCGAGGCGCTCAGCTCGAGGTAGCCGCCGCCGAGGAAGAACACCACGCCGGTCTGG
>CAZYPY010000148.1:5706-7231 GCA_964649545.1 uncultured Microthrixaceae bacterium | reverse complement strand
TCTTCCAGGTGGCCCAGCGGCGGGTCACCGACAGCACCCGCCTCATGGGCGACCTGCTGAACGACACCCTCGACCACATCGAGCGGCTCTACGAGCGCGGCGACGCCCTCACCGGGGTGCCCACCGGCTACCTCGACCTCGACTCGCTCACCTCGGGCCTCCAGCCCAGCGCCCTCATCGTCATCGGCGCCCGCCCCAGTGCGGGCAAGACCGCCTTCGCCCTCGGCATCGCCAGCAGCGTGGCCCTCCAGGCCGAGCGCCCGGTGCTGTTCTTCTCGCTGGAGATGAGCCACCTCGAGCTCACCCAGCGCATCATCTGCTCGGAGGCGCGGGTCGACTCCACCCGCATGCGCAACGGGCGGCTCACCGAGTCCGACTGGACCAAGATCAACACCGCCATCGGCCGCCTCGCCGACGCTCCCCTCTGGATCGACGACAACCCCCAGCTCACCATCATGGAGATCCGGGCCAAGGCCCGCCGCCTGAAGAGCCGCGTCGGCGACCTCGGCCTCGTGGTGGTCGACTACCTCCAGCTGATGACCGGCCGCTCCAGCGCCGAGAACCGCCAGGTCGAGGTGTCCGAGATCTCCCGCGGCCTCAAGATCCTCGCCCGCGAGCTCGAGTGCCCCGTGATCGCTCTCAGCCAGCTGTCCCGCAGCCTCGAGATGCGGGCCGACAAGCGCCCGATGCTCGCCGACCTGCGCGAGTCGGGCTGCCTCACGGCGGACACGATGATCGCGGCCATCGACCCCACCACCGGGGGCACCCGGCGGGTCAGCCTCGGCGCCCTGCTCGCCGCCGGCGAGCGCGACGTCCCGGTGTGGACCCTCGACGAGCACCTGCGCTTCGTCCCCGGGGTGATGACCCACGTCTTCTCCAGCGGGGTGAAGCCCACGTTCGAGCTGCGCCTCGCCTCGGGCCGGGTGGTCACCGCCTCGGCCAACCACCCCTTCCTCACCGTCGGGGGCTGGGTGCCCCTCGCCGACCTGGCGGTGGGCGACCGGCTCGCGGTGCGCCCCACCGGCCCCGACGACCCCACCTCCAAGACCGTCCCCGCCGACGTGGCCACCCACCTCGACAAGGCCGCCGCCGAGCGGGGCCTCAGCGGCGCCGCCCTGCTCGAGGAGGCGGGCGGCCCCGCCGGGCGGGCCGGCATCCCCCGCCGGGCCCTGCGCCAGGTGGCCGACCGGGTCGACGACCCGTTCCTGCGCGACCTCGTCGACGCCGACGTGCTCTGGGACACCGTCTCGGAGATCGTCCCCCTCGGCGCCAAGCCCGTCTACGACGCCACCGTCGTCGGCACCCACAACTTCGTGGCCAACGGCATCGTCGTGCACAACTCCATCGAGCAGGACTCCGACCTTGTCATGTTCATCTACCGCGACGAGCTCTACAACGAGGAGTCCCCCGACCGGGGCACCGCCGAGATCATCGTGGCCAAGCACCGCAACGGCCCCACCGACAAGGTCCGCCTCGCCTTCCTCGGCCACCACACGAGATTCGAGAACATGGCCCGAGGCGCGTA
>CAZYPY010000148.1:0-5606 GCA_964649545.1 uncultured Microthrixaceae bacterium | reverse complement strand
CCACACCCGTCGTCGCGAGAACATGGCCCGAGGCGCGTAACGCGGGTCACCACACCCGTCGTCGGCCTCGCCCCGACCTCGGCTGAGGCGCAGGCCGGTGCTACTTTGCCTCGCCAGCGGCGACAGAGGGGACGGGCACGATGGCGATCTCGAGGCGGGAATTCCTGGCAGGCAGCCTGGGGGCGGCGGGGGCCGCGTCGCTGGTCCTGGCCGGCTGCGGCTCGTCGTCGGACGGTGGCGCCGAGGACGAGGCCACCGGCGTGAGCCTCCCCGACCCGAGCGACGCGCCCTTCGACCACGTCGTGGTCCTCATGATGGAGAACCGCTCGTTCGACCACATGCTCGGGTGGCTCCCGGGGGCCAACGGCAAGCAGGAGGGCCTGAGCTACGTCGACCAGAAGGGCGATCGTCACCGCACGTACAAGTTGGCCCCCGACTGGCAGGGCTGTGACCTCCAGGACCCGAACCACACCTGGCCGGCCATGTTCACCCACTACGCCGACGGCAGCTGCGACGGCTTCCTGAAGACCCAGCCCGACGGCGATCTGTTCCCCATCGGTTACTACACCAAGGACGACGTCCCCATCCTCGCCGCTCTCATGGAGGGCTACACCGCATTCGACGACTACTACGCGTCGATCCTGGCCCCCACCTGGCCGAACCGGCTCTACCAGCTCTGCGCCACGACCGACCTAACCGAGACGGGCCTGTTCCCCGAGCCGGGTCAGCCCCGGCCGGTGCAGCTCGAGACCGCGATCTTCGACCGGGTGAAGGACGCCGGCCTGACCTCGGCCTACTACTACTTCGGCGAGCCCATGACGGGCCTGTTCGCGAGCCGGAAGTACGACCGCATCTCGCACCGCATCGAGAAGTTCTTCGACGACGCCGAGAAGGGCGAGCTCGCCAACGTGGTGTTCGTCGACCCCGACTACACCGCCCACGCCGAGTTCAACGGCACCTCCAACGACTACCACCCCTACGGCAGCATCCGGGTGGCCGAGGCCTTCGTGGCCAAGGTCCACGACGCGCTGGCCAACAGCCCGCAGTGGGACAAGATGGTCTTCGTCCTCAACTTCGACGAGAGCGGCGGCTTCTTCGACCACGTGGCGCCGCCGCGGGTCGAGGACCACACCGTGCTCCCCGGCCCGGGCCCCAAACCCGACCTGAAGCGCCTCGGCTTCCGGGTGCCCGCCGTGGCCATGGGCCCCTTCGCCCCGCAGCGCCTCGATCAGAGCGGCCCCTACGAGCACTGCTCGATCCTGAAGATGATCGAGTGGCGGTGGGGCCTCGAGCCCATGACCGTGCGGGACCGCAGGGCCAAGAACCTCGCCGACGCCCTCGACTTCAGCGCCCGGCGCGACCCCATCACGCTGCCCGACTTCGACCCCGAGCCCGCCGAGGTCTGCCGCAACCCCAACCACCTGCCCTGACCGTCGCCTCGCCGCTCGCGGGTGCTCGCCGGGCCGCTCGGCAGCCGGGTGCCCGGGCTGGGCCGGTAGGTGCGAACATGGGCCCATGGCGGACTCGCCCGACCCCACCGACGCGGACCTCGACCGCCTCGACGCCACCGGCGACGGGGGCATCGACCCCGACCTCGAGCACGAGACGTGGCGCCAGCTCCTGTTCTGGGTGGGCCTCGCCGAGCTGATCGTCGCCCTCACCGTGCTGGTGGTGAACGCCGCCGTCATCCCACCGGTGGTCGCCTTCGCCGTCCTGTTCCTCGTCGGCCTCGTCCTGCTGGCCCGCCCGGGCAAGGCCGGGCCGGTGATGATCGGCGTGCTGTCCATCCTCTTCGTGGCGCTGAACGTGCCGATCCTGGTCGACGACCTCGCCCACCCGGACACGTTCGCCACCTTCTTCCCCGCCGCCATCGGCCTGGTCGCCGGCCTCGTCGGCGCCCTCGGCCTGGTCGGCTTCCTGCGCCGCTGGCCGATCCGGGTGGCGGCCCGCACCGGGCTGGTGGCGGCCGTCGTGGTGATCGGCGCGCTCGGCGTCGGGCTCTACGCCACCCTGACCGTCGAGGACGACTCGCCCCAGGAAGGCGACCTCGCGCTGGCCACGGACGGCACCGACTGGGTCCCCGACACCCTCACCGCCGACGAGGCCGGCGAGGTGGCGGTCTTCGTCCAGAACCAGGACCCCTACCGCCACACGTTCACGATCGACGACCTCGACGTCGACGTCGAGGTGCCGGCGGGCACCGACCGGCGGGTGGCCTTCACCGCCGAGTCGGGCACCTACGAGTTCGTGTGCACCGTCCCCGGCCACGAGGACATGACCGGCACCCTCACCGTCCCGTAGCCCGACCGGTCCGAGACCGATCGGCTCAGTCCGGCATCGGGGGCACGAGACCGCGAGCGCGCTCGGCGAGGAGGGTCCGATCCTCACCCCCGCGGTCGAGCAGGTCGAGGCGAGCGACCACGTCGTCGACCAGGACGATGCCGCGCAGGACCAGTTCGGCGCAGAACGTGGTGTCCTTGGGACGGTTGGCGACGAGCTTGGACACGACGAGGTCGACCGGATCGAGGCAGAGCGCCGTCACGCCACCGGTGGCGGCTGTGGAGTAGGGGACGAGCCGGTCCCGCCATCCCGACGGGAGCACGGCGGTGGTGACGCCGACACCCTGGGCGTAGACACCGAACGACTCCTGGAACATCGACGCCTCACCGATGCTGCCGTCGATGAGATCCGCCTTGCGCTCGTCCCCGTCGACGGGGAGCACGTCGACCTCGATCGAGCGGGCGGCGGCCGGGGGCGGCCGGTCGACCGAGGCGAGGATCGCCTGACTCCCGATCACGATGACGGTGTCCTCGCCGATGACGGCGCCCGCAGCCCGAAGGACGTGGTCGAACTGCTCGTGGTTCATGCCGCGTGCTCCCGGTAGATGTCCCACCGCTCGCGTGGCGCGAGGACCCCGGCGAACGGAGTGTTCTGGCGGAGCTCGTCGGCCCAGGGCTCGGGGGTGGTGAGCACGCCGACGACGACGTCGAGGGGCCCGGCGAGCAGTCCCGCCCAGCAGTCGAGCCAGGGGTCGGCGCTCCCGTCGGCGTTGGCGGCGCGCAGGGTCGCCACGTTGTGCCGAGCGCGAGCGAGCACGGCCTCGGGTCGCTCGCGTAGGCGCTCGGCGATGGCGCGGTGCAGGGCACGGCTGCGAGCCGTGCGCCGGTCCTGCGCCGACGATCGGAGACGGACGGCTCGCACGTCGAGGCGGTGCCCGCAGGTGTCCAGCAGCCGGGCCAGGGTGTCGATCCGCGGCTCCTTGTGACCCGACTCGTACTGGGACACGGTCGCCGAGGAGGTGCCGGCTCGGCGGGCGAGCTCTCGTTGGCTCAGCCCGGCGGCGCGACGCGCGCGGCGGAGCACGTCGGCGGCGTTCGGCGCTCCGGTCATCATCGCTATCCTATCGGATAGCGATGGGCGGAATCGGTCCTACGGCGAGACGGGGGGCACCGGAGGGAGGGTGACGCCGGGGTAGTGGGCCCACGCCGCCGGGTTCACCGCGCAGACCGCGGCGAGGGCCTGGTCGGGGGGTGGGGGCTCACGACGCAGGCCGAGGGCCGCGGCGCGGGCACCCCGCACGGCCGAGGCCGCGACCTCGCGGGCGTCGGCGGCGTGGGCGGCCAGGCGCTCGGCCCGCGTCGGCTCGGCGAGGCGGACGGCGCGCTCGTAGCCGTGCTCCCGCAGCGTCCAGGCGTTGGTGCGCTCCACGCTGCGGATCCACACGGGCGGCAAGGCGAGCGACGGGGCCGTCGACGCCGTCGCGAGGGTCGGGGCCGCCACGGGGCGGGCCGCCTCCGCGAACCAGGGGAACGGGGGCAGGTCGTCGGCGCCGCCGTGGGCGGCGTGGTCGAGCACGGCGGGGTCCCAGTCGGCCCGGACGAAGTCGAGGACTCGGCGCAGCACCGGCTCGGGGTCGGCGACGAGGTCCTCGAGGCGGACGGTGAGGAGCTCGCCCCGGAAGCGACCCGCGGCGATGACCTGCTGGGCGCAGAAGAACGAGTTGAGCCCGTGGCTGGAGGTGGCCCAGGGCATGCGGGCCAGCGAGGCGACCACGGCACGGGGGTCGCGCACGACGTGGACGAAGCGGGCGTCGGGGAACTCGGCGGCGATCACCTCGAGGCGCCGGACGTGGGCGGGGGTCTTGTCGCCCCAGCGGCCCTTGCCGCGCGCCTCGGCGGCCGCAGCCATGATCGCCGTGACGGCATCGCGCCGGGTCGGTGCCGCGAGCCCGGAGAGGCGGTCGACGACCGCCGAGCGGGGCACGCCGAGGAACGCGAACGAGAACGAGGCCGAGTAGCGGTCGAACCACGCCCGGCCGTCGGCGGCGAGGGCCTCCGCCCGCTGGTCCAGGTAGTACGACCCCTCGTGGGTCAGGTGCAGCCCGGGGTGGGCGTTCAGCATCGAACGGAGCAGCGAGGTGCCCGAGCGGCCGCTGCCCACCACGAAGATCGGTCCATCCGCCGTGCCCACGGGCCGATGCCTAGCAGGTGTGCCCGTCGATCGTGGTCGAGCCGACGCCCGGCTCGCTCGTCTCGTCGGCGAGGCCGTGCCAGACTGGTGGGGTCACCGGGGGGCCGAGGCGGGAACGACCGGTGGACCCTTCGGCGACGGTGCGGCGTCGAACGGTGGGGACCGACGGGTGAACACTGTTCAGTGCGAGTAACGTCGAGCGCTCGTCATGGTGGTGGCGGAAGGTGCAGGGAGCCCAGTGGTGCAGATGGATGAGCGGGACCTGATCGTCGGAGTCAGCCCCGGTGAGCGGCCGGACCCGGCCGTCGTCGTGGGACTCGTCCGAGCGGGCGCGCTCGGCGTGCTCGACCTGGGCAGGGAGCCGTCCGCGGTCGCCGCCGCGCTGGCCGAGGTGACCCGGTGGACCGACGCCGCCTTCGGCGTGCGCGTCCCCGAGGGCGCCGAGCACGACCCGGCCGCCCTTCCGGACGCCGTCGACACCGTCGTGCTGGCGGCGGTGCCGGCCGACCCCGCCGACGCGACCGCCGAGGTGGGCCGCTGGGCCGCCGGCGGGCGCCGCGTGCTCGTCGAGGTGCGCTCGCCGGCCGAGGCCGACGCCGCCGTGGTCGCCGGTGCCGCCGGCCTCATCGCCAAGGGCGCGGAGAGCGGCGGCCGCATCGGCGACCTGACCGCGTACGTGCTGCTCCAGGACCTCGTCGCCCGCACCGACCTGCCGGTGTGGTCCCAGGGCGGCATCGGCCGCCACACTGCGGCGGCGGCCGTCGCCGGTGGTGCCGCCGGCGTGGTGGTCGACGCCCAGCTCGCGCTCGTCCGGGAGTCGACGCTGCCCGCGGCGGTCCGGCACGCCGTCGGGGCCATGGACGGCAGCGAGACGGTGGTGGTCGGCCACCACCGGCTCTTCACCCGGCCGGACCTGCCCGTCAACGCCCTCGACCCCGACACCGACCCGGCCGAGGTGGTCGCCCGCCTGGGCGCCGGCGACCTGCGCGCGCAGTACCTCCCCGTGGGCCAGGACGGGGCCTTCGCCGCCCCGCTGGCCCGGCGCTTCGGCACCGCCGGCGGCCTGGCCCAGGGGCTGCGGGCGGCCATCGACGAGCACCTCGCCGCCGCCACCGCCCGGCCCCCGCTCGGCGAGG
>CAZYPY010000147.1:5386-7289 GCA_964649545.1 uncultured Microthrixaceae bacterium | reverse complement strand
GGCTCGTGGGTCACGACCAGGTTCTGCAGCAGGCCGACGTCCAGGCGGTCGATGGCGCTGACCGCGTCGACGATGGTGTGCTGCGGGGCCAGCTTGAGCATGACGGCCACGTCGCCGAACTGCAGGTCGGCGTCCACGAGGCAGACGGGCTTGTCGCTCCTCATGGCCAGCCGGACGGCCACGTTGGAGGCGATCACCGACTTCCCGGAGCCACCCTTGGTCGAGAAGACGGTGATGACCTGGCCGGTCTCGGTGGGCCCGAGGGGCTCGGGCCCGGAGAACTCGGGCTGGCGGGGCGCCAGAGCCGCCGCCTGGTGCGAGAGCTGGTCGGCCACGCGCTGCACGGTCGCCACGAGCTGGTTCCCGTCGAGCGGGATGGCCAGCACGTCTTTGACGCCGGCCCGGAGGGCCTGCTGGAGCAACGTGGTCGACATCTCGGCGGCGATCAGGATGGCGCCGACCTCGGCGCGTGTCGACAGGAGTCGCTCAAGAGCCGCCAGCTCGCTGCCGTGGGCGCACGACGGGCCCAGCACCGTCACCACCGGCGTGCCGTTCAGGCGCTCCGCCAGGGAGTCGACCGTCGGGAACGGCGCGGCCGTGTCGCCGAGCTGGAGGGCGAGGCGGGTGCGGATGGTCTGATCGGCGTCCACCACCGCGATGGCGATGTGGCTCAGGCTGGGCGCCGGCAGGTTCGACGAGGGCGGAGCCGCCGGCGCAGGCGCCGGGGCGGTGTAGGACGGGGCGGGGGCGGACGGCTCCGGGCTGAGCGACGGGAGGGCGTCGTAGCCGCTCGGGCCGACGGCCGGCCCGCCGTAGCCGGTCGGGCTCCCGTGGCCGTTCGGCTCGGCGTACCCGGTCGGGGTCCCGGAGTCGCTCGGATCGCCGTAGGCCCGAGGGACGCCATAGCCCTGCGGGTCGCCGTAGTCTGTTGCGGTCGGGGCCACGGGGGCCTCGACGGCGGTGCCACCGCCTCCGTCCCCGTTGCGGCCCGGGTCGCCTCGGCTGCCGAAGAAGGACGAGAGGCTCATTCTGGGGCACCGTCCGGCCCGTAGGGGGTCAGCTCGCCGCCGGTCTCACCGGGAAGCACGGTCTCGGGGCCGAGCTCCAGCGCGGGCAGGGGCTCGGGCTCGTAGTCCGGCCCGACCAGGGCGAGGTACACCTCACCGGGATCGAGAGCGGTGAGCAGTTGGGCGGCCTCGACCGGCACGAGGAAGGTGATCAGGCCGCTGTTGCCCGCCGCGGGGGCTGCCGTGGTCTCGGTGGTCTCCCCCTCGGCGCTGGCGGCGGTGATGTTCTCGCCGGGCTGGGGCGTGGCGGTCTGGCCGATGGCCAGGATCTCGACGCTGTGGTACACGATCCGGGAGACGGCCCGGTTGGGGACCCCGTCGTCGGTCTCCTCGCTCTCGCCCTGGGCGGTCACGAAGAGGTCCACCTTGTCGCCCGGCACGAGCAGGCCGGCGACACCCCGGACCTCGTCGATGGACACCGTGACCGCCACCTGGGACTCGGGGATACGGGCCGAGAACCCGATCTGGGCCTGCGCGGGGTCGACGAACATGCCGTCGACCAGCACCTGGTTGGCGGCCAGGTTGTTCAGCGCCACCCGCCCGTCGATCTGGTCGAGGCTCTGGATCGCCGATGCCGGCAGGAACTCCCTCGGGATCTTGTCCTGGACGATGTAGCCCTCGTCACGGGCCTGCTCGCCCGGGAGGCCCTTGGGGATGTCTTTGCGGACGACGAACACGTCGACCCGCTCGGCGCCTTCGTTGGCCTTGTCCTCGACGCCGCCGACGTAGTTGAAGATCATGAACGCAGCGAGCGCCCCGACGGCGATCGCTGCGATAAGGATCATGGTTCTCCGAGAGCTCACTGCGGACCTCGCTCCTCGATTGGTCGACGCTGG
>CAZYPY010000147.1:0-5286 GCA_964649545.1 uncultured Microthrixaceae bacterium | reverse complement strand
CCCGGCGGGATGGCGTTCGGGTCGGCGTTGGCGAAGTACTCGGCCCAGGCCTCCTGGCCGTCGCTGGGCGTGTCGCCGTCGAGCTCGCCGGTGGGGCCGATGTAGTTGCCCTCGGTGTCGTAGGCGTGCTCGCCGAAGTGCTCCTGGTACTCGGCGGCGACCACACCGCCCTCGGCCGCCTGCTTGATCGACAGGCTGATGCGGCGGCGCTGCAGGTCGAGGTCGATGATCTTCACCCAGAGCTCCTCGCCGGGGGTGACGACCTGCTCGGGCAGGTCGACGTGGTGGGCCGACATCTCGGAGATGTGGACCAGGCCCTCGATGCCGTCGCCGACCTGCACGAAGGCGCCGAACGGCACGAGCTTGGTGACCCGGCCGTACACGAGTTCGCCCACGCGGTGGTTCGTGGCGAACTCCTGCCACGGATCCTGCTGGGTGGCCTTCAGCGAGAGGCTGATGCGCTCGCGGTCGAGGTCGACCTCGAGGACCTGGACCTGGATCTCGTCGCCGACCTGCACGACCGAGCCCGGGTGGTCGACGTGCTTCCAGGACAGCTCGGAGACGTGCACGAGGCCGTCCATGCCGCCGAGGTCGACGAAGGCGCCGAAGTTGACGACCGACGAGACGGTGCCGGTGCGGACCTCGCCGGGCTTGAGGTTGTCGAGGAACTCCTCCCGCTGCTCCTTCTGGGTCTCCTCTAGCCAGGCGCGACGCGACAGCACGACGTTGTTGCGGTTCTTGTCGAGCTCGATGATCTTGGCCTCGAGGCTGCGGCCCACGTAGGGCTGCAGGTCGCGGACCCGGCGCAGCTCGACGAGTGAGGCGGGGAGGAAGCCCCGGAGGCCGATGTCGAGGATCAGGCCACCCTTGACGACCTCGATGACCGGGCCGCTGACCACGCCCTCGGACTCCTTGATCTCCTCGATCTTGCCCCAGGCCCGCTCGTACTGGGCCCGCTTCTTGGACAGGATCAGGCGACCCTCCTTGTCCTCCTTGGTGAGGACGAGGGCCTCGATCGCCTCGCCGAGCTTGACGATCTCGGCGGGGTCGACGTCGTTGCGGATCGACAGCTCGCGGGCGGGGATGACGCCCTCGGACTTGTACCCGATGTCGAGCAGGACCTCGTCCCGGTCGACCTTCACCACCGTCCCCTCGACCATCTGGCCGTCGTCCACGTCGACGAGGGTGCCGGTGTAGGCGTCCTCCATGGAGACGTCACCGAGGTCGTTCTCGGTGATCGAGCGGGGGATGTAGTTGCCCTCCTCGTCGAAGGTCCCCATGGGGAGGGACTCGTCGCCGTCGGTGGACGGCTGGGGAGGGGTATCGACCTGGGACACGTGTTCGCTCTTCTCTGGGTTTTCCGGACGCCCCACGTTCGTGGGGTAGCGGTGGCGGGTCCGTCCGCGCACACCGGCGTCCCAAGCTAGCAGGAAGGGCTCGGAACCGGCCTGCCCGGCCGGGCTACTGCGGCCGCCGACGCCCGTCGTCCGGGCGAGCGGCGACCAGGAGGAACTCGTGGGAGTCGACGGTCGGCGGGTTCGCCGCGTAGGCACCGGGCGTCACCGACCAGATCCCCTCGACCGTGAGCCCCGCCCCCTCGGCGAGCAGGGTCAGCTCACGGGGGGTGAAGCAGGTGGTCCACAGGTCGTGCTCGGCTTCTGCACCCGTCTCGCTCCGCAGCACCGACCGCTCGTGGTTGACACCGGTGGCGGCGTCGAACGCGTCGGTGTCCTCGAGCCAGCGGACCTGGAAGTAGGCGGAGAAGGCACTGGCCGCGAGCCGGCCGCCCGGGCGCAGCGCCCGGGCCATGCCGGCCAGCACGGCCCGATCGGAGGCCAGCGCGCCGTCGGGCCCGCCCAGCCCCAGTGCTCCCTGGCAGAGCGAGACCGCGGCGTCGAACTCGGCGTCGAACGCGAGGGCCCGGGCGTCGCCCTGGCGGAAGGTCACCCCGGCCGGCGCGCCCTCGGCCGCGAGCTCGACGAACCGGGAGGACACGTCGACCCCGACCACCTCGATCCCCCGGCGGCCGAGCGCGTGCGCATGGCGACCCGGTCCGCACCCGACGTCGAGGACGCGGTCGCCGGGCCCGAGCCCCAGCGCCTCGACGAGGAAGGCGACCTCCTGCTCGGTGCCCTTGGTGAACGAGTAGCGCAGGTACGCCGAGCCCAGGTGGTCGGCGAGGTCCTCGAACCAGTGCTCGCGAGCGCCCTCGGCGCTCACCGCGGTGGCCTCGCGGACGGCGGTCCTGCCGGCGTCGGACCTACTGCTGGCCGGGAAGCCGGGCTCGGCCACACTCCCAGCCGGGCGGGAAGAGCTGCCAGGTGCGGGCGGCACCGGGTCCGCCACAGGCCTCGTCGTGGGCCACGGCGATGCCCACCGACGTCAGGGCGTACACCGTCACGGCGAGCAGCACGACGAACCAGAGGCTCGATCGGGTCTTCGCGGTGGTGGCCATGGCCGGGCTCCAGGGGGCGGGGACTCCCCCACCTCGTCGGCACGTCCGGCCCGGACCTGAACGACATCAGGACTTGGCGTCGGCCCAGCTCGACCCGAAGGCCAGGTTCACCTCGAGCGGCACCCGCAGCTCTGCGGCGCCCGAGAGCGTCTCCCGGGTGAGTGTGGCGATCTCCTCGCGCTCGGCGGGCGGCACCTCGAGGACCACCTCGTCGTGGACCTGCAGGATCAGCCGGCTCTCGGCGCGGCGCGCCTCGAGGGCCCGGTCGAGATCGACGAGCGCCACCTTGAAGATGTCGGCGGCCAGGCCCTGGATGCCGGCGTTCATGGCCTGGCGCTCGCCCGCCTGGCGAATGCGGAAGTTGTTCGAGCTGAGCTCGGGGATCTGGCGGCGGCGGCCGAACAGCGTCTCGGTGTACCCCCGCTCGCGGGCCTCGGCCACGGTGGACTCCATGTACGACTTCACCGAGGGGAAGGCCTCGAAGTAGGCGTTGAGGATCTCGGCGGCCTCCTCGGTGGGGATGCCGAGGCGCTGGCCGAGGCCGTACGCCTCCATGCCGTAGGCCAGGCCGTAGGAGACCATCTTGGCCTTCGAGCGCTGCTCGATGGTCACGTCGGCGGGGTCGACGCCGAACACCCGCGACGCGGTCTCGTTGTGGATGTCCGACCCGCTCTCGAAGGCCGCGACCAGCCCCGGGTCCTCGGCCAGGTGGGCGATGCACCGCAGTTCGATCTGGTTGTAGTCGGCCACGAGGAGCTCGAAGCCGGGACCGGGCACGAAGGCCCGCCGGAACGCCCGGCCCCCTTCGGTGCGCACGGGGATGTTGTGCAGGTTGGGTGCGTCCGAGCTGAGCCGACCGGTCCGCGCGACCGTCTGGTTGAAGGTGGCGTGGATCCGACCGTCGGGGGCGACCTCGGCGAGCAGCCCCTCGCCGTAGGTGGACCGGAGCTTCTCGACCTCGCGGTAGCGGAGCAGGTGCTCGATGATCGGGTGCTGACCGAGGAGCTTCTCCAGCGAGGCCGCGTCGGTGGAGAACCCGGTCTTGGTCTTCTTCTGGGGGGTGAGCCCCAGCTTGTCGAACAGGACCTCGCGCAGTTGGAGGGTCGAGTTGACGTTGAAGTCCTCGCCGGCATCGGCCTTGATCTGCTCGGTGAGCACGGCGCACTCCTCGACGAGCTGCGCGTTCAGCGCCTCGAGCTCGGCGCGGTCGACGGCGATGCCCACCGCCTCCATCTTGGCCAGGACCCTCACCAGCGGGACCTCGATGTCGTCGAAGAGGCGACGCAGCAGCCCCTGGGCCTCCAGGGCGGCGGTGAGCGGGCCGACCAGCCGGTCCACCGCCAGCGCTCGACGCGCGGCCTCGAGCGACGCCGCCACGGAGCCGCCGTCGAGGTCGAGCTGGCCCTCGGCGGCCGGCGCGTCGTCGGGCAGCTCGAGGTTGGCGTACCGCAGGAGGAGGTCCCCGAGGAGGTACCGCGCCTCCGCGGGGTCGAGCAGGTAGGCGGCGAGCATGGTGTCCACCGCCAGCGAGCGCACCTCGACGCCGTCCTGGTCGAGGCGGCGCATCAGCGCCTTGGCCCCGTGGGCGGCGAGCGCTCGGCCGTCGACGGCGAGGACACGCCCGAGTGCGGCGCCGACCGCCTCGTCGGTGAGCAGGGCGCCGTCGACCCACGCGACCTCTGCGGCCGTACCGTCCACGACCAGCGCCACGCCCGCGAGCGGGGAGCGCCCCTCGGCGCCCGACCACGCCGGCGCCACCGCGAGCGCGCCCTCGCCGCTGCCGAGGCGCTCGAGCATCGCGACGGCGGCCTCGGCGGTGTCGACCTCGGTGACCTCGGCCTCGAGGATCTCGGCCCCTCCCCGGCCGCCGCCGACGGCGCCCCCACCGCCGAGCCGGCCGCCGAGGGCCTCGTCGAGGAGCTCGAACTTGCCCCGGAACTCGAGGAAGTCGAACAGCTTGCGCACCTCGTCGGCGTCGACGTCGTCGATGGTCGCGGCCGCGAAGTCGCAGTCGACGTCGACGTCGCGCACCAGCACCATGACCTCGGCGTTGAGGCGCACCTGCTCCTCGTGGGCGGCGAGGTTCTCGCGCAGCTTGGGGGTCTGCTCGTCGACGTGGGCGAAGATGCCGTCGAGCGAGCCGTAGGTGTTGAGCAGCTTGGCGGCGGTCTTCTCCCCCACCCCCGGGACGCCGGGCAGGTTGTCCGACTGGTCGCCCCGCATGGCGGCGTACTGGACGTAGAGGCGGGGGTGGACCCCCGTGCGCTCCTCGATGCCCTGCTCGTCGTAGAGGGCGTAGTCCGAGACGCCCCGCTTGTTGTAGAGCACCCGCACGTGCGGGTCCTCGACCAGTTGGTAGGCGTCCCGGTCGCCGGTGACGATGATCACCTCGTGGCCCTGGCCCTTGGCCCTCTCCGCCAGGGTGGCGATCACGTCGTCGGCCTCGAAGCCGGCGACCTCGACGGTGGTGACGTGCAGCACGTCGAGCACCTGGCGGACGAGGCCCATCTGCTGGCGCAGGATGTCGGGCGCCTCGTCGCGGTTGCCCTTGTAGGTGGGGATGCGGTCGTGGCGGAAGGTGGGCTCGGGCCGATCGAAGGCCACGACGATCGAGTCGGGCTGGTGCTCGCGCAGCAGGTACGTGAGCATCGTGGTGAACCCCAGGACCGCGTTGGTGACCTGACCCGAGGCCGTGGCCAGGTCGGTGGGGAGGGCGAAGAAGGCGCGGTAGGTCAGCGAGTTCCCGTCGATCAGCATCACGCGCATCGCCGGCGCCTCGTCCCTCGGCGCCCCTTCGGGATCCGGTTCGGTCATCGGCGCTGCTCCGCTCC
>CAZYPY010000146.1:5356-7291 GCA_964649545.1 uncultured Microthrixaceae bacterium | reverse complement strand
CGGGGCGGGTTCGCCCGCGTGTACCGGGCGCACCAGGACCGCTTCAACCGGGCGGTCGCCCTGAAGGTGCTGGACCTCGCCGACCCCGACGAGCGCACCCGTGACCGGTTCGAGCGGGAGTGCCGGGCCATGGGCGAGCTCTCGTGGCACCCCCACGTCGTCGCCGTCTACGACTCGGGCGTCACTGAGGACGACCACCTGTGGCTGGCCATGGAGTACCTCGAGCGCGGGTCGCTGGCGGACGTGGCCGGCGGCGGCTCGCTCGACTGGTCGGCGGTCCTCACCGCCGGCATCGAGGTGTGCGGGGCCCTCGGCGCGGCCCACGCGGCCGGCACGTTGCACCGTGACCTCAAGCCCGAGAACGTGCTCGTCGGCCCCTTCGGCGAGGCGCGCCTCTCCGACTTCGGCATTGCCGCGGTCGACGGCGGCCGGCGCACGACCACCGGCGTGGCGAGCTTCACCGTCGCCCACGTGGCCCCCGAGGTGCTGCGGGGCCAGCGCCAAGACGAGCGCACCGATGTCTACGGCCTCGCCTCCACCCTGTTCACCCTGCTCGCGGGTGACACCCCCTTCGCCGGCGAGCCCGACGAGCCCGTGGCCGCGGCCATGATGCGGGTCCTCGAGGCGCCCCCGCCCCGTCTCGGCGAACCGGTGCCCGCCGACCTCGCCGACCTGCTGGTCGCCGGGCTGGCCAAGGATCCCGACGGCCGACCGGCCAGCGCGGCCGCCTTCGGCGAGGCCCTCCAAGCCGTGCAGCGGGGCCGTGGCCTGGTGGCCACGCCGCTCCGGCTCGCGCCGTCGGCGTCAGCCACCCCGCCGGCGCCCGTGGTGCCCCCGTCGCCACCCGACCCCGAGCCGACGGTGGCCACCCCCGATCCCACACCACCACCACCGACCGACATCGCCCCGCCCCCGCCCGAGACCGCGGCGGTCACCGCGGGGCCGGCGCCGACGGCCGACGACGCCGCCACCGTCACCCTCGCGCCCGCCGCCGCGCTGGCGGACGGCGCCCACGCGGCCGGCGCCGACACGGCCGAGACCATCACCGTGGCCACCCCGGCCCCGCAACCGCCCGCCTCCCCGCCGCCCACGGGCGAGACCGCGCCCACGTCACCGACCCCGTCGCCGCCGCCCGACCCCGCGGCCACGCTCGCCGCGGACGAGAAGAAGGGCCGGGGGCGGGTCCTCCTGATCGGCGCCGCCGTGGTGGTCGTCCTCGCCCTCGCGGTCGGGGCGATCGTCGCGCTCACGGGCGACGACGGCGGGGGCGACGCCGCCGGCACCTTCGAGACCCCCGCGGAGTTCGGCACCCCGATCGCGCTGGCCCTGAACACCGAGGGGCTCTGGGTGACCGACTCGACCGACACGATCGTGTACCGGCTCTTCCCCGGCTCGGGTGCGTTGGACACCGAGACGGGCATCAACAACGTCGGGACCGGGATGGCGCTGACCAGCGACGGCGCCGGCTGGATCATCGGTGACGACACCGCAGAGCTCATCCGGATCGACCTCGCCACCAACGAGGACACGAACCAGGTCGAGGTGGGTGACGGCCAGCAGTCGATCAGCGCCGCGGGCACCGACGTGTGGATCGCCCGGGACCAGGACGGCATCGGCAAGGTCGTGCGCCTCGATGCCATCGAGCTCGGCGTGGTGACCGAGATCGAGGTCGGCACCGCCCCCAACGCGGTCGCCGCCACCGACGACGTGGTGTGGGTGACCAACGGCGGGGACAACACCGTCACCCGCATCGACCCCGACCGCAACGAGGTCACCGCCGCCGTCGACGTCGGCGCACCGCCGTCGGCGATCGCCGCGGTCGAAGACGCGGTCTGGGTCGTCAGCAAGGAGGCCGGGACGGTCACCCGCATCGATCCGGACACCAACGAGGTCGCGGCCACGGTCGACGTCGGCGACGCCGCGCCCGGCGCCGTC
>CAZYPY010000146.1:2016-5256 GCA_964649545.1 uncultured Microthrixaceae bacterium | reverse complement strand
GAGGGGGCGGCGCCGGCGGATCGGAGGCGTCACCGGTCGCGCCCGTCGGGCGCGACCGCCGCACGAGCCGATCCATACTGGACGCGTGACGGATCTCTCGGTGCCCGACGGCGTCGACCTCGACGACGTGATCGGGCGCCTGCGCGCCGCGGGTGCCCGGTTCGCGTTCGCCTTCGGCAGCCGCGCCGGGTCCGGGGGGCCGGCGAACCCCGTCCGGCCGGACAGCGACCTCGACGTCGGCGCCTGGTGGGGCCACGACGCGCCCGACCCGTGGCGGGTCGCACTCCCCCCGGCGGTGGACCTCCTGGTGCTCGACACGGCACCGCTGTTCCTCGCCGGCCGGGTGGCGCTGTGGGGCGTCCTGCTCTTCGACGACGACCCGCCGGCCCGGGTCCGTTGGCAGGCCGACACCCGCAAGCGCTACCTCGACGAGAAGCCCCGCTGGGAGCGCGCCGATGCCGACTTCGCGGCGGCGGTCACCGGTGGTTGACGAAGCGAGGGTCCGGACCCTGCTCCGCCGCATCAGCGGCGACGTCGGTGACCTCGCCGCCGAGGACCCGGCGGCACTGAGCCGCGACGCCCGGGGCCTGCGGGCGGTCAAGTACTCGTTCGTCACCGCCATCGAGGCGACGATCGACGTCGCCCAGCACCTGTGTGCGTCCGAGCAGTGGGGCGCGCCCGCCACCAACGGTGACGCCATCCGCATCCTCGCCCGTCACGACGTGCTCGAGCTCGACCTGGCCGAGCGCCTCGTCGCCGCGGTCGGCTTCCGCAACGTGCTGGTGCACGAGTACACCGTGGTGGACGACAGCCGGGTCATCGCCGCGCTCTCCGAGCTCGACGACCTCCGCGACTTCGTCGCCGCGATCGAGCGCCTGCTGACCGCCGCCGCCTGAGCAGGAGGGATCCCGTCGTCAGGCGGGAGGGAGGGGTGGCGCCGCCAGGCCGTCGGCCTCGGGCAGGAGCGGGTCGTGCCACCCGCCGTACGGGGCGGCGAGGTCGTCAGCCTCGGACGGGCCCATGGAACCCCGGTCGTAGAGGCGCACGGGGGGCACGTCGCCGTTGAGCAGCGGCTCGACGATCCGCCACTGCTCCTCGAGCGAGTCCTCGCGACCGAAGCGGCGGGCGTCGCCCTCGAGGGCGTCGCCGATGAGGCGCTCGTAGGCCTCCTGGCGGGTCCCGAAGACGTGCTCGTAGTCCACGTCGATGTCGGTCGACTTGGTGGCCAGGGCCTCACCAGGCGCCTTGGAGTGCATGTGGAAGGTGACCCCGTCGTTGGCGCCGAGGCGGAAGCGCAGCTTGTTGGCGCTGGGGCGCAGGTCGCCATCGGTGAAGAGCAGGCGGGGCGGCGCCTTGAACTGGACGATGGCCTCGGTGGCGGTGACGGCGAGGTCCTTGCCGGTGCGGATCAGCCACGGCACCCCCGCCCACCGCCACGAGTCGATCTCGGTCCGCAGGGCGATGAAGGTCTCGGTGTCGGACCCGGCCTGCACGCCCTCCTCGTCGGGGTAGCCGTGGTACTGGCCCCGCACCACGCAGTCGGGCTCGAACGAGCGCACCTGGCGGAGGACCTTGTGGTACTCGTCGCGCAGGGCGTCGGCGTCGGACGCCGCCGGCGGCTCCATGGCCAGCAGGGCCACGATGAGCAGCAGGTGGTTCTGGACGACGTCGCGCAGGGCGCCGACGTTGTCGTAGAACTTGCCGCGGCCCTCGATCCCGAACTCCTCGGACATCGTGATCTGCACGTTGTCGATGAGGTTGCGGTTCCACACCGGCTCGAGCATCGAGTTGGCGAAGCGGAAGATGAGCAGGTTCTCGACCGCCTCCTTACCGAGGAAGTGGTCGATGCGGAAGACGTCCTTCTCGGCGAAGGCCTTGTGCACCACCGCGTTGAGCTCGCGGGCCGACTCGAGGTCGCGCCCGAAGGGCTTCTCGACGACCACCCGTCCGCCCTTGTTGAGGCCCACGCCGGCGAGCCCTTCGATCACGTCGTCGAACAGCGCCGGCGGGATGCTCAGGTAGAACAACGGCCGCTCGCAGGTCGACATCTTCTGGGCGAGGGCGGTGAACGTGCCCGACTCGCGGTAGTCGCCGCTGACGTAGGTCATGTTCGCGGCGAGCTGCGACCACACGGCCTCGTCGATGTCGTCGTTCCTGGCCTCGACCGCCTCGCGGGCGTAGGCCCGCAGTTGGTCGTCGTCCCACTCACGGGTGGCGACACCGATGACGGGGAGGTCGGCCCGCCCGGCCAGGGCGAGGCGGTAGAGCGCCGGGAAGATCTTCTTCTTGGCCAGGTCGCCCGTCGCGCCGAACAGGACGAGGGCGCCGCTCTTCTGGGGCGCCGCGGTGCGATCAGCCATGGTCGGCCGCCGGGCCCTGGGCCGCGTGGCCGCTGGGCCCCTCCGCCTCGGCCACCACCGCGTGGCCGCCGAACTGGTTGCGCAGGGCGGCCACGGCCTTCATGGCCAGCGACTCGTCCTGCTGCGACACGAAGCGGGCGAACAGCGCCGCCGAGATGACCGGTGCGGCCACCCCGTGGTTGACCGCCTCGAGCACCGTCCAGCGCCCCTCGCCCGAGTCGGCGGCCACCCCCCGGATCTCGGCGAAGCCCGGGTCGGCCTTGTTCGCGGCGACGAGCAGGTCGAGCAGCCACGAGCGCACGACGCTGCCCTCCTGCCAGCACTCGAGCGCGGCCTGCACGTCGATGCCCAGGTCGGCGCGGGTGAGCAGCTCGTAGCCCTCGGCGTAGGCCTGCATCATCCCGTACTCGATCCCGTTGTGGACCATCTTGGTGAAGTGGCCCGTGCCCACCGGGCCGACGTGGGCGAACCCGCCCTGGGGCGAGAGCGCGTCGAAGATCGGCTGGGCGAGGGCGACGGCCTCGCCTGTACCCCCGACCATCAGTGCGTAGCCGTTCTCCAGCCCCCACACGCCGCCGGACGTGCCAGCGTCGACGAAGTGGATGCCCCGTTCGGCCAGGGCCGCGCCCCGCCGCACCGAGTCGTGCCAGTTGGAGTTGCCGCCCTCGATGATCAGGTCGCCGGGCTCGAAGAGCGCGGCGAGGTCGGTGACGGTCTGCTCGGTGGGGTCGCCGGCGGGGACCATGACCCACGCCACCCGGGGTCCGTCGCCGGCCAGCGCTCCGGCCAGCTCGTCGAGCGACGCCACCTCGCTGGCGGGGCTGAAGGCGTCGTAGCCCACGACGGTGTGCCCGGCGCGGCGCAGGCGCTCGGCCATGTT
>CAZYPY010000146.1:0-1916 GCA_964649545.1 uncultured Microthrixaceae bacterium | reverse complement strand
AGGTGCTCGTCGAGCACCTGCACGAACACGCCCGAGGGCGGGCCGCCCTTGTGGAGCTGGCCGGTGGAGTGCAGGAACCGGGGACCGACACCGAGGGTCGTCGCCACGCCGAGGCGGTCGCGCAGGGTGTGGCGCACGGCGTCGATCCGGGCGACGACCGGGTCCTCGGGGTCGACGTAGGCCTGGAGGGCCAGGTAGTCGCCGGGCCGAACCTGGTCGAGCAGCCCGTCGAGGGGCTCGGGTTCGACCGTCAACGCCGCCTCCCCCTCGTCGCCGGTGACCCGGGCCAGCACTTCGTTGGTGGCGGCCTTGGCCTCGGCCACGTTGGGCTGGTCGAACGGGTTGATGCCGAGCCCCGCCCCGCACATCGCGGTGGCGAACTCCCACAGCAGCACCTGGGCGCCGAGGCCGTACGCGTTCTCGTAGGGCAGCTCGACCACCGGGTGGCCGGCGTCGGCCAGCTCGTCGAGCGACGGGTGCCAGCCGAGGGCGACGAAGAGGCGGTCGTCGCCGTAGACCGAGAGGTCGTCGGCCACCTCCTCGCCGGCCACGGGGATCACCCCGGTGCCCTGCTTGCCGGTGGACTCGGCGACGAGCTGCTCGAGCCAGAGGCCGAAGGTGGCCACGTCGGGGTCGAGGACGAGGGTGAGCTTGTCCCGGCCGGCCTTGGCCGCCGCCGCCATCACCGCACCGAGGCGCAGGCCGGGATTGCGAATGGGGTCCCCGGTCGGCCCGAGCTGGCCGGCCACGACCTCGGCGGCGCGCAGCAGGCGCAGGTAGTCCACGCCGGCGAGGGCGGCGGGCACGATGCCGAAGTACGACAGGGCCGAGTAGCGGCCGCCGATGTCCGACCGGTTCACGAACACCCGCCGGAAGCCCCGCTCGGTGGCGGTCGCCTCGAGCGCCGAGCCCCCGTCGGTGACCACCGCGAACTGCTCGGGGCGGCCGACGAGGTCCCAGAAGTAGGCGAGGTGGCTGGCGGTCTCGAGGGTGGATCCGGACTTGGAGGACGCCACGAACAGGGTGTGCTCGAGGTCGACCGCCTCGCGGGCCCGGCGCACGGCGACGGGGTCGGTGCTGTCGAGCACGGCCAGGCGGGGGCGGTCGTCGGGACGACCCCACGTGCGGGCCACGACCTCGGGGAACAGGCTCGACCCTCCCATGCCCATCACGAGCACGTCGGTGTACCCCTCGGCGTAGACGTCGGCGGCGAACCGGTCGAGGTCCTCGTGGGCGGCGGCGATCTCGGGCCCGACCCGCAGCCAGCCGAGGCGGTCGGCCACCTCGGTGGGATCGTCCTGCCACAGGGTGTGGTCGCCGCTCCACATGCGGGTGACGGCGTCGCGCTCGACGAGGTCGGCGAGCAGGGCGTCCACGGCGGGCCCGAGGGCGCCGAGCCGCTCGCCCTCCCGGGTGTTCAGCCACTCCACTGCGATCGTCCTTTCGCCACCGGTAGGGCCGGTCCCGCCGACCGTACCGCCCCGGCGCCGCAGGATGGAGACCTCCCGGTTAGCGTTCCGGCCGATGGCGCCGAAGACGGACTGGAACCCGGTGCTCCGTGGCGAGTTCGAGCAGCCCTACTGGGCCGAGCTCCAGCAGTTCGTGGCGGCCGAGCGGGCGCGTGGGCCCGTCTACCCGCCCGCCGACGACGTCTTCGCCGCCCTCCACCAGACCCCCTACGCCGACGTCAAGGTCGTCATCCTCGGCCAGGACCCCTACCACGGCGCCGGCCAGGCCCATGGCCTGTGCTTCTCGGTGCGCCCGGGTGTGCCGCTACCGCCCTCGCTCCAGAACATCTACACCGAGCTGCACGACGACCTCGGCATCGACCCGCCCGATCACGGCTGCCTCGACGCCTGGAGCCGCCAGGGCGTGCTGCTGCTCAACACCACGCTGACGGTGCGGGCCCGCCAGGC
>CAZYPY010000145.1:0-7337 GCA_964649545.1 uncultured Microthrixaceae bacterium | reverse complement strand
ACGCCCACGGCCAGGGCCAGCACGCACGCGGCCCCGAGCAGCGCCCCCCGCGGCCCGCGCCCCTCCGCCTCGTCGGGGCCGTCGACGGCCGACGCGGGAGTGGGGTCGACGTCGATGCTCAATCGTCGATGCAGTCGAAGATGCTGGCGCCCTCACGGTTCTGCGGGCCCTCGCAGGCCAGGACGCGGCCTTGGCCCGACGAGGCCGTGACCACGTCCTGCACGACGAGGTTGTCGACGAGTTCGTCGGGATCGTCGATGCGGGCGGACTCGGGCATGTCGCCCGCGTTCTCCTGGGCCGCCGCCAGTGCCCGGATGAAGTACGGCGGCAGGTGGCGGAAGTGCATCGTGGCGGTGACCGTGACCTCGGTGCCGGGCGCGAGGTCGCTGGTGTCGAACTCGTAGGGGATCACCAGCTCGGTCTGGTCCTCGCCGTCGGCGTTCAGCCGGGTGGGGTTCACCGCGCGCATCTGGAGGTTGTCGGCGATGCGGAAGCGGTCCTGCACGATGCCTCCGAGGAAGGTCTGGTAGGGCACCTCGACGAACACGCCGTCCTCGTCCTGGTCGCCATCGGTGAGGATCTTCTGGAAGTTGGCCAGCCAGGGGTCGCAGTCCTCGGCGGTGAAGGCGAACTCGACGTTCGAGTTGGTGAACTCCGACGGGTCGAGGCCGAGGGCGTCGGCCACGGCCAGCGGGTCGCACTGGGGCAGGTCCTCGGTCTGGCTGTCGATCTGGCCCGAGCCGCAGGCGCTCTCGGCGCCGGTGCCGAAGTCGCGCAGGCAGACCTCCTGGCCGTCGGCGGTCTCGGCGGTGACCTCCAGCCAGAACTGGCGGGCGAAGGCGAAGCCGGTGGGGAAGTTGTGACCGAGGAGGTTGTTGCTGACGGTCACGTCGGCGAGGAACGAGTCGCCCGTCACCTGGTCGCCCCCGACGTTGTCGACCTTGAGGGTGACCGCCGACTCGATGAGCGCCTGGCGGTCCTCGAGGACCTGGTCGAAGGCCTCCTGGGAGCCGTACGAGTCGACGTCGAGGTCGTAGTCGACGCCGACGAAGGTGTGTGAGCGGAACTCGCGGTCGGGGTTCGGCAACAGGCCGGGCGCCACGTCGACGACGGGCTGCTCGCCGTCGCCCTCGGTGGGCATGTGGCAGCTCGTGCATCCCAGCGGCGCCGCGAGGGTCTGGTCCGGGTTGTCGGCGAAGCGCTCGTTGAAGCCGACGACGTAGTCCTGCCATTCGTCGTAGGTGGTCTGCAGGACGAGGTCGTCGTTGCGTCCGTCCTCGTCCGAGTCGTCGATCTCGTTCTGGTCGAGGATGAAGTCGCCGTCCTCGTCCGAGGTGGCCTCGGCACCCTCGAGGCCCTGTTGCGCCCCCTCGACCGGGCTCAGGCCGTCGCCGTCGATGTCCACCACCACGTTGTGGCAGGCGCCGCAGAGCTGCGAGCTCGAGATCTCGTCGGTCCAGAGCGGCTGGTCGCCGTCGATGTCGTGGAGCCGCACCGGCAGGGGGTTGGGGTCGTCGAAGAGCGGGCCGAAGAACTCGCCGTAGTAGGCGTCGCCGCCGTGCTCGATGGCCAGTGGCCCGAAGCCCGCCCGCTCGGCCGGTGCCTCGGCCTGACTGTGGCAGGTGATGCACGCGACCCCGTCGGAGACCAGCGCGGGGTTGTCGCTGTCGACTGCGGGCGGGTTGTCGCCGCTCGGTTCGTCGAGGGGCAACAACGCGTTGATGTCGTCGGTGAACTGCGAGCCGACGGGCGCGTGGCAGTTGATGCAGCTCTTCGCCGCGGCGTCGTAGAGCGCCTGCTGCTCCTCACCCCGCTCCTCGGCCAAGCGGCGGTTCTCGGCGAGGGTGACCGGCAGCTGCGCCTCCATCAGCGCGCTGGTCTGTGCGTGGGCCATGGCGGACTTGTTCCAGTCCTCCTCGATGTCGCTGTGGCAGTCGGCGCAGGTCTCGGCGCTCTGGTAGGCGCTGGCCTCGTCGCCCAGGGCGGCCTGCTCGGCGCCGAACACGTCCCACAGGTGGTAGCCGAGGAGCAGGAACAGCACGATGGTCAGCGGCGCGTGGACGGCCCGGAGGAATTTGTAGGTGCGCACCGACCGGCTCTGGCCGCCGGTCCGGGGGAAGTTCTTGTTGACCTCGTCGGACAGCGAGCGGACCTTGCTCCAGACCTCCTGCTGCTCGGGCCCGAGCTGGGCCACGTCGGCCTCGATGTCGGCGACCGGCCGGCGGCCCTCCACGAGGTCGGCGGCGAGCTGGCGGAAGCGGCGGGGCTGGCCGTCGACGATCTTCGAGATGGAGACGTCGACGTTGAGGGCCTGCTTCTGCACGCCGATCAGGTGGTGGCGGCAGACGCCGGCGACGGCCACGACGATGCCGACGACGAGCAGCACCTTGCCGGACGAGAGGACGTCCTGGAACGGCACGACGGTGGCGTGGACGAAGGCCGCCACCAGGGCGAGGATCGGCAGGTAGAGGTGGGACCGGATCCAGGCCATGGTCCCGCCCGGCAGGGTCTTCTTCAGGGTCTTGTTGCGCTTGCGGGCGCTGTAGACGATGCCGGGGCCGGCGAAGAAGAGGAAGGTGACGATGCCGAGGGCGACGACGAACCAGAGCGTGAGGGTGGCGGTGGCGTCGGCCCCCTGCAGGAAGAAGAGCCCGCCGAAGCCCAGCACGAGCAGCACGACGCTGCCGATGGCGGCGATGAGGTCCCAGGTGCGGGACCGGATCTTGAACTTGTTGGCCAACCGTCCCCCCGAGATCTGCCGGGCGCTGCCGGACCGCCCTGGTAGGTTGGCACCCTAGCTCGCACGCCGGGGCCCGGGGCCGCAGTCCGGTGCGCCGCTCGACCGCCTGCCGCCCACAACCTCCGGAGGGGGAGGAGCCCGTGACCGCAGCCCTGGTGCTCGTCGGCATCGACGTCCCGCTGCTCGGGGTGGGACCCACCCCGCTCCGCATGCTGTTGACCCTCGTGGTGCTCTCCGGGGTCGTCCTCGTGGTGCTGTGGCTGCTCACGCTGGTGGCCGCGAAGCCCATCGACAAGAAGTGGCCGCCCGACGAGCCCCTCGACCCCACCGAGATGCTCTGGGGCGAGGTCGGCGGCTTCGTGCAGAAGAGCTTCGCGGGCCTCGACCTCAACCTGGCCCGGGATCTCGCGTCGTACATGGACGAGGTGAAGGTGCCGGCCGACAGCTGGATCGTCCAGTACGGCGACCCCGCCTCGCACTACTACGTGCTGAAGAAGGGCGAGGCCGAGATCTTCGGCGGCGACGGTGCGCCGACCGGCCCGATCGCCACGGCCACGGCCCGCAAGGTCGCCGAGGGCGAGGGGTTCGGCGACCACGCCATCACCCACCGCATCCTCTCCGACATCGGGGTGCGGGCGGTGAGCGAGTGCGTCGTGCTCAAGCTCTCCGCCGAGGACTACATCGCCGCGGTGACCATCGCCGCCGCGACCGGCGACGCCCCCCTGCTCGGCCAGGGTGGGCCGCCGCCGGCGGCGCCACCGCCGGTCCCGCCGGCGTCGGCCGCCCCGCCGCCCGCGGCTGCGCCCCGGACCCCGCCGCCCGCGGCTGCGCCCCGGACCCCACCGCCGGCGGCGCCCCCGCCGCCCCCGGCTGCCCCTCCGCCGAACGCACCGCCGGGCGCCACCAGCTTCTGACCCGAGCCGCCGACGGCGGCGCACCGAGACCGGCACGGGACCCGGGGCGTCGGGCCGTCGCCACGGGCGTTTCGCTCCAGCGTCGTGCGTGGGCGACGATGAGGGCATGCCCCTCGTGCTCGGCATCGACTCGTCCACCCAGTCGACCAAGGTGGAGGTGCGCGACGCCGACACCGGTGCGCTCGTGGCCCGAGGCCACGCGCCGCACCCGCCGACCGCGCCACCCCGCAGCGAGCAGGATCCCGAGACCTGGTGGCGGGCGCTGGCCGGCGCGCTCGCCGACGCGGGGGTCACCGAGGTCGACGCGCTGTCGGTCGCCGCGCAGCAGCACGGCCTCGTGGCGCTGGGCGACACCGGTCGGGTGCTGCGGCCGGCCAAGCTCTGGAACGACACCGAGACCGCCCCCGACGCCGGCTGGCTCGTGAAGCAGCTCGACGGGCCCGAGCCCTGGGCCGCGGCGACCGGGAGCGTGCCGGTGGCCTCGTTCACCATCACCAAGCTCTCGTGGCTGCACCGCAGCGAGCCCGAGCACTTCGAACGCCTCACCCACGTGCTGTTGCCCCACGACTGGCTGACCTACCGGCTCACGGGCGCGATGGTCACCGACCGGGGCGACGCCTCGGGCACCGGCTACTGGTCGCCGGCCGAGGGCCGCTACCGCACCGACCTGCTCCGCATCGTCGACGACGCGCCGGGGGACGACGGCTGGCTCGCCCGCCTCCCGACCGTGCTGGGCCCGGGCGAGGCCGCCGGCCCGCTGTTCCGGGGCGCGGCCGAGCAGCTCGGCCTGCGGGGCGAGCCCCTCGTCGCCGTGGGCACGGGCGACAACATGGCCGCGGCGCTCGGCACCGCGCTGCGCCCGGGCGACGTCACGGTGTCCCTCGGCACCTCGGGGACGGTCTACGCGGTCAGCGAGACCCCGACGGCGGACGCCTCGGGCGCGGTGGCCGGCTTCGCGGACGCCACCGGGCGCTTCCTGCCCCTGGTGTGCACCCTGAACGCCACCGGGGTCACCGACGACGTCGGGCGCCTCTTCGGCCTCGAGCGCGAGCAGCTCGCCGACCTGGCCCTGTCCGCGCCGCCGGGCTCCGGCGGCGTGGTCATGGTCCCGTTCTTCAACGGGGAGCGCACCCCGGACCGGCCGAAGGCCACCGGGACGGTCACCGGCCTGCGCCACGGCATCTCGAAGAGCCACCTCGCCCGCGCCGCCCACGAGGGGGTGGTCTGCGGCCTGCTCGAGGGGCTCGACGCCCTGGTCGCCGCCGGTGTCGACGTCGGCTCGGGGCGCACGCTGCTCGTCGGCGGCGGTGCGCGCTCCCGGGCGTATCGCCACGTGCTCGCCGATCTCTCGGGTCGTCCGGTCACCGTCCCCGACGCGGACGAGCTGGTGGCCGCCGGGGCGTGCGTCCAGGCCGCCGCCGCCCTGCACGGCTCCGACCCGCTCTCGGTCGCCGAGGCGTGGGGGCTCGGGACCGGCGCCGTGATCGAGCCCGACGCCGGGATCGACGCCGAGGCGGTCCGTGCCGCCTACGCCGAGGCGCGCGGCTGACCCGGCGGGGTGGCGGAGGACCCGTCGCCCGGGGCGATCGTTCACCTCTGCGGTGGGCTACGTTTACCCGCGCCTGGCCCCGGCGTCGCCACCCGGGCGTACGTTGTCGGCTCGGCGAAGGGGAGAGGCAGCCAACCCATGACCGATTCCAGCGGGGGGCGGATCACGTGAGCGCACCAGGGACCCGGGCACCACGGCGGGGCGGTCACCGGGAGCGATCGTCATGAGCGGGGTGTCGTTCGACGGCGTCACCAAGCGGTTCGACACGGTCACCGCGGTCGACTCCCTCACCCTCGACATCGTCGACGGCGAGTTCATGGTGCTCCTCGGCCCGTCGGGCTGCGGCAAGAGCACGGCGCTCCGCATGATCGCCGGCCTCGAGACCGTCACCGAGGGCCTGCTGCGCATCGGTGACCGGGTGGTGAACAACGTCGAGGCCAAGGACCGCGACATCGCCATGGTCTTCCAGAGCTACGCGCTGTATCCCCACATGACCGTGGCCCAGAACATCGAGTTCCCCCTGAAGGCTCGCAAGTACGCGGTCGACGGTGGCGGCCCGCGCAAGCTCACCGCCGAGGAGCGGTCCGAGCGCGTCACGGACGCGGTGCAGACGCTGGGCCTGGCCGAGCTCACCAAGCGCAAGCCGGGCGCGCTGTCGGGCGGCCAGCGCCAGCGGGTCGCCCTGGCCCGCGCCATGGTGCGCCGGCCCGAGGTCTTCCTGATGGACGAGCCGCTGTCCAACCTCGACGCCAAGCTGCGGGCCCAGACCCGGCTCGACATCGTGGGGCTCCACCGCGAGGTCGCCACCACCTTCGTCTACGTCACCCACGACCAGGTGGAGGCCATGACCATGGCCGACCGCATGGCGGTCATCGCCGACGGCCGGCTCCAGCAGGTGGGCGAGCCCCAGGCGGTCTACGAGCGCCCGGCCAACCTGTTCGTGGCCCGCTTCATCGGCAGCCCCCCCATGAACACCATCGAGGGCGAGGTCGCCGAGCGGGGCATCGTGGCCGCCGGCGAGAGCCGCATCCCGTTCGCGGGCGATGTCGCCGTGGGCACCAAGGTGGTGGTCGGCCTGCGCCCCGAGCACCTCCACGTGGGGGAGGGCACCATCGAGGCCACCGTCCGCGCCGTCGAGTGGCTCGGCCACGAGCGCCACGTGATCGTCGACGTCGCCGGCGCCAAGACCATCGTCCGCCAGGAGACCGACGAGGGCCCGGCGCCGACGGTGGGCGCCACCGTCCACCTCGGCCACCACCTCGAGAACGTGCACGTCTTCGCCGCCGACGGCTCGGAGCGCCTGAATTGAGCCTCGTCGGCACGCCCGAGCCGGTGGCCGAGCCTCGCCGCTCGACGGGCCTCACCGCCGCCGCGGTGGCGGTGCTCGTCCAGGCGGTTTTGCTCGGTATCGCCGGGGCGGTCACCGGCGTCGTCGTGCTCGGCCTCACCCTCGACCTCGTCGTGGGCATCCTCTGGGCGCTGATCCGCACCGTCGGGCTCGACGCGGCCACGCCCAGCCTGTTCCCCGACCTGGCCATCGACAACCTCGACACCTACCTCTTCCTGCTCGTGGTGGCCGCGGTGCTGCTGCTGCTCGGGCGCCACGAGCTCGGCCTCGCCCGCGGGATGCTGGCGGGCGCACCCGAGGCCATCCAGGGCGCCGTGGGCATCCAGTGGTGGTTCCTCGGCGTCGGCCTGTTGATCGCCTTCTGGACCCTGGTGATCGCGGGCTCGGCGATCACCTTCCCGATCGTGGCGGTGGCCATCCCCCTCGTCGTGCTCGTCCTCGTCGCCGTCGGCGGCGAGCGCCCCTTCCCCCAGGCCGGCGGCGGCGCCTCGTCGTTCTCGGGCACGACCGAGAAGTGGAACTGGCGCAGTGCCACCGAACGCAAGGAGGCGCTGCTGGCTCTGGTGTTCCTGGCGCCGGCGTTCGCGGTCTTCTACGGGTTCTTCTTCTACCCCTTGGGGCGGCTGCTGCACTTCGCCATCTACCAGCAGAACCGCACCGGCACGGCCGAGCGCTACGTGGGGTTCGGCCAGCTCACCGACGTGCTGGCCGGCGACGAGTTCCGCGAGGGACTCCAGCACACCCTCACCTACGTGCTGTTCACCGTGCCCGCCGGCCTGGTGCTCG
>CAZYPY010000144.1:0-7382 GCA_964649545.1 uncultured Microthrixaceae bacterium | reverse complement strand
TCGACTACGACTACGAGCTGAAGCGCGCCAGCTTCGGCCTCGTCGGCCCCCCGGGGTCGAGCCGCAAGATGTTCCTGCGCTCGCGGGCCAACTCGATCGAGGGTGGCACCTCGGAGATCCAGCGCAACATCATCGGCGAGCGCGTCCTGGGCCTGCCCGGCGACGTGCGGGTCGACAAGGACCTCCCCTGGTCCCAGGTCCCCCGCTGAGCCGTCGCCTCGGCCGGTCCGCTACGCCGGGACGTTGGTGAAGGTGCACCGGGTGACTTCCCCGATCGACAGATCGATGGTCACCTGCCGGGCCCCCAGGTCCACGGTCTCGCCGGTCGAGCACGACAGGGCCGTGACCGCCCGCCCGGCCACCGACGCCGACGTCACCGTGTAGCGCCCTGGCACGAGGTCGGGGAAGGTCACCTTGGCCGCCCGGGTGGCGTTCGCGTCGTCGTCGAGGATGACGGTGGAGCAGGTCGTCGTCGCCACCTGGCAGAACGTGTAGGCGACGTCGGTGCCCGAGTTGGGCACCGCGTCGTGGACGACCGTGACCGACGGCGTCGTGTTCACGAAGGTGCAGGTGGTCACCTCGCCGGCGGCCAGCGTGATCGTCGCTCGCCGTGCCGCGAGATCGATCCGTTCTCCCGTGCTGCACGAGATCGACGTGATCACCCAATCCTCGACGGCGGCCTGGGTCACGGTGTAGGTGCCCGGTGCGAGGGGTGCGAACTGACGGGTTCGCGGCAGCGTGGCGTCTGCGTCGTCGTCGAGGGCGAAGGTCGTGCATCCTCCTCCTGCGGTGGGACAGAAGGTGAAGTCGAGGTCGCGCGGCGCGTCCGCCTCCGTGTCGGCGACCACGGTGACGGTCGGCTGGCGCAGGTCGGGTCGGCAGAAGACCGGGTCGCCGGGTTCGAGGGTCAACGTCACTCGGCGCAGGACGGGGTCGAACTGCTCGTTGGCGCCGCACGGCATCTCCACGAAAGTCCAGCCGGCGGGGACGTCATCGAGCGTGACCGTGTAGGTGCCGGCCGGCACGCCGTAGACCTGCCCTCGCGGCGGGAAGCCGAGCGAGCCCTCGCTCGCGAGGACGGGCGCGCAGCCGACGGGCCCGCACACCGTGAACGAGAAGGCCTGGTTCGAGGCCGGCGTCACCGAGACGTCGAGGTAGAGCTCCGTCGGCCGGTTCGAGAAGGTGCACGTCGTGTGCTCGCCGCGACGGACGTCGACGATCACCGTCCGGCCCGACGTGGAGAGCAGGCCGTTGGAGCAGGTCACGGCGACCGAGTAGCCGGCCTCAGCCGCCTGGGTGACCTCGTAGCGCCCCTCGGTCAGCGCCTCGAAGGTCACGCTCCGCGCCGGGCCACCGTCGTCGGCCAGCGAGAAGGCCTCACAGGACCCGCCTTGTCGGCAGCTCGTGAAGTCGAAGGCATGGCCGTCGGACGTCGGGGTGTCCTCGCTGATGGTGAGCCGGGTCGGTGAGGCCTGGAACCGGCACGTGAGCTGGTCACCGGGCGCGAGCCGGAGCGTGACCCGGCGTTGCGTGCGGTCCACGTCGGCGCCGGCGCAGGTCAGCGAGGTGACGCCCCAGCCGTCGACCTCGGCCTGGGTCACCGTGTACGTGCCGGGTGGCAGCGGACCAAGCACCGCGGTGCTCGCCAGCGCCGGGTCCGTGTCGTCGTCGAGGGTCACGTCCGTGCAGTCGTCGGGGCTCGGTCCGCAGACGGTGAAGGGGAAGTCCTGGGCCCGGGAGGGCGACGCGACCTGCTGCAACGTCAGCTGGGTCCGACGGGTGACGAAGGTGCACGTGACCTGGTCCCCCGGTTCCAGCACGACGGTGAACCGCCGGCCCACGACGTCCACGGTGCCGCTGCTGCAGTGCAGATCGGCCAGCGCGAAGCCGGCGACGTCGTGCTGGGTGACGGTGTAGGGCTGCCCGGCCACCAGCTCGTCGTAGACCGCGACCGAGGCCAGGGTGGGGTCGAGGTCGTCGTCGAGCCGGAACGTCCCGCAGCCGTACGCGCCGCCCGGTCCCGCGCACCCCGTGAACTCGAGGTCGACCGGGTCCGAGGGAGCGGTGTCCTGCACGACGGTGAGCGAGGTCGCGCGGACGGTGAACGTGCACGACCACTGCTCGCCCGCGTCCACCAGGACCGTCGCCCGGCGCTGGCTGACACTGCTCGCCCCGCTCGTGCAGCTGATCGATCGCAGCCCGTACCCGGGCGTGTCCCGCAGGGTGACCGAGACCGTCTCTCCCGGGAGGGCGCCGAGCAGGGCCTGCGACGCCAGGGTCGCGTCCTCGTCGGTGTCGAGCGTGACGACCGCACAGGACCGGGTGCCGAGGCACACGTCGAACGCGAGGTCGCGAGCCGTCGCGGTCGGGGTCGAGAGCACGAGGCGGAACGTGGTCGGACGGTCGGTGAAGGTGCAGGTCACCTGGTCACCGGGATCGAGCACGACGACGGCTCGGCGTGCCGAACGGCTCACCTCGCCGTCGGTGCAGCTCAAGGCGGTGAGCCCCATGCCGGGCGACTCCGCCTGGACCACGGAGTACTCGAGCCCCGCCGTCAGGCCGGTGTAGGTGACCGAGCGGGCGAGGGTCGCGTCGCTGTCGTCGTCGAGGTGGAAGGTGGCGCAGCCGTTCGCGCCACCGGGTCCGGCGCAGCCGACGTACGTGAAGTCCTGGGGATCGTTCGGGACGGTGTCCTGGACGATCGTGAGCGTGGTCGCCTGCGACACGAACGTGCACGTGACCTGCTCGCCGGGGCGCAGGACGAGGGTCGCACGCCGGTCGGCCTCCGACGTGGTCGCGGGCCCGGTGCACGTGATCCCCACGAGCCCGTGACCCTCGGCGGCCTCCTGCACGATCGAGTAGGTCACGTCGGCCTGCAGGCCCGAGAAGGTCCGTGACCGCGGGAGCGCGGGGTCCGTGTCGTCGTCGAGCAGGAACGGGCCGCAGCCGAACGCACCGCCCGGGCCCGCACAGCCGGTGAAGGTGAAGTCCGGTGCGCCGTCCGGTCGGGTGTCCTGGACGATCGTCAGGGTCGTCGGCCGACTGACGAAGGTGCAGCTGGCCTGCTCCCCCGCTCGGAGCACGAAGGTCACCCGGCCGGCGGCCAGGTCGACGTCCCCGGTCGTGCAGGCCACCGACACGAGGCCGTGCCCGTCCGGCACGTCCACGGCGACCGAGTACTCCTGGCCCGCGACGAGCCCGGTGCCGGTCAGCGAGGCCGGGAGCGTCGGATCGCTGTCGTCGTCGAGGAGGAACTCGCCGCAGCCGTACACCCCGCCCGGGCCGGCACAGCCGGTGTAGGCTACATCCAGGGCCGAGCCGGGGACGGCGTCGTGTACCACCGTCATCGTGGTCGGCCGCATCGTGAAGGTGCAGGACACCTGCTCGCCGGGATCGACGACGATCGTGACCCGGCGCTGGGCCAGTTCGACCTGTGCGTCGTTGCAGGAGATCCCCGACAGGCCGAAGCCCTCGACCTCGTGCTGCACCACCGTGTACTCCTCCCCCGGCGTCACCGACGTCGCGACGAGCCGTGACGGGAACGTGGCGTCGCCGGGGTCGTCGTCCAGGGTGAAGTCGCCACAGCCGTGCGCACCGGCCGGCCCCGCGCACCCGGTGTAGACCACGTCCTGGGGACCGTTGGGCACGGTGTCCTGGACGATCGTGATCGAGGTCTGCGCCACCGTGACGTTGCAGTTCAGGTCCTGGCCGGCCGCGACGTCGACCTCGATGGAGCCGGCGCCGAGGTCCGCGGTGCCACGCGGGCACTGCAGCCGCGTCACCGCCCACCCGGCCGGCGCCTCGACCCGGAGGGTCCACGGGCCCGTCTCGAGGGCACCGAAGAAGCCGTTGGCGGCCAGCGCCGGATCGGCGTCGTCGTCGAGGGTCGTCGACCGGCACGGCCCCATCTGCGGGCAGAAGCTCACGCCGACGTCCTCGGGTGCGTCCGGGACGGCGTCGAGGAACACGGCCACGGTGGCCGGGTCGACGGACGCGTTGCAGGTCACCCGGTCGCCGGGGGCGAGGGAGAACGTGACCGACCCTGCGACCAGGTCGGCCTCACCTCGCCCGCAGTCGAGACGATCCAACGGGTAACCCGGGACCAGCTGTTGGGTCAGGGTCCACACGCCCTCCTCCAGCCGCTCCATCATGTGGCGGTCGCTGAGCACGGGATCCTGGTCCCTGTCCAGGTCGAACTCGGTGCACTCCAGGCCACGGCACGCCGAGTAGTGGAAGTCCTGCGGGTTGGGGTAGGGCCGCTCGTCGGTGAAGTGCACGACCGTCACGCTGGTGGCGCGATCGACCAGGGTGCACACCAGGCTCACGCCGTCGGCGACGGTCAGCGTCGCCGACCGCTCCTCCCTGTCGAACGAGCTCCCCGTCGCGTCGTCGCACCGCAGGTCGACCAGGCCGTACCCGGGTACGGCGGTCTGGCTCACCGTGTACACCCCGGGGGCCAGGTCGGCGAAGGTCGCGGCGCCCGGCAGCGTCGGATCGTCATCGTCGTCCAGCACGATCGTCTGGCAGGACGACGTGGCATCGCAGAGCTGGGTGGCGAAGTCCTGCGCACCCGACGGCTGCGTGTCCTGGACGAGGGTGAGCCCGGGACGTCGGTTCACGAAGGTGCAGGACACCTCCTCGCCCTCGCCGAGCTCGACGAGCACCCGGTGACGACCACGGTCCACGGTCTCGTCGGTCGAGCACGAGAGGGATGCCAGCTCCCAACCGGGCACGGCGTCCTGCACGACTCGGTACCGGCCGGCGGGGAGCGTCGAGGTGCTCGAGCTCGGCAGGGTCGCGTCGGCGTCGTCGTCGAGGAGGATGCTGGTCGTGGCCGCGGTGCAGGCGGCCGCGCCGTCCGCGGGACAGAGGTGGAACGCGACGTCCTGCGCGTCGTCGGGCACGGCGTCGAGGACGACCTCGAGGGACCCGGGCGCGCCGTCCCCCGTCTCCGTGGACGCCTCCCGGGCGTCGTGCTGGCCGGTCGGCTCGGGTCGAGGGGCGGTCGAGGCCGGTGCGGCCGGCGTCGGGGCCCGGGGCGTGTCGGGTTCCGCGACGGAGGTCCGGCCGCTCGCCGGTTCGGGGTCCACCTCGACGGGTGCACCCTCGCCCGCCGGTGCGCCGCCCGCCGCGGGAGCGCCGACGGCGAGGATGGCGACGGCGACGAGGGCGACGAGGGCGACGAGGCTCCCGAACCGGTACCTGCGCACTGCCCCCATGTCTGCGGTCCCTCCGACGAATCGACGTGGGCGATGTGCCCCTCCTCCATCGACGGAATGAGCGCGCTCATGAGCGCGCCACATCACGGAAATGGCCGCCGTCGGAACGGTCCGGAGAAAACGCGAAGCGCCGGATGACGGATCCCAGGGGGGATGGGTCCGTCACCCGGCGCTGCTCGACGCAGGCGGCGCCGGGGGAGGCGCCGCGGCTGCGGGATCAGGCGGCCTTGGTGGTCGCCTTCTTGGCCGTGGTCTTGGTCGAGCCGGTGGCCGCCTTGGCCTGGCTGGTCGCGGTCTTGGCCACGCTCTTGGCCTTGGCCGGCGCGGCACCCAGCTGCCCGAGGAGCTGCTTGGCCAGCTCGTGCTGCTTGTCGAGCACGGCCTGGGCCAGCTCGAAGTACTTCTCGACGACCTCGTCGGCCTTGTCGAGCAGCTCGTCGGCGCTGGGGAGACGGTCGATGGCGGGCAGCTCGAAGTCGTTGATGCGCTGCTCGGCCACGTCGGCGAACTTGCGGACGTTGGCGACGACCGGCCCCTGGATCGAGGTCACGAGGTCGGTGACCTTCTCCTCGACCTTGGCTCGGGTGTCGGTGGCGGAAGCCATGGGGTGGGGTCCTTTCGGCGGGACGGACTCGCTTGGTTTCTCAAGCGGCGGTGACAGTCAAGCAAGCACCGCTCGGTGTGTCAAGCAGGAAATTTGCAGAAGTTCGCAGTCCACCTGGTTGCGACCGGCGCTAATCCCGACCAACATGGTCAGGATTCATCCCCCCGAGACGAAGGAACGAGCATGGGACTCCGACTGGGCGACGACGCCCCCAACTTCACCGCCGAGACCACCGAGGGCACGATCGACTTCCACGAGTGGAAGGGCGACAGCTGGGCCGTCCTCTTCTCGCACCCGAAGGACTTCACCCCGGTGTGCACCACCGAGCTCGGCTACCTGGCCAGCATCAAGCCCGAGTTCGACAAGCGCAACGTGAAGATCATCGGCCTCAGCGTCGACGAGCTCGGCAACCACACGGCCTGGGCCGAGGACATCCGTGAGACCCAGGGCACCGCGCCCAATTACCCGATCATCGCCGACTCGGACCGCAAGGTCTCCGACCTCTACGACATGATCCACCCGAACGCCAACGACACCCTCACCGTGCGCTCGGTGTTCGTGATCGGCCCGGACAACAAGGTGAAGCTGACCCTCACCTACCCGGCGTCGACCGGCCGCAACTTCGACGAGCTGCTCCGGGTGATCGACTCGCTCCAGCTCACCGCCGGCTACAAGGTGGCCACCCCGGTGAACTGGAAGGACGGCGACGACGTCATCATCGTCCCGGCGCTCTCCGACGAGGAGGCCAAGGAGGCCTTCCCGGGCGGTTGGGACCCGGTCAAGCCCTACCTGCGGGTCACCGCCCAGCCCAACAAGTAGCGCGCTGCTGCTCCGTGGCCGGGTCCACCGCCCCGGTTCGGCGTCGCCCCCGTCCCTCGCCCCACGGGCGCCCGGGCGGGGGCGGTGCGCGTCCGGCGGTCGAGCGCGTCCGGCGGCGATCTGGCGCCGGTGGCGCGATCAGCCGTCGAGCGCTCGGCGCCAGCCCTCGGCGGTGAGGCCCAGGCGATCGAGGGCGAGGTCGACGGTCTCGGCGGCCTCGTACACGTCCTCACCCAACCGCCGTCGGGCTTCGACCTCTCCGAGCCGGACGATCACCGAGGCGACCACGTCATCGGTGGCGTCGACATCGGCGAGGGCCTCGTCGAGGGTGGCCACCGTCGCCTCGCGGTCGCCTCCCGTGGCGAGGGCGAGGGCCTTTGCGACGCGAGCGGTCGAGCGATCGAGGTAGGTCGCGCCCGCCCCGGCCAGCGCGTCGTCCGCGGCCGCGACGGCCTCGGCCCGGCGACCGGTGCCTTCCAAGGCCAACGCCAGCGCGCTCTGGGGGTACGGCGGACGTCGGCCGTCGACCCCGGTCTTCTCGAGGTACGCGAGCGCCCGCTCGGGCTCGCCCCGCTGGAGGGCGGCGAGGCCGAGGGCCACGAGCTGCTCCTCGTTGCTGATGGCGGTGCGCCCGAACTGGTCCGGGCCGACGTCGCGCAATTCGGGTGGGAGCCGGTGGGGCTCGCCGACGTGGACGGCCGCTCCGGCCACCGCGGTGAGCGCGAGGTTGCGCATGTCGT
>CAZYPY010000143.1:2160-7471 GCA_964649545.1 uncultured Microthrixaceae bacterium | reverse complement strand
AGGTACTGGATGATGGCCTCGTCGAGCTCGTCGCCGCCCACCCGCGACGACTGGCTGGCCACGATGCCGCCGAGGGAGATGACCGCGACCTCGGTGGTGCCGCCGCCGATGTCGACGATCATGTTGCCGGTCGGCTCCTGGACCGGGAGGCCCGCACCGATGGCCGCGGCCATGGGCTCTTCGATGATGTAGGCCGGCTTGCGGGCGCCGGCGTACTCCGCGGCCTCCTGCACGGCGCGCTGCTCGACCCCGGTGATGCCGGAGGGCACGCAGATCACCATGCGGGGCTTCACCCAGCGGCGCTGGTGCACCTTGTGGATGAAGTACCGGAGCATCTTCTCGCAGATCTCGAAGTCGGCGATGACGCCGTCCTTCAGGGGCCGGATGGCCTGGATGTGGCCCGGGGTGCGCCCGATCATGCGCTTGGCCTCGATGCCGACGGCGAGGGGGCGGCCGTCGCGGGTGTTGATGGCCACCACGGAGGGCTCGTTCAAGACGATGCCCCGTCCGCGCACGTACACGAGGGTGTTGGCGGTGCCGAGATCGACCGCCATGTCGCGGCCCATCACCGTCGTCAACAGGTTGTCGGACATCCAGAACCCCTACTCCGCAGTCGGGTTTGGGGGATTGTAACGCAAATGCAATGAGGCCGCGTCGTCGGCCCCGGCCAGGTTAGGCGAGGCCGGGGAAGAAGATGGCGATCTCGCGCTCGGCGGACTCCAGCGAGTCCGAGCCGTGGACCAGGTTCTCGGTGAGCTCGATGCCGAAGTCGCCCCGGATGGTGCCCGGTGCCGCCTCCGCCGGGTTGGTGGTGCCCATCATGGTGCGGACGACCTGCCAGGTGTCGGAGGGCCCCTCGACCACCAGCACGAGCGCCGGCGAGCGTCCGATGAAGCTGACCAGGTCGTCGTAGAACGGCTTGCCCTGGTGCTCGGCGTAGTGACGACCGGCGGTCTCGGCGTCGATGGTGCGCAGCTCGGCCGCGACCAGGCGCAGGCCCTTGCGCTCGAGGCGGCTCACGATCTCCCCGGCGAGGCCGCGTTCCACGGCGTCGGGCTTGGCGATGACGAGGGTTCGGTCCATGGGCGTGGGAGGTTAGGGAGCGGGCGCGGTGGTGGAGAAATCGCTCGCTAGGGCTTGGCGAGGTTGCGAGTCGCGGTCGTGCCGTTCCAGCTCGGGGTCGAGCTCACCGAGGTCACGGTCGCCACGACGGTCGTGATGTTGTTCGAGACACCGCTGATCTGCGCCTCGCACACACCGCTCGAGTTGGTCGTGCACGAGTCGCTGCCCAGGCTGTTCCCGTTGGTGCGCCGGAAGGTGACCACGACCGTGGCGTTGGCCACCGGGGCGTTCGTGACCGTGTTGCGGATCGTCACGGTCAGCGCCGGGCGCCAACCCGACCCCTGGCCGTCCGAGGTGTCCGAGGTGGCGCTCACGTAGCTGCGCGGCGCCACCGTCGTGGTGGTCGTGGGCGGGCGGGTCGTCGTGGTGGGCGCGGCCGTCGTCGTCGTGGGCGCGGCGGTCGTCGTCGTGGTCGGAGCGACGGTGGTGGTCGTGGAGGTCGACGTGGTGGTCGTGCTCACCGAGGTCGTGCTCGACGACCCGCCCGGGATCGACGTGCCCGTGGGTCCGCTCCCGTCGATCGTGGGCAACGAGCCGATGCGGCTGCTGGTGTCGTCGTAGTACTCGTCCGCGTTGCGCTCGAGCGTGTTGATGGCGCCGAGGGATCCGACCAGCACCAGCGCGGCGATGAGGGCGTACTCGACACCCGTCGCCCCCCGCTCGGCGCCCCTCCACCGTCGCCACGCGCGCCGAACCGGTCCCATGGGCCTCCTATCGGCCCATTCGGCCCGACGATCAAGTCCAGGGCCCCCGATGGGCCGGATGGACCCCTCGTCCCCGGCCGGTCAGGCGTACGACAGCGCGCCCGTGGCCCGGTCGAGGGCGTGGTTCAACAGCACGAGGATGGCCTCCTTGACCGACTCACGGTCGCGGGCGTCGATGGCGATCACCGGGACGTCGGGTGCGACGTCCAGTGCGGTGGCGACGTCGCTGAGACGGTGGTGGGCGACCCCGTCGAATTGGTTGACCGCGGCCACGAAGGGGATGTCGCGCGACTCGAAGTAGTCGACGGCAGGGAAGCAGTCGTCGAAACGTCGGCTGTCGATGAGGACGAGAGCGCCGAGCGATCCGATGACCAGGTCGTCCCACATGAACCCGAACCGGTCCTGGCCGGGCGTGCCGAACAGGTACATGACCAGCCCGCCGTCGAGGGTGATGCGACCGAAGTCCATGGCCACCGTCGTCGTCGTCTTCGTCGACACGTCGCCGAGGTCGTCGACGTGGGCCGCGACCGTGGTCATCGCCGCCTCGGTCGTCAACGGCTCGATCTCCGACACCGCGCCGACGAGGGTGGTCTTGCCCACGCCGAAGCCGCCGGCCACCACGAGCTTGATGGGAAGGGGTTCGGGCATGGGTCCTCAGATCTTCTCGAAGGCGGAGATGACGCGTCGGAGCAGGTCCGCGTCGCGGGCGGCGCCGACCGCGCCGGCGTGTTGGGCGAGGAGGCCGCCGCCCACGAGGTCCCCGGCGAGCACCTGGGTGACGCCGAGCGGCAGCCCCATGCGGGCGGACAGCTCGGCGACCGACACGGGGGACGCGGCCAGGCGCAGGAGCGCGTCGTGCTCGGGGTCGAGCCGGCCCATCCGTTCCCGACCCAGCTCGGTGAGTCGGACCAGCGTCTCGAACCCCCCCGCGAGCTGTGCGGACCGGGTACGGCCCTTCGTGAGCAGGTAGGGACGGACGCCGTGCTCCCCCGCGAGGTCGTCGGGCGGCGGTGCCCCGCCGCCGGGGCGCGAGCCGGGGAGCGGCCCGCTCACCGGGCGAGTGCTCCCTTGAGCTCGGCGATCAGCTCCGGCGTCAGCGAGCTGCCGACGCGCTCGACGAGCAAGGTGGTGCCGTAGCCGACCGCACCGAGATCGCAGTCAGGTCCCGCCACCACGCCGAGGCACGACCCGCCGCTGATGGCGCTGACGAACAGGTAGCCGTCGTCCATCTCCACGATGGCCTGGTTGAGCGAGCCCCGGCCCGTGACGCGGGCGGCGCCGTCGGCCAGGCTCCGGAGACCGGAGACGATGGCGGCGAGCTGGTCGGCTTCGGCCCGGTCGAGCGACGCGGACATGGCCATGAGGAGACCGTCCGACGAGACGGCGATGGCCTCCTCGACCTCCGCGGTGCCGTCGACGAAGCTCGAGAGCAGCCAACTGATGGTCCGGACCTGCTCGCTGAGGTCGGTGGTCACCGGACACCTCCCGTGCCGGACGAGGGTCCATCGTGGCGGGCCTGGCGCACACCGGCCTGGAGCCGGGCCAGGTTGGCGCGCACCTCGTCGGCCGAGCGACGAGGAGGAGCGGCCGGGGCGGACGGAGCGGGCGCGGCGGCGGGCGGCGGGGCAGCGCCGGCCCGTCGGCGGGCGCGGAGGCCGGCATCGACCGCCTCGCTCCCCCCGGCGGCGCGGACGGCGACCGGGGCGGCGGCGAGGGTCATCGAGGGCGACCCGGGTGGTGCCGACGGCGAGTCGGGTGCCGTGTTGGGCTCGAAGCCGGTCGCAGGAGCGAGGCGCGGGAGCCGGGGTCTCGGGGGGCCCTCGACACCGTTGGGGGCCCGGGCCGGCTCCGGTGCGGTCGGGGCGACCGCCGCACCCACCGCCGTGAGGGCCGGGGCGGGTGGGGCGGGTGGGGCGTCGGCCGGTGCGCCCCGCTCCCCCGCACCGCCACGATCCGCGGAGAGGGGCCCCACCACACCGAACGGCAACCAGACGAGGGCCACCGTGCCACCACTCGGGTTCTCCCGGAGGTCGACGCGCAGGCCATGGCGCGCGGCCAGCCGGCCGACCACGTGCAGGCCCAGCATCTTGGCCGGTGCGCCACGTTCGCTCCCGCTGAGGCGGGTTCGGGCCTCGCCCAACTGCTCGGGCGACATGCCGAGACCGTGGTCGACGATCGAGAGCACGTAGCCGTCCTCGCGCCGTCGGCCGTGCACCTCGACGGAGGTGGTGGGCGGCGAGAACAGCGCAGCGTTCTCGAGGAGCTCGGCCAGGAGGTGGGTCACGTCGGAGGCCGCGGTCCCGGCCACCGCCGCCGGCTCGAGACCCACGAGCTCGACCCGCCCGAAGTCCTCGATCTCCGACACGCCGGCGCGCACCACGTCGAGCATCGGCACCGGGCGGGACCAGGTGCGGGCGGGTTCGGCGCCGGCGAGCACGAGCAGGCTCTCGGCGTTGCGGCGCATGCGGGTGGCCAGGTGGTCGAGGCGGAAGAGGTGGTCCAGGGCCTCGGCGTCGCGCTCGTTCTGCTCGAGGTCGGTGACGAACGAGAGCATGCGCCGGAGCAGGTTCTGGTTGCGGCGGCCGAGGTGGAGGTACGTCTCCGACACCTCGCGGCGGATCCGTGCCTGATCGGCGGCGAGGTCGACCGCGGTCTGCACGACCGAGTTGAACGCGACCGTGGCCTCGGACAGCTCGTCGTGGCCCTTCGGTGTGGCCAGCGCCAGCTCGGGGGCGCCGTCGGTCAGGTCCAGGGTCTCCAGCTCTTCGGCGACCTTGGGCAGATCGTGCTCGAGGGCCCGGAGGGGCTTGCGGATCGAGCGCACCACCAGGGCGGTGAGACCGACGGCCAGCAGCGCCACGAGGGCGACGACGATCACGAGCAGGTCCGTCCGGCGCTCGATCAGCGTGGCGGTCTCGGCCTCGACCACCTCCTGGCGGTCGGTGGCCAGTCGCACCACGCGCTCGACGGCGTCGCGGTGCAGCTCGTAGGTCCGCTGCAGCGGCCCCTCCGTGAGCCGGAGCGCCTCGCCCCGGTCGCCGTCCTCGATGGCCGGCAGGAAGTGCTCGTCGACGATCCGCCAGAACTCCTGCGCCGGGGCGTAGGAGTCGTTCAACAGCGCGAAGCGGACCGAGGGGTCGTCGTCGAGCTGCTCCTCCCAGTACGCGTGGCGCTCCTCGTACACCGTGTGCAGGTCGTCGAGCTGCTGGGTGAGCACGGTGATCTGGGCGGGGTCGGTCTCGGTCGCGAGCTGGCGGACCACGAGGAAGCTCTCCACGAGGAACTCCGGTGGGGCCACGACGTCCTGCACGAGGTCCTCGGCCTGCTGGATCTCCCGGTACGACGGGCCCTCGACCTTCACCGCCTGCATCGTCTGGTAGCTCCAGGCCGCGACCCCGACGACCGCGACGAGGGGCACGGCCATCACCAGTGCCAGCCGGGTGCGGATCCTCAGACGTGACAGCAAGTTGCGATGACCTCCCAGG
>CAZYPY010000143.1:0-2060 GCA_964649545.1 uncultured Microthrixaceae bacterium | reverse complement strand
CGGTGCGTGACCCCCAGTGCCGCGAGCATCTCGTGCGGGTCCCGGCCCCCCAGGAGTCCCACGACGAAACGGCGCCGGCCCGCGGTCGAGAACCCCTCGTCGAGGGTGGCGCGGAGGGTCCGGGCACCGTCGGGGTTGTGGGCACCGTCGAGCACGACGAGCGGGCCGTGACCGACGATCTCGAACCGTCCGGCCAGCTCGAGCCCGGCGAAGGCCTCGTCCACCACCTCAGCCGACGCCGACCGACCGAGGAACGCCTCGGCGGAGGCCACCGCGACGGCGGCGTTGTCCCCCTGGTGTGCCCCATGGGCCGGCACGAAGACCTGATCGTAGACCGCGCCCGGCGTCCGCAGGTCCACCACCCGGCCGCCGACGGCGAGCTGGTTGGTGACGCATCCAAAGGCCTCGTCCCGCCGCCAGACCTCGGCGGCCCCCGCCGCGTCGAAGAGGGGCTGGAGGGCCGCCTCGGTCTCGCCGAGCACGAGGGTGGCGCCGGGCTTCACGATGCCGGACTTCTCCCGAGCGATCGCTTCGCGCCAGCCCTCGGCCCCGTCGGTGTGGTCGCGCCCGATGTTGGTGATGACCGCGACGCGCCCGTCGGCCACGTTGGTGGCGTCCCAACGACCCAGCAGCCCGACCTCGACGACGGCGACGTCGACCGCCAGGTCGGCGAACCACCGGAAGGCCGCCGCGGTGAGGATCTCGAAGTACGAGGGTGGGCCGAGCCCGGGGTCGAGCGTCGGCTCCGCCAGGGCCACGTCGCCGATGAGGACGGCGAGATCCTCGTCGGGCACCGGCCGCCCGTCCCACACCAGACGCTCGTTGAGCCGCTCCAGGTGCGGGCTCGTGTACGTCCCCACGCTGAGGCCCTGCACGGCCAGGAGGCGGGCGATCATGCGCACGGTCGACCCCTTGCCGTTCGTGCCGGTGACGTGGACGACCGGGACGTCGGCCTGGGGATCGCCCAGCGCGCCGACCAGCGCCCGCATGCGTTCGAGCGACAGCCCCTCGACCCGGCCGGCCGTGGCCTCGAGGTTCGTGTGAGCGTCGAGGTACGCCAGCGCGGTGTCGAGGGTCACCGGTGTCAGTCGGCCGTGGCCCCGGCGGCCACCCGTCGACACCGTCGCCAGGCGGCGACGGCGCCGACCGCGAGGCCGACCGCGCCGCCCTGGGCCGCGCCGCGCGCCGCCTGTCGGACGACCAGCTCGGCCGGGTCCTGTTCGCGTCGCACGGTCTGGGCCACGCTCACCGCCGCGCCCACCAGGGCACCGACCACGACGCCCTGCACCAGGCGGCTGACCACGCTGTCGGGTCGCCTAGGACGCAGCGCGGCGCGGGCGCGGCTGGCGGCTCGGCTCGCCCCGCGGCACGAGGGTGGGGTTGACCTTCTCGTTCACCACGGTCGCGTCGATGACGCACTTGGAGATGTCGGTGCGGCCCGGAAGGTCGTACATGACGTTCAGGAGCACCTCCTCGATGATCGAGCGGAGGCCCCGCGCCCCGGTCCCGCGTTTGAGGGCCTGATCGGCCACCGCGTCGAGGGCGTCGTCGGTGAAGTCGAGCTCGACGTCTTCGAACTCGAAGAACTTCTTGTACTGCTTGACGAGGGCGTTCTTGGGCTCGACCAGGATGCGGATGAGCGCCTCGCGGTCGAGGTTCGACACCGCGCCCACCACGGGGAGGCGGCCGATGAACTCGGGGATCAGGCCGAACTTCAGCAGGTCCTCCGGGAGGACCTGGTTGAAGATCGCGCCGAGGTCCTTCTCGTTCGACTGTCGGATGTCGGCACCGAAGCCCACGCCCTTGTTGCCGGCGCGAGCCTCGATGATCTTCTCGATCCCCGCGAACGCGCCGCCGCAGATGAACAGGATGTTCGTCGTGTCGATCTGGATGAACTCCTGGTGGGGGTGCTTGCGCCCCCCCTGCGGCGGCACCGACGCGGTGGTGCCCTCCAGGATCTTGAGGAGCGCCTGCTGCACGCCCTCGCCCGACACGTCACGGGTGATCGACGGGTTCTCGCTCTTGCGGGCGATCTTGTCGATCTCGTCGATGTAGATGAT
>CAZYPY010000142.1:0-7600 GCA_964649545.1 uncultured Microthrixaceae bacterium | reverse complement strand
AGGGCGCCGAGGCGGTCCGGGGCGAGGTCCGCCGCTTCGTGGCCGAGGTGCAGGCGGCGCCCAAGGAGGAGTGGACGGCGCGGATGGCCGACGCGGGTTACCTGGTGCCGTACTGGCCGGAGCCGTGGGGGCGCGCCGCCGGCCCCCTCGAGCAGTTGGTCATCGACGAGGAGTTCGCCGCCGCCCGCCTGCGCCGGCCGCATCTCCAGGTGGGCGCCTGGGTCCTGCCCACTCTCATCGCCCACGGCACCCCTGCGCAGCAGGAGCGCTGGATCCCCGGCACGCTGCGGGGCGAGATCTCGTGGTGCCAGATGTTCAGCGAGCCCGGCGCGGGCTCCGACCTCGCCTCGCTCACGACCCGGGCGGAGCGCACCGACGGTGGATGGCTGCTCACGGGACAGAAGGTGTGGACGACGCTCGCCCACCAGGCCGACTTCGCCATCTGCCTGGCCCGCACCTCGCCGGACGCGCCGAAGCACGACGGCATCACCTGCTTCATCGTGGACATGGCCACGCCGGGCCTCGACATCCGACCACTGCGGGAGCTGACCGGCCACGAGATGTTCAACGAGGTCTTCCTCGACGGCGTCTTCGTGCCCGACGACGCCGTCGTGGGCGGGGTCGACAACGGCTGGAGGGCGGCGCGCACGACGCTCGAGAACGAGCGGGTGTCGATGGGCAGCGGGTCGAGCTTCGGCCCCGGCGTGGAGAACGTGCTGCGCCTCGCCTTGGCCGGGAGGGACGACGACCCCGACGGGGTCGCCCTCGGCGCACTCGACGCCGACGAGCTCGGCCAGTTGCTCGCCGAGGGCCAGAGCCTCGCCGTGCTCGGCCTGCGTACCACGCTTCGGGCCCTCACGGGCGCCGAGCCCGGCCCCGAGTCGAGCGTCCGCAAGCTGCTCGGCGTCGAGCACGAGCAGCGGGTGCAGGAGGCGGGCCTGGCCCACCTCGGCCCCCAGGGCGCCGCCGCCGACGGCGAGGCGGCCATGTGGATCGCCGGCTTCCTCGGGAACCGCTGCCTCACGATCGCCGGCGGCACCTCCGAGGTGCAGCGCAACGTCATCGCCGAACGCCTGCTCGGCCTCCCCCGAGACGCCGAACCAGTCGACCAGAGGAGACGTGACCATGGCGAATGACGCTGCGCAGCGGAGCGGAGCAGCCTCCGAAGGCGAACCGGATCCCGAAGGGGTGCCGACGAAGGAGGCACGAGGCAAGCAGGCAACCGTGGAGACGGTCAAGGGCCCGATCGACACCAGTGCCCTGGGCCCGACGCTGATGCACGAGCACGTGTTCGTGCTGAGCCCGGAGATCCTGCAGAACCACCCCGAGTACTGGGACGAGGCGGTGCGCGTCGCCGACGCGGTCGACAAGCTGCGCCAGCTGAAGGAAGCGGGCATCGACACCATCGTCGACCCCACGGTGCTCGGCCTCGGCCGTTACATCCCGAGGGTGCAGGAGATCGCCGCCCAGATCGACCTCAACATCGTCGCCGCCACCGGCCTGTACACCTACGACGAGCTGCCGTTCTTCTTCCGCCTCAAGCCCGGTCCCGGCGCGCTCGTCGAGGGGCCCGAGCCGATGACCGCGATGTTCGTCAAGGACATCACCGAGGGCATCGCCGACACGGGCGTGAAGGCCGCCATCCTCAAGTGCGCCACCGACGAGAAGGGCGTGACGCCTGGCGTCGAGCGGGTGCTGCGGGCGTGCGCCCGGGCCCACCGCGAGACCGGCGTCCCCATCACGACCCACACCGAGGCCGCCAGCTTCCGGGGCCGCGATCAGCAGCGGGTGTTCGCCGAGGAGGGGGTCGACCTGTCCCGGGTGGTCATCGGTCACTGCGGCGACTCCGCCGACCTCGACTACCTCCGCGAGCTCATGGACAACGGCTCGATCATCGGCATGGACCGCTTCGGCGTCGACGCCTACGCGCCGTTCGACCAGCGGGTGCAGGTCGTCGCCGATCTCTGCGAGCAGGGCTACGCCGACCGCATGGTCCTCGCCCACGACGCCGCCTGCTACATGGACTGGATCGACCAGGACCTCAAGCAGGTCGTCCTGCCCAACTGGCACTACACCCACATCTCCGACGACGTGCTGCCCGCCCTGCGCGAGCGGGGCGTCACCGACGACCAGATCGACCAGATGCTCGTGGGGAACCCGAAGCGCCTCTTCGACACGACCGCCCTGGGGGGCTACTGATGACCGACGCCACCGACGACCGCAGCCACGACCTCACCGACGGGCAGGTGCCCGACGCGGGCCGACTCGCCGACCTCGAGGCCATCCGCGGTCTGGCCATCGCCTACGCCGGTGCGGTCGACGACGCCGACTGGGTGCGATGGGAGACGCTGTTCACACCCGACGCCCGCATCGACTACACGTCGTCCGGCGGCATCGCCGGGACCCCCGCCGAGGTGGGCGCGTGGATGCCCGGCGCCATGTCCATCTTCACCTGGACCATGCACTCGATCCTCACCCACGAGATCCACTTCACCGGCCCCGACGAGGCCACGGGCCGGGTGCACGTGTTCAACCGCAACGGCGTCGAGTGGGAGGGCGCCTCGGAGATCCTCGATGTCGGCGGCTTCTACCGCGACGAGTACGTGCGGGTGGGTGCCGCCTGGCGGTTCCGCTCCCGTTACGAGGACACCGTGTACCTCGACGGCGGCGGATTCGCGGCGATGCTCCGCGGCCTGATCGCCGACCAGGCAGGTTGACGCCGGGGTCAGGCCAGCGCCGCCTCGACCGCCTCGGTGATCGCGGCGAGGCCCTCGTCGACCTCGTCGGCGGTGATGGACAAGGGCGGGGCGATGCGCAGGCAGTTGCCGTAGAGGCCCCCCTTGCCCACGAGCACGCCGCGCGCCTTGGTGGCCTCGAGCAGGCGGGAGGCGGCGTCGGCATCCGGGGTGAAGCCGTCGGCGGCGACGAGCTCGAGGCCGATCATCAGGCCGCGGCCGCGGAGCTCTCCGATGGCGCCGTAGCGCTCGGCCAGGGGCGCGAGGCCGTCGAGGAATCGGGCACCCTGGGCGGCGGCGTTCGCCTGGAGGCCGTGGTCGAGCAGGTAGCGCAGGTTGGCGAGCGCCCCCGCGCACGAGAGCGGGTTGCCCCCGAAGGTCGAGATCGAGTTGGCGGGCACGGCGTCCATGACCTCGGCCCGGCCCACGACGCCGGCGAGGGTGAGGCCGTTGCCGATGCCCTTGGCGAAGGTCATCAGGTCGGGGGTGATGCCGTGGGCCTGGTAGCCCCAGAAGTGGTCACCGGTGCGCCCCCACCCGGTCTGCACCTCGTCGCTGATGTAGAGGATGTCGTGCTCCCGGCACACCTTCTCGACCGGGCCGAAGAACCCGTCGGGCGGGATCGCGAAGCCACCGACGCCCTGGATGGGCTCGGCGATCAGCGCGGCCACGTCGCCGGAGGTGGTGGTGGCCACGAGGTCGCGCAGGTCCTCGGCGGCGGCGTCCACGAACGCGGCGTCGTCGAGGTGGCGGAACGGGCTGCGGAACTTGTAGCCCGAGGCCATGTAGGAGACCTGGAACGGGGTGAGCGAGGTGGGGGACCACCCGCGGTTGCCGGTGATGCCCACGGTGGCGAACGAGCGTCCGTGGTAGCTGTTGCGCACCGCGATGATCTGGCTCGACCGGCGGTACGACGAGGCCGCCAGCAGGGCGGCTTCGTTGGCCTCGGTGCCCGACGTGGTGAAGAAGACCCGCGGGTCGGGGATGCCGGAGAGCTCGGCGATCTGCTCGGCCAGCTCGACCATGGGGCGGATCAGGTACAGCGTCGAGGTGTGCAGCATGCGCTCGGCCTGGTCCTGGATGGCCCGCACCACCTCGGGGACCGCGTAGCCCGTCATGGTGGTGAGGATCCCGCCGAACAGGTCGAGGTAGTGGTTGCCCTCGCCGTCGACCACACGGCGACCCTCGCCGGAGACCAGCTCGATGGGGTCCTCGTAGTAGAGGGCGAGCCACGACGGCAGGACCGCCCGGTGGCGGGCCAGGAGTTGAGCGTGCTCGTTCACGGATGGATCCCTCCGGGATCAGGCGGACTCGCCCCGGGTGCGCCACCGCTGCCAGATCACCGACAACCCGATGAGGGCGAGGCTGGCCACGAGGATCATGGTGGCCAGCACGTTGATCTGCGGGGGGAGCGCGGTCTTCGCGGCGTTGTTCACGTACAGCGGGTAGGTCGTGGTCGAGCCGGCGTTGAACAAGGTGATGATGAAGTCGTCGAGTGACAGGGCGAACGACAGCATCATGGCGGCGACGATGCCGGGGACGATGAGGGGCAGCGTCACCTTGAAGAACGTGCGGGTCGGGGTGGCGCCGAGGTCCATGGCCGCGTCCTCGAGGCTCCAGTCGAAGCCGCGGATGCGGGCCTTCACCGTCAGCGCGATGAAGCTGACCTCGAACATGATGTGGGCCAGCACGATGGTGCCGAAGCCCAGGTTCCACCCGAAGTCGAGGAACAGCGTCAGCAGCGACGACCCGAGGACGATCTCGGGGGTCGTGAGGGGGATGACCAGGAAAAGGTCGATCCCGCCCGAGCCCCGGAACCGGTGGCGCACCAGGGCGATGGCCACGAGGGTGCCGAGCACCAGGGCGACGGCGGTCGACACCCCGGCGACGGCCAGGCTGGTCTTCAGGGCGTCGACCAGGGCGGGGTACTTCCAGGGGTCCTGCCACGCCTCGAGCGAGAACCCCTTCCAGACGAAGTTGAACTTCCCGACCGGGTCGTTGAACGAGAACGCCACGATCACCGCCACCGGCAGCAGCAGGAACCCGATCACCGCGAGCGCGTAGATGTTCAGGAACCAGCCGCCGAGGCGCCGCAGCCACGGCGGCGGGGCGAACCCGGCCCGGACCGGCCCGTCGGCCTCGGTCGGTGGGGGGCCGAGGTGCGGCTCGGCGACGGCGGTCACGTGACGAGGTCCTCGGTGCCGAGCACCCGGGTGTAGATCAGCACCGCCACCAAGATGATGAGCATGAGCACGAAGGACAGCGCGGCGGCGAGCGGGTAGTCCTTCGTGATCAGGAACTGGCTCTGGATCACGGTGCCGACCATGGTCTGGTTCACGCCGCCGAGGTACTGCGCGTTGACGAAGTCGCCGGCCGCGGGGATGAAGGTGAGCAGGCTGCCGGCGAGCACGCCCGGCAGCGACAGCGGGAGCAGCACCTTGCGGAAGGTGCGGAAGCCGCCGGCGTAGAGGTCGCGGGCGGCCTCCAGCAGCCGCGGGTCGATCTTCTCGATGCTGACGTAGATCGGCAGGATCATGAACGGCAGGAAGTTGTAGGTGAGGCCGCCGATCACCGCGTACTTGGTGGACAGGATGCGCCCGTTGTCGGTGAGTCCGATCGTGTCCATGAGCGACACGATCACGGTGTCGTCACCGAAGATCGTCTTCCACGCCAGCGTCCGCACGATGAAGGTGATGAAGAACGGCACGATGACGAGACCGAGCATGAGGTTCTTCCACTTGCCGGCCTTGAACGCGATCACGTAGGCGAGCGGGTAGGCCAGCAGCAGGGCGAGGATCGTGGCCACCAGGGCGTACTCGAACGACCGGGCGATCTGCTCGCTGTACTCGCTGAAGGCCTCGCTGTAGTTGGAGAACTCCCAGCTGAAGGTCAGGGTCGGGTCGAAGACCGAGCCGGTGTTGCTCGACAGCGAGGTCCGCAGCAGCGCCCAGAGCGGGACGACGAAGAAGACCGCCAGGTAGGCGAGGGCCGGGAGGCTGAGCAGGTACGGCGTGACCTTGGCGTGGCGGTTGCCGCCGCTCGCACTCCCCGCCATGGCCTGCTCGCCTTCCGTTCGCTCGGGTGGTCCGGCTCAGCCCCGCGCCACGGCGTTCCACACCGACGAGAACTCCTGGTCCTCCTCGTCGGTGAGGCCGCGCCAGGCGACGGCCTTCTCCCGCACGTCGGCGGGGGGGTTGATGAGCGGGTTCTCGGCCAGCTCCGCGCCGTCGGGGAGCTCGGCGAGGGCCTCGCCGGTGCCTTCGACCGGCGGGATGTACTGCACGTAGGCGGTGATCTGCGCCATGTTCGCCGGGTCGTAGACGTAGTTCATCCACTCCTCGGCGCCGGTGCTGTTCCTGGTGCTGATGGGCATGACCATGTTGTCGGACCACGAGATCATCCCCTCGTCGGGGACGACGAACTCGAGGTCGGGGTTGTCGAGCTTCAGCTGGGCCACGTCGCCCGAGTACGCCTGGGCGATGGCCACGTTCCCGGCCACGAGGTCGTCGCCGTAGTCGTTGCCGGTGAAGCGCCGGATCTGGCCCTGGTCCTTGGCCTCCTGCACCCGGTCGGCCGCGGCCTGGATCATCTCGAGCGTGGCCTCGGCGGGCGAGTCCCCGTTGGCCAGCATGATCTGGCCGCCGCCGTCGCGCATGTCGCTCAAGAGGGTGACCTTGCCGGCGAACTCCTCGTCGAAGAGGTCGTTGAGGCTGGTGATCTCGCGGCCGGTCAGCTGGGGGTTGTAGGCGATGGAGGTGAAGCCCGAGGCCCACGGGAGGCTGTAGGTGCGGTCGGGGTCGAACTCGATGCCCTGGAGCGACTCGACCAGGTTTCCCTTGTTGGGGACGTTGGCGTCGTCGATGGGGGCGAGCCAACCGAGCTGGATCAGTCGGTTCACCATGAAGTCGGTGACGATGAACAGGTCGGCGCCGATGTCCTGGCCCCGGCTGAGGGGCTCGCGGATGCGGGCGAAGTACTCCTCGTTGTCGTTGACGTCCTCGGTGTAGGTCACCGAGAGCCCCGACGCCTCCTCGAACTGCCCGACGGTCTCCTCGTCGATGTAGAACGGCCAGTTGGAGATCCGCAGCGCTCCGTCCGTGGTGGGGGTGAACGTGGTGCTGCTGGACTCGGTGTCGCCGCCGTCGCTGCCGCAGGCGGCGAGCAGGTTGGGGCCGACGACGAGCACGCCGAGGCCGACGCCGGCGCCGCCGAGGAAGCGGCGGCGCGTGATCGACATCGACGCACCGCCCGTGCGGGTCTGGGCCCACCCACGGCGGGGGGCGGCGGCGAGGAGGCGGGCGAGGCGCGGATCGGGGTTGGTCACGAGAAGACCCTCTCGATGTCGTCGGGTGAGCGTTGTGGCGCGAGGTCGGGCACACCGGGGAGGACCGACGCCGCCGCGTCCTCCCAGGTCGCCCACACCTCGTCACCGGGGCGGAGCATCGGCAGTTCCTGGTCGGCACCCACGTGGGCCACCACCTCGGTGCCGTCCGGTCCGGCGCCGGCGAGCCGGACGACCGGTCCCTGGAAGACCAGGTCGATGACCGTGAGGGGAACGGAGCGATCGCCCTGGCGCTCGGTCGTCACCCGGATGCGCTCGGGGCGAACCATGAGGGTGACCTCGCCGTCGAGGAGCTCGAGCGCCCGACCGGCGAGAGAGACCCCCAGCGCGTCGACCGTGGCATGGCCGTCGGTCTGGGACGCCAGCCGAGCGGGCCACAGGTTGGCCTGGCCGATGAAGCCGGCCACGAAGACGGTACGGGGGTGGTCGTAGATCTCCGTGGGGCTGCCGATCTGCTCGACCACGCCCTGGTTCATCACCGCGATCCGGTCGCTCATGGTGAGCGCCTCCTCCTGATCGTGGG
>CAZYPY010000141.1:2076-7622 GCA_964649545.1 uncultured Microthrixaceae bacterium | reverse complement strand
CACCCGGTGCTGGCCGAGTTCGAGGCCGCGCTGGCCGAGGTCGCCCCCGCCACCGCCGACGTGGTGGGCGCCTGGCGCACCGCCGGTCCCGTCGGGCCGGGCGGGTCCGTCCCGTCACCGCCCGCCACCGTCGAGCCACCCTCGGGCACCGCCAGGCCCGACACCCGGCCCCCCGACGCCGGCGAGCCCGCCTCGCTCACCGAGGTCCGCACGATGTCGATGGCGGACATGCCCTTCCTCATCGACCACCGCTTCTACCGCCAACGCGACGACTGGGAGGAGGTCAGCGACCTGTTCCCGGTGGTGCCCATGACGTGCACCCTCCAGCTGTTCCAGGAGGTCGCCGCCCGCCTGATGCCCGGCAAGGTGCCGATCGGGCTGGAGAGCGTCCGGGCCCTGCGCTGGCTGGCGGTCGAGCCGCCCGTCGACGTCACCATCACCGCCGCGGTCACCGGCCCCGACCGGGTGCGGGTCAGCGTCGAGGGCTACAGCCGCGGCACCGTCGTGTTCGCCGACGACTACCCCGAGCCGCCGGCGCCCGACGACGACCCCCTCGCCGGCGCCAGTGTCTGGGGCCCCACCGCGTGGGACCTGTACCACGACCGCTGGGCCTTCCACGGCCCGCAGTACCAGGGCGTCCGCGAGATCGGCCCCCTCGGTCCCACGGGAGTGCAGGGCACCATCGAGGCCCTGCCCGCGCCCGGCGCGCTGCTCGACGGCGCCGGCCAGCTCGTCGGCCACTGGGTGGCGATGCACACCGAGGTCGACCGCCTGGCCCTCCCCTCGATGATCGAGCGCATCCGCTTCTTCGGCCCCCACCCGCCGCCGGGCGACCGCTTCGACTGCACCGTGCGGGTCAACGAGCTCACCGACGCCTTCGTGCGCGCCGACCTCGAGCTGGTCAGCGCCCGTCCCAGCGACGCCGGCCGCCTCTGGTGCCGGATCGACGGCTGGCAGGACACCCGCTTCGACACCGACGAGGTCGTGTTCCCCATGCTGCGCGACCCCGACCGGCTCGTCGTGGCCGAGCGCCGCCCCGGCGGCTGGCTCCTCGCCACCGAGCACTGGGACAACTCGGCCTCTCGCGAGCTGATGATGCGGCGCTACCTGAACCACCGCGAGCGCCCGACCTACGAGGCCCTGAACCCCAAGGCCCAGCGCCAGTGGTTCCTCGGCCGGGTGGCGGCCAAGGACGCGGTCCGCTCCTGGCTCTGGGACCACGGCGCCGGCCCGCTCTTCCCCGCCGAGATCACCATCGGCAACGACGACGAGGGCCGACCGGTGGTCGAAGGACCGGGCTGCGAGGGCCTGCGGGTCTCGCTGGCCCACACCGAGTGGGCCGCGGCGGCGGTGGTGGCCGGGCCCGGCGAGCCCGACCCCGGCATCGACGTGGAGGCCGACGGCCCCCGCCACGAGCGCTTCGCCTCGCTCACCCTGGCCGACGCCGAGGCCGCACTGGTCCCCGCCGGCGACGGCCCCGAGCGCGACGGGGCGCTGACTCGGCTCTGGACGGTGAAGGAGGCCGCGGGCAAGGCCGCGGGCACCGGCCTCGAGGGCCGCCCCAAGGACCTCGTCGTCACCCGGCTCGACGCGACCACCGCGACCATCGCCGACCGCACCGTGGCCACCGAGGTGGTCGCCGTCGGCGAAGGTGACACCGCCCGCCGCTACGTGGTGTCGTGGACGACCACGTGAGCACGACGAGGGTCGAGGCTGGTCGAGGGCGGCGATCGGCGCGTCCTCGCTCGACCCGTGGTCAGGTCAGCCGCCACCGGTTGGTGCTGCTGCGTCGCTGTGATGCCGTGGGAGCCACCTCTCCGGTCGCCTCCATCTGGCGCAGCCAGCGCAACACGCCCTCCCGGGTGATGCCGAGCTCGTCGGCCAGCTCGGTGGACGATCTCGACCCGTTCGCCAGTGCCTCCCGGATCTCCCCACGGCGGTCTCGGCGCCGTCGATCGTCGGCGGTGTCGAACACCAGCGCTCCCTGGACGACACGAGGCCCGGCAGGTTCGGTCAGCCGCCAGCGAGTCCAGCGGCGATCGCCTGACTTCGAGATGAGTCCTTTGCCCGCCAGGCCCGTCAGCTCCCTGGTGGCGGTCAACGGATCCACGCCGGTGACGGTTCGGTACTGCTGGTTGGTGATCTCGTCGTGACGGCGGAGGAACGCGAGCGCCAGTCGCTGCGTGTCGGTCAGTCCCGTGGTCTCGATGGTGGCGAGCCATCTCACCGCCTCGGTGTCGAGCAGGCCGTGGTTGGCGATGACCACCCGGAACTCGCGCACGGCGTCATGGAGTTTCGGGGGTTCGAGACCTGCTCGCCTGAGGCTCGCAGCGGCACTGAGCAGACCGGAGCCTCGGTTCTCGCAAACGGTGTGGCCCGTCCCGGGGATCTCGACGTCTTCGAGGAGCTTTGCCAACAAGGCGTTCCGAGACGAGGAGACCGGTTCGTTGAGGAGCGCCTCACGGTCGATCGGGCCGAAGAGCCCGCCAGGGCTGTGCACCTCCAGCCGGTCGGGGTAGAGCTCGAGCCGCACCTGGGTCCCGCGCGCCGTCGGGTCGTAGTCCCGGTGCATCAGGGCGTTCGCGATGACCTCTCGAAGGACGTCTTCTGGATAGTCCCAACGGTCCTCGCGGCCGAGACCGAGAACGATCGACCGTCGGCTCGTGTTGCGCCGAAGGGCGGCGACCGCAGTCGCAACCATGGACGGGATCGGACCGTCGATCGACTGGTTGTCGAGGAAGCGAGTGTGGTCGGGGAGGGGCTCACCACTCGTGGTCGGGTACGCCACGAAGGTGATGTCCAACTGGGGGAAGTACTGCTGCGGGTAGCGACCCAGGCTCAAGAGCCCCGCGAGGCTGACGGCGAGCTCGCCGTCCTCCCCTGGTACGACGACTCGCATCATCCGGAGGATCTCGTCATCGCCGGCCTGCTCGAACACGGGACCTCTGGTGGACCGCAGTCTCCGAAGGAAGGGCTCGAGCAGGCGTGGATCGAGGTCGTGGACGGACGATCCGGGCACGAGTTGGGCATCATCGACCGGCTGTCCGCGAGAGGCCAGGAGCACATGGACCTCGTAGGTGGAGAGGCGGCGGTCGCCGTCGTGGGTGCGAAGGAACGAGCCGCGTTCCATCCCCTTGGTGGTGAGGTAGCAGGGCCGACGTTCCGGCGGGAGTGGCTCGATGAGCGCGGCGACCACGGGAAAGTCCTTGACCGTCACGATGTCGATCTCGGCCCGGATCGGGGGTTCGAGGTCGTCCGCGCACGTCGATGCGAGGTCACTGGCGAGCTTGGGGGCGTCGACCGGCACGGGCTCGAAGCCGGCGTGTTCGTCGAGGCCGAGGAGGAGAAGACCTCCGTTCGCGTTCGCGAACGCACACACGGACTCGACCGCAGATCGGGGCAGTCCGCCGGCCGCCGATTTCACCTCGATGTCCTGCAGGTCGGTGCCCGCCAAGGTGAGTCGGCCCATCGCTTCGTCAACCTGATCCTGAAGCAGGCTCATCGACGGACCCCTCTCCGAACTTCCAACTTGGAACAGCATACAAGCCGTAGTTGTATGTGGTCCCTTGGATGTGCATCCGCCGGTGCGGGGACCAGCAAGACTCCGACGACAGGGCTTCGACCGTGGAGGAACACATGAGTGAGGCAGGGACCGCGCCGTCAGCGAGCGAGGCGACGAAGCAGGCCGTGCTCGGCGCCGTGACCGAGATGCTGACCGAGGTCATCGGCGAGGACGAGCTGCTGATGGTCGACGAGGTCACCATGGACACGTCGTTCAACGACGACCTCGAGCTCGAGTCGATCGAGTTCGTGGCCCTCGCCGAGGAGCTCACCGAGCGCTACGGCGAGCAGGTCGACTTCGTGGGCTGGCTCGCCGACCTCGAGCTCGACGCCCTCGTCACCATGACCGTGGGCCAGCTCGTGGAGTTCGTGGCGAGCTGCCTCGACGGGTCCGGCGACGCCGCCGCCGACGGGTCGGCCGAGGCCTGACGGGGTGGCGTTTCGGCGGGCCCGCGGGCTGCGCTTCCACACCCAGCAGATGGGCAAGGCCGCCGCCGGCGCGCCCGTGGTCATGCTCCACGGCCTGTTCACCGGGAGCCTGGCCTCGTGGTGGTTCACCGCGGCGCCCGCGGTGGCCCGCACCCACCCGGTGCGGCTGCTCGACCTGCGGGGCCACGGCCTCAGCGACTGCCCACCGACCGGCTACGACACCGCCACCATGGCCGCCGACGTGCTCGCCCTCACCGACGACCTGCCGCCCTTCGCGGTCGTGGGGCACAGCTACGGCGCCCTGCTCGGCCTGCGCCTGGCCCTCGACCACCCCGACCGGGTGACGGCGCTGGCCTGCGTCGAGGCGCCCCTGGTCGCGATCCGCGACCGTGGCCCGGACGGCGAGCGCGACGCCCCGTCCGACGAGGCGACCGAGACCGAGCGGCGCCTGCTCACCGAGACCTCGATCCTGGCCGACCTGCGCGCCGAGGCCCCGGTGACCGACGACGACCTGCGGGCCGTCGGCGTCCCCCTGCTGTTCACCTTCGGCGACCGGTCGTGGTGCGCGCCCGCGGCCGAGCGCGTGGCGACGGTGCGCCCCGACGCCGAGGTCGCGGTGCTCGCCGGCGGCCACGCGCTGCACCTCGACGCCCGCGACGACCTCGCCGCCCTCCTCGTGGACTTCCTCGACCGCGTCCCCGCCGCGGTGGCGGACGAGCCGGAAGCTCCGGCGGGCACCGACGGGCGGCCCCCCGACGCCGCCGCGCCCGCCGACGATCACGAACCGGTGCCCCATGGCTGACCTCGTCGTCGCCGGCGTCTCGGTGCTCGTCGAGCCCTCGACCTGCGCGCGCACCGTCGTGCCGACGCCCGTCCGCCGGCTGGGCATCGCCGTCGACCACGAGGCGGTGCGCCATGGCTGACGTCGTCGCCAACGGGGTGCGGTTCCACGTGACCCGGCTCGGCTCGGGCGAGCACACCGTGGTCATGCTGCACGGCCTCGTCATGGACAACCTGTCGAGCTGGTACTACACGCTGGCCAACCCCTTCGCCCGCGAGTGCGACGTCGTCCTCTACGACCTGCGGGGCCACGGCCGCAGCGAGCGTCCGCCCTCGGGCTACACGGTGGACGACTCGGTCGCCGACCTCGTCGGCCTGCTCGACGCCCTCGGCATCGACCACCCGGTCCACCTCATCGGCAACAGCTACGGCGGCGTGGTCGCCCTGGGCATGGCGGTCGAGCACCCCGACCGGGTGGCAGGCATCGCCCTCATCGAGGCCCACTTCGCGGTCGAGGGCTGGGGCCACCACATGGCCGGCAGCCTGGCCCTCGCCGCCTTCGGACTGGCCGAGGACGAGGTCGACCAGTGGCTCGTCGAGCAGGGCGGCCGCAAGCTCAACAAGCTGGCCCGCAATGCCGAGGCCCTCATCTACGACACGACCATGCTCGCCGACCTCGAGGCGGTGCAGCCCCTGCCCCGGGCGGCCCTGCAGGGGGTGTCCTGCCCGGTCCTGGCCTTCTACGGCGAGCACTCCGACCTGCTCGACCGGGCCCG
>CAZYPY010000141.1:0-1976 GCA_964649545.1 uncultured Microthrixaceae bacterium | reverse complement strand
CTGACGTGGGCCACGTCGGCCACCACCTCGGCGGAGTTCGCCCGGCCCTTCGAGGCCCTGCCCAAGGTGGGCGAGTGGGTGGCCGAGGAGCTGGTCGCCCTCCAGATCCGCCTCGGGGTGCCCGAGGGGATCGCCCTCCAGGGCGACCTGCGCCTGTCCGACGACCTCGTGCTCGCCTTCACGTCCGCGGCGCTGGTCGGCGACACCTCGGCGTTCGGTGACCACGTGGCCTTCGTCGGCCCGTCGACCCACGCCCGCACCGAGACGGCCCCGTTCCCGTTCGACTGGCTCGACCCCGAGCGCCGTCACGTGCTCGTGTCGCTGGGGACGGTGAACCAGTCGGTGGGCGAGCGCTTCTACCGGGCCGCCGTTGCCGCGGTCGAGGGGCTCGACCTCCAGGCCGTGGTCGTGGCCCCACCCGAGATGCTGGGCGCGGTGCCCGCCAACGTGCACGTGCAGGCGTTCGTGCCCCAGCTCGCCCTGCTGTCCCACATGGACGCGGTGGTCGGTCACGGCGGCCACAACACGACGTGCGAGGCGCTCGCCGAGGGCCTGCCCCTCGTGCTGGCCCCGATCCGCGACGACCAGCCCATCGTGGCCCAGCAGGTGGTCGACGCCGGCGCCGGCGTGCGGGTGAAGTTCGGGCGCATCCGCGCCGAGGGCCTGCGCGAGGCGCTGCGGACGGTGCTCGACGATCCCGCCTACCGTGAGGCCGCCCGGCGCATCGCCGCCTCCTTCGCCGCCGCCGGCGGCGCCCCCCGCGCCGCCGACCTCCTCGAGGCCCTCGTCCCATGACCCGCCCCGCCGCCCACCCCTCGTCCGTCCCGCAGACGCGCGCGGCACCCCCCGCTCCTGCTGGAGGAACGGAGCCCACGGCCGGAGGACGCTCGCGATGAGCGGGGGCGGGACCCGGAGGCGCGGCCGCCACCGGCTGCTGAAGACCGTGCTCGCCCTGCTGATCGCCTATCTCCTGGGCGACGCGCTGAAGTCCCGCCGGCGCCTGGCCGCTCTGGCCACGCTCGAGCCGACCGACGAGCCCGCCGACGAGCGCCACCGGGTCGTCACCGCCGCGGGGGTACACGTCGGTCCCGAGACCCGCCGCGCCACGAGCGCGTTCCTGCATCGCGAGGGCCTCGCCGCAGTCGACCTCGTCCCCGGCGACCTCCCCGCCGAGGAGGCGCTCGAGCTCGCCGCCCTGGTCGACCCCACGACCTACCGCAGCACCCGCCTCGCCCCCGGGCGCGGTGCCGGCAAGGCCATCGTGGTGGACGAGGCCCTGCTCGACCGGGCCGATCTCGACGCCACCGACGGCCTCGACCCCGTCGCCTTCCTCGCCGCCGAGGTCGAGCTCAAGCGCCTCGCCCCCGTCGGCGTCGACGTGGCGGTGGCGCCCGCGCTCACCGCCCACCCCGCCGACCTCGACAAGCGGCGCGCCTACATCGACGCCCTCTTCTCCACCGCGGCGCCGGTCGTCCACCTGATGCCCGCCCTGCAGTGGGCCCTGATCGGCACCGGCCTCCTGGTCGCCCCGCCGTGGGGGCTCGCGGCGCTGGTGGCCTACTGCGCCGTCCCGGCCGTCGGCACCGCGGGCACCGCGGTGGCGCCGTCCGACCTCGCCGTCTCCGCCGCCGGGCGCGGGCTCCTCGGTCCTGTCCGCTGGTTCCGCACCCTCACCGGCCGGTGGGCGCCGCCACCCACGCCCGACCCCATCGAGTCCCGGCGGGAGTGGTACGAGCAGCAGGCCGCCCTCGGCCTCGACCGGCTCTTCGAGAAGCGCCGCCGGGAGTGCCCGCTGTGCGGCTCGCTGCGGATCTTCCAGCGGCTCCACACCACCGACGTCCTCCAGTACAAGCCGGGCGAGTTCACCCTCGACGAGTGCGCCGAGTGCGGGGTGATCTTCCAGAACCCCCGCCTGTCGCTCGAGGGCCTCGACTACTACTACGAGGACTTCTACGACGGCCTCGGCGAGGACTTCA
>CAZYPY010000140.1:0-7628 GCA_964649545.1 uncultured Microthrixaceae bacterium | reverse complement strand
AGGCCTCGATCCGGGATCGTGCGGCTCACCTTCGTGAGCACACCGAACGGCATCTCGCTGGTGCACGGCCCCATTTCGACGCCGGCGCAGTTCACCAGGACCGTGATGATCGGCTCGATCAACTCGGTCGCGGCGCCGGCGACGGCCGGGCGCCCCGCGGCGGGACCGCCCGCTCGACCGATGGTCCGACGACGGCGCCCGCGACCACACCGTCACCGCCGGGCGCGGACGCCCGCTCCCGCGTGTGCTTCACCGTCACCACCACGGCCGCGCCCTGAGCAGCCCCGCCGGATCCCGCCGAACCGGCGCCTGATCCGCTGACCGGAGCCAGTGGATCAGGCGCCGGAGAAGCTCCGGGAGTGTCCCGTGCTGGTCAGGTCCGTGGACGGAGGCGCAGCGGCAGGCGGAGCCGGCCCCCGGGGGAGCGGCGGGCGAGGCCGACGAGGGCCGCGCCGGCCGCGGCCAGCGCACCGCCCCAGAGGGCCAGCTCGGCCACGTCGCCACCCGTGCGGGGCAGCAGCCCGCCGGTCGACGGGGCCGGCGGGCGGGTGACGGGCGGCTCGTCCAGGACCGGCACGACCACCGTGTCGACGTCCACGTCGACGTTGTCGTCCGGGTTGGCGTCAGCCCCGTGCCGGCCGTCGTCACCGACGATGGCCTGGTTGCGGAGCTCGGTGCCGGCGACCGCCCGGTCGTCGACCCGCACGGTCACCTGGACCGAGCGCTCCTCACCGGGAGCGAGGGCGAACCACGGCCACACCACGGCCGGGCTGCCGTCACGGGCGGCGTCTCCCGCGGGGTCGAGCGCGGCGCCGTCGGAGGCCGAGACGAAGCGCACCCCATCGGGGAGCACGTCGGTGAGGATCACGCCCGTGGCCTCGGCGTCGCCGTGGTTGGCGACCGTGAGGTCGTAGGTGGTCTCCCCGCCGGGCGGGATCCGATCGATGCCGTCGTCCTTGGTGACGACGAGGTCGGGGGTCGGTGCCCGGGTGAACGTGACGGTGGCCTCCGCGCTCACGACGACGGGGTCCCCCTCGCTGCCGTCTGGCAACAGCTCCACCCCGTGGAGGGTGACCACGTTGCGGTGGGGCCCGCCGTCGGGCGCCGGCGTCACTCGGGCAACGAACGAGCAGGTCCCCGAGGCGCCCGGCGCCATGACCCGCGACCCGGGCTCGCTGTCGTCGCAGCTGTTGTCACGGACGCGGGAGTTGCCCCGATCGAACAGGTCGCCGTAGTGGTCGTCGAGCAGCGCGTCGATCCGCACCGGCTCGACCTGGTCCGGGTTGGTGAGGGTCACGTTGAAGGTGACGTCCCCCTGACCCTCGATCTGGGCGGGCACGGCTTCCTTCTCCATGACCAGGTCGGGACCGTTGCGATAGTTGCGCACCTCGCAGACCGTCTGGGCGTGGCGGGGCACGGTCACCGTGAACCAGGGCGTCTCGGTGGTGTCGCCCCCGACCTCACCGCCCGCCTCGCGCACGGTCGACCCCTGCGCGTCGCTCGACACCGTCTCGCATGAGACGCCGGCCAGGCGCTGGTCGGCCTGGAGCTGCTCGGTGATGGTGACCTCGGTGTCGCCCGCGGGGTTGAGCCAGCTCATCGTCACCGAGCCGTCGGCGCCGGTGGTGAGGGCCGTCCCCGGCTCGAGGAACGCGGGATCGGCGCCGGTGAAGTCGGCGGTGAACTCCCATCCCGGCCTCGGCACCCATGAACCCGCCGGCGTGCCGGGGACGAGCTTGCGCACGACGAGGCTGCCGCCGCAGATACGGGTGGCCACGTCGAACAGCGCGTCGCCGAGGCCACCGAAGTCGGTGGTCCAGTAGTCCTGGCCCTCCTGCGCCGCCGGGTAGCCGCCGGTGACCCGCTCGAGGTTGGTCACGTTCACGTCGCCCACCCCGACGGCCACGACCCGCGTCGCGGCGCCCGTGGTCTTGACGTCCTCGGCGGCGTCGAGCGCGGCCTCGACGTCGTCGTCCGGGGTGCCGGCGCCGAGGCCGGCCAGCTGAGCGTTGCGGATCGTCGGGTTGCCGTCGGTGACGAAGACCAGCACGTCGGCGTCGGTCGGTCGGTCGCCGTTCGGTGCGACCGCCCCGGGGATGCCGTGCGAGCCACGACCGAGTCCCGCCTCCCAGTTGGTGGCCCCCAGGCGTTCCCGAGCCGGGTCGGTGGGGTCGGCCGCCGGCAGGTCGAACGGGATCGCGTCGACCGTCGAGCGGACCGCACCCCGCCCGGCGGGCGTGTCGAGCGAGGTGAAGCCGACGCTCGGGTAGTCACCGGCGTCGACGGTCGCCCCGCCGAGGGGGTTGGGACCGGAGAACCCGGAAGCGAGGGTGCTGAAGGACCAGATCGCCATGGCCGCGCCGGTGCCGCCGAGGCGCTCGGCGAGGCCGCCGACCGCGGCGCGCACCAGGCCGGGGTTCTGGTCGCCGGCGGAGCGGATGGAGTGCGAGCGGTCGACGACCACGCCGATGCGCATGTCGCAGCTCGTCGGCCACGGGTTGTTGGCGATGCCGGTGCCCGGATCGGCGACCGCCGGTCGGGCCGTCACCAGCAGGGAGACGGGCACGAACGCGGCGAGGCTCGCGGCCAGGACGGCGAGCGCGACACGGGCGCGTCGCGGTGGATGGGTGGTGGTGGTGGGCATGGGCCCCTCCTGAGGTGGCGGCTCGAGGCCAGCGGTGCGTCATCCCGCCGGCGAGTCGGGCCAGGAGGCCCTGCGGTGCTCCAACGCACCTCAGTGTATATCAGTATCTCTCCTGTCGATCAAGGGCCGCGATCGCCCGCGACAAGAGGCACGGTCTGCCGTCGCCGGCCCCTCGGGGCCGACCGCACCGGTGCGGACGTGGGCTAGAAGTTCTCCTCGTCGTAGCGCTGGATGGCCTCGGTGATCTCGGCCTCGGCTTCGGCCAGCACGTCGGCGGGCTCGGCGTCGTTCAGGATCATGTCCTCCACCGCCTGGCGGATGGCCGTGCGCATCTCGGTGTAGGGCCCGACCAGGGGACCGGGGAACTCGGGGTCGATGCCGTTCTGCTGCTGCTCGAACGACAGCGCCAGCCACTGGCCCGACAGTGTGTTCTCCCAGGTGTCGGCCACCTCGGGGTCGTCGGCGATGCTCACCAGCACCGGGTCGTTGCCACCCTCGAGGTTGCTGATGGCCTGCATGTCGATGGTGTTGACCCACTTCATGAAGTCCCACGCACCCGCCTGCACCTCGGGCGGGGTGGTGTTCATCATGTAGTACACGCCGCCGCCCACCTGGATGTGACCGGGGCCGTCGATGCCCGGGAACTCGTCGGCGTCGATGTCGAGGCCGGTGAGGTCGACGTCGGCGTTGACCCGGCCGTCGTCGGTGAGCTCGCCGGCGCTGAGCTCACCCCGCAGGAACGCCTCGACGGAGGTGGCGGCGCTCGACGCCTCGACGCCGAACGACGTCTGCTGGTTGGCGAGGGCCAGGTAGTGGTCGATCTGGCCGGGCACGTTGGTGACCGGGAGCATCAGGCCGTCGTCGTTCATGGCGTCGAGCCACTCGAACAGCTCCAGGGCCTCGGGGCTGTCGACGACCGACTCGGTGGCCGGGGCGTCGCGCCCGTTGTTGTTGTTCACGAAGGGGATCTTGGCGCCCGTCATCCAGAACTCGACCTGCCACGGGGCCATGTGCCACACGAAGGGCTTGTCGGTGATCCCCGCCTCCTTGATGGCCTCGGCCGCGGCGCGGATCTCGTCGAGGGTCTCGGGCGGGTTGGCGGGATCGAGGCCGGCCTCCTCGAAGTGGTCGACGTTGAAGTAGATCAGCGCGTTCGAGCCGGTCATCGAGGCGGGGTAGAGCACCCCGTCGATCGAGTAGTAGTCGACCAGGGTCGGCACGAAGTCCGACATGTCGTAGTCGTCGGCCTCGATGCAGGACTGCGCCGGCAGGATGGTGCCCGAGTCGGCCAGGGCCTGGGTCTGGGTGTCCTCGAGCAGCGCGATCCCCGGCAGGTCGTTGGTGGGGATGGCCTGGTTGTACTTGCGCTGGAGCTCCTCGAACGAGGTGGCCTGGCTCTCGACGTTGATGCGCACCCGGTCCTGCGACGCGTTGTAGGCGTCGGCGATCTCGTCGAGGGCCTCCTCGGGCTTGGCCACTGCGGCGTGCCAGAGGGTCACCTCCACGGGCAGGTCCGACTCGGGCACCGAGTCGAGCGCGTCGACCGGGCACTCGGGCAACTCCGGCGCGGCCCCGTCCTCGGCCCCGTCGTCGCCACCTCCGCCCGAGTTGCCACCGCACGCGGCGATGGCGAGGGCGGCAGCGAGGGTCAGGGCGGCGAAGGTCCGTGTCCGGCGCATGACCGGGAGGCTACGTGACGATGACCGCACCGGTCAGGGCCGGAAGTCCCGACCCGCCGGCCGGCGAGCCGGCGAGGGTGGGGCGACCGGGACGCGGGCCGCCGCCCGCGCCCCGGATACGCACCTCAGAAGTTCTCTTCCTCGTACTGGGCGATGGCGGCGTCGATCTCCTCCTGGGCGGTGGCCAGGACGTCGGCGGGCTCACCGTCGTTGAAGTACATGCCCTCGAGCGCGGCGCCCATCTCGGCCCGGAACTCGGTGTAGGGGCCGAGGGTGATGCCCGGCGCCTCGGGGTCGACCCCGTTCTGGAGCTGGTCGAAGCCGAGGGCCAGCCACTGGCCCGAGAGGGTGTCCTCCCAGGTGGTCTTCAGCTCGGGGTCGTCGACCGCCGACTCGAGCAGCGGCATGTAGGAGCCCTGGAGGTTGTTGAACACCTGGCTCTCGGTGGTGTTGATGAACTTGATGAAGTCCCAGGCCGCGGCCTGCACCTCGGGGGGCGTGGTGTCGGTGATGTAGTAGACGCCACCGCCCACCTGCGGACGGCCGGGCTCCTCGACGCCGGGCAGGGGCGCCGCCCCGATGTCGAGGCCCTCGAGGTCGAGGCCCTCCACGTTGATGCGCCCGTCGTCGCTGAGCTGGCTGGTGTCGAGGTTGCCCTTGAGGAAGGCCTCGATCGACGTGGCCGCGGTGGTGGTCTCGATGGCCATCGACGCCCGCTGGGTGGCCATGGCGGTGTACTGGTCGATCTGGCCCTCGGTGTCGGGCAACGGCAGCAGCAGGCCGTCGTCGGCCATCTCGTTCAGGAAGGTGAACAGGTCGAGCAGCTCCTCGTTGCCCTCGATGGTGGCCGCGGTGGCGGGCTCGTCACGGCCGTTGCCGTTGTTGACCAGCTCGACGCCGGCGCCGGTCATCCACGACTCGACGAACGACGGGTTCGACACCTGCACCCAGGGCGACTCGACGCTGGCGATGCCGGCGTCGGCGATGGCCTGCGCGGCCTCGCGCATCTCCGCGAGGGTCGTCGGCGGGGCATCGGGGTCGAGGCCGGCCTGCTCGAAGTGCTTGCGGTTGTAGTAGAGGATCGGCGTCGACAGGTTCATCGACGAGGGCCACACCACGTCGTCGATGGCGTAGTAGTCGAGGGCGATGGGCAGGAAGTCCTCGGTGTCGAACTCGTCGTCGGCCTCGTCGCAGGAGTCGAGCGGGATCACGGTGCCGCTGTCGGCCATCGACTGGTTCTGGGTGTCCTCGAGGATGGCGATGCCCGGGAGGTCACCGCTGGGGATGGCCTGCTGGTACTTGCGTTGGAGCTCGCTGTAGGAGTTGCCCTGGCTCTCGACGCGGACCACCACCTGGTCCTGGGAGGCGTTGTACTGCTCGGCCAGCGCCTCGAGGGCCTCCTGGGTCTTGGCCACGTAGCTGTGCCAGACCGTCACCTCGACCGGTCCGGCGGCGGACTCGAGGGCGTCGACCGGGCACTCGGGCAGGTCGGCGGCCTCCTCGCCGCCGCCACCACCGTCGCCGCCGCCGCCGTCCTCGCCGTCGCCGCCCCCGCTGGTGCCGCCGCACGCGGCGACCACGAGGGCGAAGAGGACGGCGACCACGAGGGCCGTCAGGGTCCGGGAGCGGGAGGTGCGACGCATGGGGAGGTTCCTCGTCGTGTCAGGGGTGGATCGGGAGTGCGGTCAGAGCTGCGGTGGACGGGCCGTGGACCCAGGCGTCATCCCTTCACCGCGCCGGCGGTGAGGCCACGGATGAGCTGGCGTTGCAGGAAGATGAGCAGGAGCAGGACCGGCACCGCGGCGATGATGGCCGCGGCGAAACCGATGTTCGACTCTTCCACATTGCTGGCCGCGACGGACTTCAGGCCGATCTGCACCGTCTCCCACTCGGACACGGTGACCACCGCCCGGGGCCACAGGTACTGGTTCCAGGCCGCCAGCAGCGAGATCACGCCGAACGAGGCCACCACGGGACGGGTGATGGGCACCGCCACCCGGGCCATGAAGGCGAAGTGGCCGTAGCCGTCGAGCTTGGCCGCATCGAGGAGGTCGCGGGGGATGCCCATGAACCCCTGGCGGATGAGGAAGATGCCGAAGGCGGTGGCGAGGAACGGCACGGTCAGTCCCTGGTAGGAGTCCAGCCAGCCGAGGTTGCGGATCGTGGTGACGTTCGGGATCAGCGTCACCTCGATGGGCAGCATCAAGGTCGCCATGAAGATCACGAAGACCAGGCGCTTGAACGGGAAGCGCAGGAAGGCGAACGCGTAGGCGCACAGGACCGAGGTGACGAGCTGGGCCGCGGCGATGATCACCGTCACGATGGCGCTCAGCCACATCCGCCGACCCAGCTCACCCTCGCTGAAGGCGCGGGAGAAGATCTCCGGATACGGCACGCTGAAGAGCCCGAAGATGCTCCACCGTCCCCACTCCACGTCGACCGGGTAGAGGGGCAGGCCCTCGTTGACGTAGGCGACCGGCGTGGAGAGCGCCCGCACCAGGGTCATCCACACCGGGAAGAGCACGATCAGCGACAGCGCCGACAGGAAGACGTACCAGCCCACGTTCTTTGCGGTGCGGGCGTGCTTGCCCGGCAGGGCCCCCACGGCCCCGTGGGCCTCGCCGAGCACCGGCGTCGGGTCGTTCAGGGCGATGGTGGTGTCAGCTGCCATAGTGCACCCGCCGATCGAGGATGAGGAACTGGCCCATGGTCACCAGGAAGGTGATGCCGAACAGGCCGAGGGCCATGGCCGACCCCTCACCGAGGTCGATGGGCTGTTGTCGCTGGAAGATCTTGAACACCAGGGTCTCGCTGGCGCCGGCCGGGCCGCCGGCGGTGAGGATGTCGATCTGGGCGAAGGCCTGGAAGGCGAACACCGTCAGCACCACGATCAGGAACAGCAGTGTCGGCGAGATGATCGGCAGCGTGACGCTGAAGAAGCGGCGGATCGGCCCGGCCCCGTCGAGGGTGGCGCTCTCGACCAGCTCGTCGGGCACGGCCTGGAGCCCGGCCAGCACGATGATGAAGGTGAGGCCGAGGTTCTGCCACACCGAGGACAGCGAGACCCCGAACAGCACCTGGTCCGGCTCGGCCAGCCAGTCGACCTTGAAGTAGCCGACCTGGGGGTTGAGCAGCACGAAGAAGATCACCGAGGCGACCGCGACCGAGGTCGCCACCGTGGACGAGAGCACGGTCTGGAAGAACTTGATGCCCTTCAACTGACGGTTGGCCACCACCGCCAGCACGATGCCGAGCACCAGGCCGGCGGGCACGGTGAACAGCACGTAGGTGAGGGTGTGCTGGAG
>CAZYPY010000139.1:0-7638 GCA_964649545.1 uncultured Microthrixaceae bacterium | reverse complement strand
CCCGGGGCTGACCCCGCCCCTCCAGGTCGGCGTCGCTCGATCCACGAGGTTTTCTTCGCCGTTGGTTGCGGAGTGCGTGCTTTAGTGCTAAAACTGATTTATCACTAAAGCCCCCTCACCAAAGGAATCCCCCATGAGCAACCGAACGACCCTCAAGGTGGCCGCCGCCCTGTTCGCCGGCACCCTGCTCTTCGCCGCCTGCAGCAGCGACAGCGACAGCGACGAGGCCGCCACCACCACGGAGGCGCCGACGGAGACCACCGCGGCGCCCGATGACGCCGCCGCCGAGCAGAACATCGTCGAGACCGCGGTGGCGGCCGGCGACTTCACCACGCTGGCCACGGCCCTCGAGGCCGCCGACCTCGTGGAGACCCTCTCGGGTGACGGTCCGTTCACCGTCTTCGCTCCCACCGACGACGCCTTCGCGGCGCTGCCGGAGGGCGCCCTCGACGACCTGCTCGCCGACCCCGAGGCCCTCGCCGACGTCCTCACCTACCACGTGGTGGACGGTGACGTGATGTCGACCGACCTCAGTGACGGCATGGAGGTCGAGGCCCTCAACGGCGACACCCTCACCATCACCATCGACGGCGAGACCGTGAAGGTCAACGACGCCACGGTCACCACCGCCGACATCGAGACCTCCAACGGCGTCATCCACGTGATCGACACCGTCCTGCTCCCGCCCGCCAACTAGCCGCACCTCACCCACCGGCGCCCGGGACGGGGATCCCCCCTCCCGTCCCGGGCGCCGACCCTCCCTTCCACTAGGAGCGAATCGTGCAGCGCAAGATCTCCCCCGCCCACCTCGTGCTCGCCGCCGGCCTGGTCCTCCTCGCCGTGTGGCTCGGCGTCACCCTCGACAACGCGCTGGGCAGTGCCTACGCCTTGATCGCCGCCGTCATCGTCACGAGCCGGGGCCTCGAGCGCCCCGCCGAGCCCGCTCCCGTCCGGGTGGAGGTCGAGCCGTGACCGCCCCCGTCGTCGACGCCGGTCGGGAGGCCCAGCTCGACCAGAGCCTCGGCTCGGCGATCCAGTGGCAGGACCGCTGGTGGGCGGTGCACGCCAAGTGCAAGGGCAAGACCCACCTGTTCTTCGCTCCCGCCGGCGAGCGTCCGGAAGCCCGGGTGCGACGCGAGGAGCTCGCCCGCAAGTACTGCGCCCTCTGCCCCGTGCGGGTGCCGTGCCGAGACGAGGCACGGGCCAACCACGAGGCCGGGCTCTGGGGAGGCGAGAACGAAGAGCAGCGGGCCGAAGCCGGCTTCGCCCCACGGGCCATCACCCGCCGTGCGGTGCAGGTCGCGGTGTCGGTCGGCAACCGCCAGGCCACCGCCAGCTGACGGATCACTCCCGCACCACCCCACCCCACCGCTTCTCATCCCCGCCCCCTTCGCTCGGCGGCCGGTCCGGCCCTCGGAACACCGGATCGGCCGTCGAGTCGCGTCCGGCGAGGCCGCGCGAGCGGGTCAACCCGGGAAGTCGACCTCCACGGTGCCGAGATCGTCCAGGGGGAACCGTCGTCCCGCCACGAAGCCGCCGTCGACCACGAGCGAGTGGCCGGTGACGAACGAGGCGTCGTCCGAGGCCAGGAAGAGGATCGCAGCGGCGACCTCCTCGGGGCGGCCGGCCCGACCCATGAGGTGCTGGTCGACGAACCAGTTGCGGATGGCGGCCAGCGACGGGTCGTGCAGCACCTCGGTCATGGGGGTGTCGATGAGCCCGGGGCAGACGCAGTTGACCCGCACGCCCGACCGCCCGTAGTCGGCGGCCATGTTCCGGGTGAGCAACACCACGGCGCCCTTGGACGCGTTGTACGCGGCCTGGCCCGAGAACCCCACGAGGCCCTCGATGCTGGCGATGTTGACGATGCTGCCGGCTCCGGCCGCGACCAGGTGGGGCACGACGTGCTTGGACACGAGGTACGTGCCCTTCAGGTTGATGTCGAGGACGCGGTCCCACTCGTCGGCCGGCACCAGGTCGACCGAGCCGGCTGAGGCCACCCCGGCCGCGTTGAGCAGCACGTCGATGCGACCGAAGCGCTCGACCACGTCGGCGACGCGCGCCTCGACCTGCGCCTCGTCGCGTACGTCGAGCGGCCAGTAGGCGACCTCGGGCGCCGACGCCTCGAGGCCGGCGACGACCTCGGGGGTCGGGCCCGCGAGGTCGAGCCCGGCGATCGACGCGCCCTCTGCGGCGAAGCGCTGGGCGGTGGCGGCGCCGATGCCCGACGCCGCGCCGGTGATGACCGCGACGCGGCCGTCCAGTCGTCCCATGGCGGGCCCTCCCCCGGGCCCGGCCTAGATCCGCTCGATGATGGTGCCGGTGGCGAGGGCGCCGCCGCAGCACATCGAGATCAGCGCGGTGTTCTTGTCGGAGCGCTCGAGCTCGTGCAGGGCGGTGGTGATCAAGCGGCTGCCGGTGCTGCCCACGGGGTGGCCGAGGGCGATGGCGCCGCCGTTGGTGTTGACGTACTCCCAGTCGGGCTCGTGGAGCTGGCCCCACGACATCACGACCGAGGCGAAGGCCTCGTTGACCTCGCAGAGGTCGATGTCCTGCATGGTCATGCCCGCCTTGGCCAGCACCTTGGTGGTGGCCTCCCGGGGACCGTCGAGGTGGTAGTAGGGGTCGGAGCCCACGAGCACCTGGGCGACGATGCGGGCCCGGGGCGTCAGGCCCTCGGCCTTGGCCCGCTCCTCGGACATCCAGAGCACGGCGGCGGCGCCGTCGGAGATCTGCGAGCTCGTGCCGGCGGTGTGGATGTGGCCCTCGACGACCGGCTTCAGCTTGGCCAGGCCCTCGCGGGTGGTCTCCCGGGGGCCCTGGTCCTTGCTGATGACCTGGGTCTCACCGGTGGGGCCGTCCTCACCCATGACCGGCACCTCGATCGGGGCGATCTCGCGCTCGAAGCGGCCCTCCTCGACGGCCCGGGCGGCCTTGCGCTGGCTCTCGAAGCCCAGCCACTCGATGTCGTCACGGGTGATGCCGCGGTTCTCGGCGATGCGCTGCGCAGCGCCGAACTGGTCGGGCATGTCCCACGGGAAGTCGTCAGGCTTCGACGAGCCGGGGCCGTTGTAGGCGTTGGCGCCGAGGCCCACGCGGCTCATGGCCTCCACGCCGCAGGCGATGCCGATGTCGATGGCGTCGGCGGCGATCAGGTTGTTCACGAAGTTGTTGGCCTGCTGGGCCGAGCCGCACTGGCAGTCGATGGTGGTGGCGGCCACCTCGTAGGGCAGGCCCTTGCTCAGCCACGCGGTGCGGGTGACGTTGGAGGCCTGCTCGCCGGCCTGGGTGACACAGCCGCCGACGATCTGCTCGACGCTGGCGGGGTCGATGCCCGCCCGCTGCACGACGGCCTCCTGCGCGTGGGCGAGCACGGCCGAGGCGTGCAGGCCGGAGAGCCAGCCGTTGCGCTTGCCGATGGGCGTGCGGACGGCTTCGACGATGACGGGAGTGGCCATGGCGGGTGCCTCTTTCGGTCCGGGCCGGGGGTGGCGCCGGGAGATGAGCGGAACGGGCCAACTCTAGAATCTGTTCTAGTTTTCGTGCACATGACGTCGCCGCCACCTCTTCCCGGCCCGCTGGACGGGGTGCGCGTGGTGGAGCTGGTCGGGCTGGGCCCCGGATGGTTCTGCGGGATGATGCTGGCCGACCTCGGCGCGTCGGTGGTGCGGGTCGACCGCGTGGCCGAGTCCCGCACCGTGGACCGCAGCCGGCCCGCCACGAACGCCATGCACCGGGGCAAGCGCTCGGTGGCGCTCGACCTCAAGCAGCCCGCCGGCGTCGAGGCGTTCCTGCGGCTCTGCGACGACGCCGACGCGGTGATCGAGGTGTTCCGGCCCGGCGTGGCCGAGCGCCTCGGCATCGGACCCGACGATTGCCTCGGTCGCAACCCCCGCCTCGTCTACGGCCGGTTGACGGGCTGGGGCCAGCACGGCCCCCTCGCCCAGGAGGCGGGCCACGACCTCGACTACATCGCCGTGGCGGGCGCGCTCGAGCCGCTGGGGCGGGCCGGCCAACCGCCGACGCCGCCCATCAACGTGCTGGGCGACTTCGCCGGCGGGGCCATGCTCCTGGCCTTCGGCATCGTGAGCGCGGTGCTCGCCGCGGCCCGGACGGGGAAGGGCCAGGTCGTCGACGCGGCCATGGTCGACGGCGCCGCCCTGCTCCTGACGCCGTTCTTCTCGGCCCGCAACAGCGGCTTCTGGGGACCGCGCGGCACGAACCACCTCGACACCGGTTCGCACTTCTACGAGGTCTACGAGTGCGCCGACGGTCGGTGGGTGGCGGTCGGGGCGATCGAGCCGCAGTTCTACGCCGCGCTGCTCGAGGGGCTCGGGCTGGCCGGCGACGAGGACCCGGCCGAGCAGATGGACCCGTCGCTGTGGCCGGCGAAGAAGGAGCGCTTCGCGGCGATCTTCCGCACCCGGACCCGCGACGAGTGGTGCGCTGCGTTCGCCGGCAAGGACGCCTGCGTGGCGCCGGTGCTCGCACCCGAGGAGGCGCCGGCGCACCCCCACGCCGTGTCCCGCAACGCGTTCCTCACCGTCGACGGCGTGCCGCAGCCGGCGCCGGCGCCCCGCTTCTCCGAGACGCCCGAGGGCGTGGCCGGCCCACCCCACCACCCCGGGGACGACACCGACGCCGTGCTTGCGGCGGCGGGCTACACCGCCGAGGAGCTTGCGGCGCTCCGGGAGCGCGGCGCCATCTACTGAGCCTCGAAGGACGCTCGGACGTCGGTGATCTGCGCCGGCGCCGCTCGCGTCGCCAAATGGCCGCGACCAAGGGGACGCGCCCACGGTCGTCCGCCACATCGAGGCACCTCCGCCACCGAGCGTGGCCACGTGCCAGCGCTCGGCCGGTCCCGACCTTCGTCGGAGGAAATAGCCCCCCGATTCCGGGGGCGATTTCCTCCGACGGGCCTCGGCGGGCGCAGCGACGCCACGCCCCGTGGTCGCCCGGTCAGCGCGGGCGGCAGCGCACAACCACCGCTCGGGCGCGGCGCTCCTCGTCGGTGCCCGGGCCCAGCGTCTTGGCCGCCCGTGGGAGCCGCTTGAGGTAGGCGGCGAGGAGCGGGTCGGCCACGTGGGAGAGGTCGGCGCCGCTGAAGGCCTCGCCGGTCATCGCCCGCCACTCGCCGGCGACGAGGACGTCGACATCCCAGGGGTCGGTGAAGTTGCGCCACCACCGCTTGGTCTCGGGCCGGCCCACCAAGACGACGAGGTCGTCACCGCAGCGGGCGTACTGCGTCGGCAGGACGATCCGCTGCCCGGACCGCCGACCCTCGTAGGCCAGCAGGTCGGTCGAGCCGGAGAGCAGGCGGTGCGCCGGCGAGCGCAGCACTGCGGCGACGACGGCATTGGTGAGCCCCATGGGCTCAGCGTCCGCCCGTCCCGGCCGTCACGACAGGGGCGATGGTCCCGCGGTTGATCAGAGGTCGGCGGGCCAGTCCTCGGTGACGCTGAGCGTCCAGTTGGGGTCGCGGCGCTCGAGGAAGGCCATGGGGCCCTCGCGGGCGTCGGCCCGGCCCATGAGCACCTCGTGCCACCGGGTCTCGAGGCGGTCGCACTCGTCGGCGTCGAGCGCCGGGGTCGACCAGAGCAGCGACTTCGAGGCGGCCACCGAGACCGGTGCGGCGCTCACGGCGATCTCCCGGGCGGTGGCGAGCGCCGCGGGCAGCACCTCGTCGGCGGGCACGGCCCGGTGGGCCAGCCCGAGCGCCGCCGCCTCGCTCCCCTGGAAGCGCCGGCCGGTCAGCAGGAGGTCCTGGGCCACCGCGAAGCCGACGGCGCGGGGCACCGTCCAGTGGGCGTGGGCGTCGGGCAGCACCCCCATGCGCACGTGGACGAACCCGAGGGTGGCGTTCTCAGCGACGTAGCGCAGGTCGCACTGCATCGTCAGGCTGAGCCCGATGCCGAGCGCCGGCCCGTTGATCGCAGCGATCACCGGCTTGCGCACCTCCCACGCCGGCGGGCGCACCGGCGACGAGGTGAACGCCCGGGGCGCGGCGGGCTGGTCCTTCGGCGCCGCGAAGGTCTCGCCGCCGCCCCCGAGGTCGGCGCCGGCGCAGAACCCCCGGCCGGCGCCGGTGACCACGACGGCCCGCACCGCGTCGTCCTCGTCACAGGCCCGGTAGGCGGCGCCGAGCTCGTCGCCCATGCGCCCGGTGAAGGCGTTGAGCTTGTCCGGTCGGTTGAGGGTGAGGACGGCCACACCGTCGCTGACGTCGACCAGGACGTGGGGCTCGTCGCCGCTCATCCCGTGATCGTCGCACGCTCGGCGCGGCCGGGCGGTCGACGCTGGGCCAAGATGGGCCCATGACCCCGCACCGCCACCCGGGCGCCGGCTGACCGTGGACTTCGCCTTCACCCCCGAGCAAGAGGCGCTGCGCCAGGAGCTGCGCGAGTACTTCACCGCGATGATGACCCCCGAGGTCGAGGCCGGCCTGGCCGAGACCGGGTGGGAGGGCCCGCTCTACAAGGAGCTCGTCCGCCAGATCGGCCGCGACGGCTGGCTCGGCGTTGGCTGGCCCACCGAGTACGGCGGCCAGGGGCGCACGCCCGTGGAGCAGCTGATCTTCTTCGACGAGGTGCAGCGGGCCAACGCCCCGGTGCCGATGCTGGCCATCAACACCGTCGGCCCCACGATCATGCGCTTCGGCAGCGACGAGCAGAAGGAGCGCTTCCTCCCGCCGATCCTCGCCGGCGAGCTGCACTTCGCCATCGGCTACACCGAGCCCGGCGCCGGCACCGACCTCGCCTCGCTGCGCACGTCGGCGGTGCGCGACGGCGACGAGTACGTGGTCAACGGGCAGAAGGTGTTCACCACCCAGGTGGACGTGGCCGACTGGATCTGGCTCGCCGTGCGCACCGACTCGACGGCGCCCAAGCACAAGGGCATCTCCATCCTGTTGATGCCGACGGACTCGCCCGGCTTCAGCCACACGCCCATCTACGTCATGGGCGAGGGCCGGACCAACGCCACCTACTACCAGGACGTGCGCATCCCGGCCGCCAACCTGGTCGGCGAGGAGAACGCCGGCTGGCGCCTCATCACCACCCAGCTCAACCACGAGCGGGTGGCGCTGTGCAACGCCGGCGCGGTCGAGCGCATCATCGCCGAGGTCCGCCGCTGGGCGCAGGAGACGAAGCTGGCCGATGGGCGCCGGGTCATCGACCAGGACTGGGTGCAGCTCAACCTGGCCCGGGCCACGGCGGAGACCGAGGCGCTGCGACTGATGAACCTGAAGGTCGCCTGGTCGCTCCAGTCCGGCGACCTCAAGGGCGCCGACGCGTCGGCCATGAAGGTCTTCGGCACCGAGTCCGACATCCGGGTCAACCGCCTGCTGATGGAGATCCTCGGCTCGGTCGCCTACCTCACCCGGGAGTCGCCCGAGGCGGCGCTGCACGGCCGCCTCGAGAAGCGCTGCCAGTCCGCGCTGATCCGCACCTTCGGCGGCGGCGCCACCGAGATCCAGCGCGACATCATCGCCATGCAGGGCCTCGGCCTGCCCCGAGCACCCCGATGAGCGGGCCTCGGTGAGCCGCCCGATCGCCCTCGTCACGGGGGCCAGCCGGGGCATCGGCAAGGCGTCGGCCATCGCCCTGGCCGAGGCGGGGTGCGACGTGGCCGTCGCCGCCC
>CAZYPY010000138.1:0-7803 GCA_964649545.1 uncultured Microthrixaceae bacterium | reverse complement strand
GCGGCGCGCAGGGCGTCCATCTTCGCCGCCGCGGTGCCCTTGCCCCCGGAGACGATGGCGCCGGCGTGGCCCATCTTCTTGCCGGGCGGGGCGGTGACGCCGGCGATGTAGGCGGCCACGGGCTTGGTCATCGAGTGCTTGATGAACTCGGCGGCCTCCTCCTCGGCCGAGCCCCCGATCTCGCCGATCATCATCACGGCCTTGGTCTCGGGGTCGGCCTCGAAGCGCTCGAGGCAGTCGATGAAGGTGGTGCCGGGGACGGGGTCGCCGCCGATGCCGACGCAGGTGGTCTGCCCGATGCCCTTCTGGGTGAGCTCGTGCAGGGCCTGGTAGGTGAGCGTGCCCGAGCGGCTCACGATGCCCACCGGCCCGCCGCCCATGGCGATCTCGCCGGCGGTGATGCCGATGTTGCACTTGCCGGGGCTGATGATGCCGGGGCAGTTCGGGCCGAGCAGCTGCACGTCGGGGAAGTTGCGCTTGAGGTCGTTGTAGAACAGCGCCTCGTCGTGGGCGGGCACGCCCTCGGTGATGACCACGATCATCTTCACGCCGCCCTCGGCGGCCTCCATCACCGCGGCCTTCACGCCGGGGGCGGGGATGAAGATGCAGGACACGTCGGCGCCGGTGGCCTCCACCGCGTCCCCCACCGAGGCGAAGATCGGGATGCCGTCGACATCCTCGCCCGCCTTCTTGGGGTTGGTGCCGGCCACGACCTGGGTGCCGTAGTCCCGGTTGCGCAGGCCGTAGAAGCGGCCCTGGCTGCCGGTGAGGCCCTGGTAGACGACCTTGGTGTTCTCGTCGACGAAGATGGCCATCAGCTTCGCCCCTCCTTCGTCGGGGCCCCTTCGGGATCCGGTTCGCTGGTCGGTGCTGCACTGCTCCGCAGCGCAGCCTTGATCGTCCGCTGCACGTCGTTCCGCATCGTCATGCCCCCTCAGCCGCGAGCGCCACGGCGCGGCGGGCGGCGTCGAGCATCGTCGGCTCGGACAGCAGCTGGTCGGAGGCGTGCTCGGCGAGGATCGCCCGCCCCTCGTCGGCGTTGGTGCCGTCGAGGCGGATCACGATGGGCGAGCTGATCTCCACGCGGCTCAGGGCCTGGACGATGCCGTTGGCCACCTCCTCGCCGCGCGTGATCCCACCGAAGATGTTGATGAAGATCGAGCGGACCTTCTCGTCGTTGTTGATCACCTCGAGGGCGCCGGCCATCACGTCAGCGTTGGCGCCGCCGCCGATGTCGAGGAAGTTGGCGGGCGAGCCGCCCACCTGGCTGACCACGTCCACCGTGCTCATGGCCAGGCCGGCGCCGTTGGCGATGATGCCCACGCTGCCGTCGAGGCCCACGTACTGCAGGCCCTTCTCGTGCGCGGCCTCCTCACGCTCGTCGCGCACCTGGGTGGCGTCGTACTGCTCGTAGTCGGGGTGGCGGAACAGGGCGTTGGCGTCGAGGGTGACCTTGGCGTCGAGCGCGTGCACGGCGCCGTCGGGCTTCACGATCAGCGGGTTGATCTCGACCAGGTCGGCGTCGCCCTCGGTGTAGGCCCGGTAGAGCTTCAGCAGGATGTCGACCGCGCCGTCGGTGACGTCGGGGTTCAGCTTCGCGGCGAGGACCCACTCGCGGCAGGCCTCGGGGGTGAGGCCGTCGACGGGGTCGATGTGGATCTTGGCGATGGCGTCGGGGTCGGACTCGGCCACGGCCTCGATCTCCACGCCACCCTGGGCCGAGAGCATCCCGAGGTACTTCTTGGCGGCCCGGTCGAGGGTGAAGCTGGCGTAGTACTCCTCGGCGATGTCCGAGGCGAGCTCGATCCAGAGGATCTCGACGGTGTGGCCCTTGATGTCCATGCCCAGGATGTTCTGGGCGTGCTTGCGGCAGGACGCGGCGTCGTCGGCGAGCTTGATGCCGCCGGCCTTGCCGCGGCCACCGACCTGCACCTGGGCCTTCACCACCACCGGGTAGCCGATGCGGTCGGCGGCGGCGACGGCGTCGTCCACCGTGGTCACCGCCTCGCCCGGCGAGACGGGGATGTCGTAGGAAGCGAAGAACTGCTTCCCCTGGTATTCGAACAGGTCCACTAGGCGAGAGCCTCCAGTCGTTCCTCGCGGCGCCCGAGGGCGGCCACGAGCCAGTCGGTGATGGTGTCGAGGGGGGTGTCGGGGCCGAAGGCGGCGTCCGCGCCCCCGGCCGCCGCCGCGGGGCCGAGGCCCACGACCACGGCATCCTCGCGCCCTTCGGCGCGCAACGCGTCGCCGAGCGCGGTGAGCAGGGCGAGGTCGGTCGGGGCCAGGGCCACGACCACGGCGTCGGCGTCCTCCTGCACGGCCACAGCGGCCGCGGCGCCAGGCGTGGGAGCCCCGCCGGCGGCGATGACCTCGAGGCCGGCGTCGCGCAGGGCCCGCTCGGTGGCCGCCAGGGGGCGACCAGGGTGGTCGGGGCCGAGTGCGGCCACGACGACCCGGTAGCGGTGCTCCACGACGGCCGATAGTAAGAGGGTGTGAGCAAGGGTACCAAAGCCGTCGTGTTGGCCCTCGGCGCCGTCCTCGCGGCCGTCCTCGTGGGCGTGCTGGTGGTCCAGACGGCCCCGAGCGACCCCGCCCAGGTGCGCCTCGGCGACGACGAGTTCAACGCCGGCTACACCGAGGTGCTCGCGGACGCCATCGACGAGGGCGACGGCCAGCCCTTGATCTTCAGCGACGTGTCGGGCGGTGACCGCGACATCTACGTCCAGCACGTCGGCGAGGACGACGCCACGGGGTGGTCGGCGTTCGAGACTCGCCTCCCCGGGTCGGACGACTGCTTCGCGGAGTGGGACGCCGACGACGCCCTCTTCGTGTCGACCTGCGACGACGGGGTGACCTTCCCCGCCGACGGCGAGGGCCTCACCGCCTACCCGGTGACGGTGAACGCCGACGGCCGCCTCATCATCGACCTCCGCTCGACCACCGACTCCACCACCACCACGTCCACCGGCTGACACCGGCCGACCCGGGACCCGGAGGGACGGGTCCGGGCCGCTCAGGAGTCACCGGGGGTGTCGAACAGCGCGATGACCTCGCGCTTCTGCACCTTCGTCGTCCCCGTTCGCGGCAGGTCCCCCACGAACAGGACCCGCTGCGGGGCCTTGTAGGCCGACAACCGGTCGGCCGCCCACGCCACGAGCTCGTCGGGGGTGAGACCGGACTCGGGGTCCACGCGGACCGCCGCCGCCGGGATCGCGCCCTTGACCTCGTCGGGGAGGCCCACCACCGCCGCCTCGAGGACCGCGGGGTGCTCCTCGAGGGCGGTCTCCACCTCGCGGGCGTAGACGGAGTAGCCGCCGTGCATGAACACGTCCTTCTTGCGGCCGGCGAAGGTCGCCGTGCCGAGTGGACCCCGGCGCACGAGGTCGCCCGTGCGCAGCCACCCGTCGGCCGTGACGGCGTCGGCGGTGGCCTCGGGGCTGCCCCAGTAGCCCTTCAGCACGCCCGGGCCCTTCATCCAGAGCTCGCCCTCGCCGCCGACGGCCACATCGTGGCCGAGCTCGTCCACCACCTTGAACTGATAGCCGGGCAGGGGCAGCAGGGAGTCGCCCACGGCGGGGAGCGACAGTTTGGCCGCGGCGGCGCCGCCGGTCTCGACCATGCCGTAGCCCTCGACGAACAGGGCGTCGCCGACGGAGCCGACGACGGGGAGGTGGGCGCTGGCGCCCAGCTTGCGGAACTCGGCGGCGAGGTCGGCGGGCATGGCGTCGGCCCCCGAGATCCACGCGCGCACCGAGGAGAGGTCCCGCTCGGCGGCGCCGGCCTCCCACATCATCCGGTACATCGCCGGCACGCCGATGAACAGCGAGGACTCCCGGGACTCGAGGGCGTCGAGGACGTCGGTCGGCCGGAAGCGGGGCAGGAAGTACACGGGGATGCCCGCGCACGCGAGGCCCACCAGGGCGGCGAAGCCCATAATGTGGGCGATGGGCAGCCCGACCACGGCCTCGTCGCGGCGCAGCCAGGCGGGGTTGGCCGCTCCCGCGTTGACCGCGCCGATCAGGGCCCGGTGGGTGAGCTCGGCCCCCTTCGGCTCGCCGGTGGTGCCCGAGGTGTAGAACAGCGCGGCGACGTCGCCCGGCTGCGCCGGTGCGGCCTCGACCAGCGGGTCCGCGCCGTCGAGGTCGCCGAGCGCGCGGACGACGAGGTGGGCCCCGGAGTCCTCGATCACGTGCTCGACCTCGTCGGGGCGCATGCGGTCGTTCACCGGGACGGGCAGCGCCCCGGCGCGGCTCACCGCGAGGCAGGCAAGGAGCAGGTCGTAGGTGTTGGGGAGGGCGAGCACCACCCGGTCACCGGGCTCGGTGCGCTCGGCCACCGCGCCGGCCCAGCGGGCCACGCGGTCGGCCGCCGCGGCGTAGGTCAACTCCTCGCCACCGGCCTCGGTGACGAGGCGGGTGGCGCCCTGGAACGAGGCCAACCGCTCCACCAGCGAGCCCAGGACGAGATCGCGGCCGAGGACGAACCTGGCCCGTGCGAGGGGGTTCACCACCGCGACCCTACCCATCGGCGCCCCGACACCACTCGGGCGCACCCTCCACGCCCACACGGACCCGGGACTTCACCACGGTCGGCCGCGGCCGATGGTTGACTCGTGAACGTGGAGACCGCCGACGACGACCTCCGGCCGTCCCGGCGGCAGCGCTCGCGGTCCTCGCTGCTCGGCCCGGCGGAGGCACTGGCCGCCGGCCTCGTGCTGCTCGCCGTGCTGCAGCGCCCCCTCGCCGGCCTCTTCGACGCGCCCCGGTTCGAGTCGTGGGCCACCATCTTCGTCTCCATCACCGTGGCGGCGCTCCCCTTCCTGGTGCTCGGCGTGCTGCTCAGCGCGGCCATCGCCGCGTGGGTCTCGCCCGCCGCCATCCGCCGGGTGCTGCCGAGCCGACCGGCCCTCGCGGTGCCCGTCGCCGGCCTCGCGGGCGGGGCGCTCCCGGGCTGCGAGTGCGGGTCGGTGCCGGTGGCCGGTCGCCTCGTCGCCCGAGGCGTGACCCCCGCGGCGGCGGTCACGTTCCTGCTCTCCGCGCCGGCGATCAACCCGATCGTGGTGGTGTCCACCCTCGTGGCCTTCCCGGGCCAGCCCGAGGTCGCCCTCGCCCGGTTCGTCGCGTCGCTGCTCGCCGCCGTCATCGTGGGCTGGGTGTGGATCCGGCTCGGCGACGAGTCCTGGACCGAGCGGGCCTGCCGGACGGTGGCGCCGGTCGGCGCCCGCCCGTTCCGCGTGTTCCGGGACACGGCGGTGCACGACCTCCTGCACGCCGGGGGCTACCTCGTGGTGGGCGCCATGGTCGCGGCCACGCTGCAGGTCGTGGTCGGTCGCAGCGCGCTCGCCGACGTGACCGACTCGGGCCTGCTCGCCCTGCTGCTCCTCGCCGGTCTGGCCGTCATCCTCTGCGTCTGCTCCGAGGCCGATGCCTTCGTGGCCGCCAGCTTCACCGGCTTCTCGCCCACCGCGCAGCTGGCCTTCATGGTCGTCGGCCCCATGGTCGACCTGAAGCTGGTCGCACTCCAGACCGGGTTCTTCGGCCGCCGCTTCGCGTCTCGCTTCGCGCCGCTCACCTTCGTGGTGGCGGTCCTGTCGACGATCGTCGTCGGGACGTGGCTGCTGTGAGCGCCCGGGTCCGCGGCACCCTGGTGCTGGTCCTCGGGTTCGTCGCCCTCCGACTGGTGATCACGGGCTCGTTCGACCGGTACGTCAAGCCCGGCCTGCGTTGGCCGCTGATCGCCAGCGGGATCGTCCTGGTCGTCCTCGGGCTGGCCACGTCGCTGTCGGACGACACCGGGCACGACGGCACCGACGACGGTGGGGACGACGGCTCGCACCGCCGCCACGACGAGGGCGACGGGCACGAGCACCACCACGTCCCCCGGGTCGGGTGGCTGCTCGTGCTCCCGCTCGTGGTACTGCTGCTCGTCGCCCCTCCCGCGCTCGGCGCCGACGCTGCCTCCCGGGAGCCCGCGCCCCTCCCGACCTATCAGGGGTCGACGTTCCCGCCCCTCGACACCGACGGCGCCGGGGTGGCGGAGATCCCCGTGACCGAGTTCGTCGACCGGGCCCTCTGGGACGATGCGGACTCCCTCGACGACCAGCCCGTGCGCCTCACCGGCCTCGTGGTCCACGACGACGACGTGCCCGGCGGGTTCCTCCTCACCCGGTTCGTGCTGAGCTGCTGCGCCGCCGATGCGATCCCCGTGCAGGTCGGCGTGGTCGACGGCGGCCGACCGGCCCAGGACTCGTGGGTCGAGGTCGAGGGCACCCTCGTCCCACCGCCGCCCCTCGACCGTGACGCCACCGAGCTGCCCCTCCTCGAGCTCGAGGCCACCGCCGTCCGACCGATCGACGAGCCGTCGAACCCCTACGAGTGAACGGCCGAGACGGCGCCGGCGACCGGGGTCCTTGCCCCCGGCGGCCATGCCTGCTTGGCTGACCGCGGGCCGACCGGGGCGAGCATGGACGATCACCACCACCATCACGGCGTGCGGGAGGCGGGGGCCGACCAGATCCGCAAGGGCCTGAACTGGCTGGTGGGCGGCTTGGCCCTGCTCACCCTGGTCGGCGTCGTGGTGTTCTGGCCCCGAGGCGAGGGCCCGGACCTCCGGGCCTCCACCGAAGGCCTCATCTACGTCGACGCCACCGTCACCGAGGTCGACACGACCTCGTGCACCGACGTCGACGAGCAGCTCGAGACCGAGTGCCAGAGCGTCACGGTGCGCCTGACCTCCGGGCCCGAGGACAACGACCTCGCCACCTTCCTCAGCTCGCAGATCGACTTCAGCGCGCCCACATTCGAGGCCGGCGACCGGGTCGTGCTGTTGTACAACCGGCTGGCTCCCGAGGAGTTCCAGTACAGCTTCGTGGAGTACCAGCGGACGACGCCGCTGCTGTGGCTCGCGGCGCTCTTCGTGGTCGTCGTGCTCGTGGTGGCCCGCTGGATGGGCCTGCGGGCGCTGGTGGGCCTCGCCGTCAGCCTGGCGATCATCGTCACCTTCCTGCTGCCCGCGCTGCTGCGTGATGCCAACCCGGTGGCGGTGGCCCTCATCGCCACGAGCGTCATCGCCTTCGCCGCGCTCTACATCGCCCACGGCATCCGGCCCGCCACCACCGTGGCCCTGGTCGGCACCCTCGTCAGCGTCGTCGTGATCACGCTCGGCGCCGCGGTCCTCGCGGCCGCCGCCGAGTTGAGCGGCCTGAACGACGAGAATTTCCAGACCCTGCGGGTGACCGCCGCCGCCCTGGACCTGCGCGGCATCGTGATCGCCGGGATGGTGATCGGCGCGTTGGGTGTGCTCGACGACGTGACCGTCACCCAGGTGTCCGCCGTCCAGGAGCTCCGCGCCGCGAACCCGCGGCTGCCCGGCCGTGACCTGTACCGGCGGGCGATGCGCATCGGCCGCGACCACATCGCCTCCACCATCAACACCCTCGTCCTGGCCTATGCCGGCGCCTCCCTCGGGCTGCTCCTCTTCCTCGAACAGGAGGGCCGCCAGCTCGGTCGGGTGCTCACCCGCGAGGTCATCGCGGTCGAGATCGTGCGCGCGCTCGTGGGCAGCATCGGCCTCGTGCTGTCGGTGCCGATCACCACGGCGCTGGCCGTCGTCGCCCTCGAAACCCCGGACGGCGACGGCGCGTTGGTCGGTGGCCACGGTGGGGACCCGGCAGGCGCTGCGGGCGCCGGGGATCGACCGACCCGTCCCGAGGAATCGGGTCGAGCGCGCGCGGCGCCGGACGAGGAACCGCGGGCTGCCCCGGTCTGGGACGACTTCGCCCCGTCCGACGACCTCGACCTCTGA
>CAZYPY010000137.1:0-7934 GCA_964649545.1 uncultured Microthrixaceae bacterium | reverse complement strand
CGGGGGCCGAGGGCGGCCATCTCCCAGTCGAGGGCGGCCACCGGCTCGAAGTCGCGGTAGATCATGTTGCCGATGCGACCGTCGCCCCACGAGACCACGGTCGGGCCCTCGTCGTCGGGCCAGTGCTCGTCGAGCCAGGCGAAGGCGGCCTCGAGCACGGGGAGACGGATCTCGTCGGGGGTACCGGCGCCCCGGGTCCAGTCGTAGAACGCCCGTTGGCCGTTCACGTGGCGACGCAAGGGCGTGTCACCGGGCGCCATCGTGTCGAGGAAGGACAACTCCTCCTCGGTGGCCTCGAGCGAGTGCAGGTCGGCCAGCACCGCGACCGAGCGGTCCTGGAGGCGGCGCTGGTCGTCGGGGTGGGCGTCGAACAGCCAGTTGTCGCCGAAGGGGTAGGGCATGACGTCGGGCGGGACGACGCCGTCGACCCGGCCCATGACGATGAAGGGCGACCCCACCGCGTCGCGCTCGGGCTCGAACCAGAGGGTGCGGGGGACGGGCACGCTCGTGCGCTCGCCGACCAGGTTCATCACCCGGTACTGGAGCTCGAGGTCGTAGGAGGGGAAGACCGGCACCGCGGTCATCTCGGGCTCGAGTCGGGCCACGCAGCGGTCGCGGTGCTCGCCCTCCGCGTCGGTCCACTCGGCGTCGAACAGCAGGGTCTCGCTCGACATGCCGTTGGTGGAGGGGGCGGCGAGCTCACGCACCACACCGTGGGTGAAGCCGGGCCGCGCCGCCAGCCACCCGCTCAGGCGCTGGGCGAGGAGCTCGTGGTCGCGGGTCGAGGTCTGGGGGCGGTCGGTCGACGGCGGCCCCCCGGCAGCGTCGGTGGCGGTCATGGCGGACCAGTGTGGCAGCCCCACCGAGGGGGCGCGATCGCGTCGAACCGCCGGTGCGTGCTTGAGGACGCCGGGTGCGGGCCGATGGGAGGGGCACGGAGAGCGCGAGTTCGGCGAGCACGAGGGGGAAGCCGTGATCGAGGCCACGACCAGGGTGGAGCGACGGTGTGCCCTGCTGCTGCGGCTCGCCGCCGAGGAGGGGCTCCGGGGCCATCCCGGTGAGGCCCGTGACCTGCTGGCCGCGGCAGAGTGCGAGGCCCGCCGGTCCGAGCGGGACGATCTGCTGGTCGAGGTGCGCCGAGCCTGCGTCCGGGCGGTCTCGGACCGGGGGCGCGCTCGAACCGGCCCGCTGGCCGTCGCCTGACGGTCTCCCGCCGCCGGTGGTCGGAGGTGGCGCCGCCACTAGCGTCGGCGGGGTGAGCGCGAGGGACCGGTACGACGTCGACCAGGGCGACGAGCGCCTTCGAGTCGGATCCCCGAAGGACGTCGCCGCCGGCCCCGGGGGTGTCGTCGCGGGCTCGCGGATGGCGCTGGCCGAGATGGGCGTGCGTCGCGGCACCCGGGCGCTGCTGAAGGTCAACCAGGCCACCGGCTTCGACTGCCCGGGGTGCGCCTGGCCGGAGGCTGCGCCGGCCGGGGCCCGAGCGGCCCGTCAGAGCGGGCAGGCACGTCGCAGTCACGCCGAGTTCTGCGAGAACGGCATGAAGGCGGTGGCCGAGGAGGCCACCACCCGGCGCATCGGACGGGAGTTCTTCGCCGCCCACCCGATCAGCGAGCTGGCCGCCGCCAGCGACCACTGGCTGGGCAGCCGGGGCCGGCTCACCGAGCCGATGGTCAAGCGCCCCGGCGCCGACCACTACGAGCCCATCTCGTGGGACGGGGCGTTCGCCCTGCTCGCCGACGAGCTGCACCGGGTCGACCACCCCGACCGCGCCGTGTTCTACACGTCGGGGCGCACGAGCAACGAGGCCGCCTTCGCCTACCAGCTCTTCGTCCGCCAGTTCGGCACCAACAACCTTCCCGACTGCTCGAACCTGTGCCACGAGTCGAGCGGGGTCGCCCTCACCGAGACCCTGGGCGTGGGCAAGGGCAGCGTCACCCTGGACGACCTCGCCCGCACCGACCTGATCTTCGTGGTGGGCCAGAACCCCGGCACGAACCACCCCCGGATGCTGACGGCGCTCGAGCGGGCCAAGGAGCACGGCGCCAAGGTCGTCGCGGTCAACCCCCTGCCCGAGGCGGGCCTGCTGCGGTTCAAGAACCCGCAGCGCCCGACCGGCCTGCTCGGCCGGGGCACGGCCCTCGCCGACCTTTTCCTGCAGATCCGGGTCAACGGCGACCTCGCCCTGTTCCAGGCCCTCAACCGGCGGCTCCTCGAGCGGGCCGAGACCGACCCGGGTGCGATCGACCGGGCCTTCCTCGACGAGCACTGCGACGGCTACGACGAGCTCGCCGCCCACCTCGCCGGCCTGGACTGGGACGCCGTCGACCGGGCCACCGGGCTGACCCGCGACCAGATCGACGAGGCCCTCGAGCTCGTCCTCGCCGCCGACCGCATCATCGTGTGCTGGGCCATGGGCCTCACCCAGCACCGCAACTCCGTGCCCACGATCCGCGAGATCGTGAACTTCTGCCTGCTGCGGGGCAACGTCGGCCGCCCGGGCGCCGGCGTCTGCCCCGTGCGCGGCCACAGCAACGTGCAGGGTGACCGCACCATGGGCATCTACGAGAAGCCCAAGGCCCCCTTCCTCGACGCGCTGCGCGACGAGTTCGGGTTCGAGCCGCCGCGCGACCCCGGCTTCGACGTGGTGGACGCCATCCGGGCGATGCGCGACGGCGAGGTCGACGTGTTCTTCGGTCTCGGTGGCAACTTCGTGGCTGCCGCCCCCGACACCGAGGTCACCAGCGCGGCCATGGCCCGCTGCCGGCTCACCGCGCACGTGTCAACCAAGCTCAACCGCTCGCACACGGTCGTGGGCGACACCGCCCTGATCCTTCCCTGCCTCGGCCGCACCGAGCGCGATCGCCAGGCGGGCGGCGAGCAGTACGTGACCGTCGAGGACTCGATGGGCATGGTGCACGCCAGCCGCGGCCGGCTCGAGCCGGCGTCGCCGCACCTGCTGAGCGAGGTGGCCATCGTGGGGCGGCTGGCGGCCGCCACCCTCGGCGAGCGCAGCGCCGTCGACTGGTCGGGGTTCGTCGACGACTACTCGATCATCCGCGACCACATCGAGGCGGTGGTGCCCGGCTTCGACCGCTTCGACGAGCGGTCGGCCACGCCCGAGGGGTTCGCCCTCCCCCACCCGGTGCGCGACTCCCGCACCTTCCCGACCGCCACCGGCAAGGGTCGGCTCACGGTGAACCCCCTCGACGTGCTCGAGATCCCCGACGGCCACCTGCTGCTCCAGACCATCCGCTCCCACGATCAGTTCAACACCACGATCTACGGACTCGACGACCGCTACCGCGGCGTCCACCAGGGCCGGCGAGTCGTGTTCGTGAGCGCCGCGGACCTGGCCGAACTCGGCCTGTGCGACGGCGACCCGGTGGACCTCGTGGGCGAGGCCGACGGGCCGGGGCTCGCGCCCCGACGGGCCGAGCACTTCCGGGTCGTCGCCTACCCGGTCGCCCGCGGCACCTGCGCCGCCTACTTCCCCGAGGCCAACGTGCTCGTCCCCCTCGACAGCACCGCCGAGGCCAGCAACACCCCGACGTCCAAGTCCGTGATCGTGCGCCTCGAGCGGACGCCAGACCCGGCCGAAGGTCCGCCCTCGACCGGGGCCGATGTGTGACCATGACCGTATGGGCGGCTCCACCGAAGACGCGATGCACCCCGATGACGGCGACGAGCTCCAGTCCGGCCTGGGGCGGGGCCTGGCCGACATCCTGCAACCGACCGGCGGCCCCACCGACGACGGGGCCGCCGGCGGATTGGGGGCGTTGTTCGGATCGGACGGCGCCTCGTCCTCGTCCTCGTCCTCGTTGCGTCCGGGGTCCCGCCGGCCGCTGACGGCCACCGATCCGGCGCCGCCACCCCTACCGCTCCTGCCTCGCGGTGCCCGACGCGCCCGGGCGGTGCACCCGGCGTCGGCCCCGCGCTTCGAGGCCGTCGAGCGCAAGCTCGAAGCGCTGGTCGCGGCGCTCGACGTCGACGTGGCCGTCCACCTCGGCCCGGGCCCCGCCGGTGACCGCCTCACCCTCGTCCGTCCCGCGCCCGGGGTCCTGGCGCCCGCGGGGATGGACGAGCTCTGCGGAGCCGTCCGCGGGTTCGTGGCCGAGCGTCGCCTCACCACCGACGACTTCACCGCCGCCGGCCACCACTGCGTGGCCTTCGGCCCCCGGCCCCTGACCGAGGCGGGCGTCTACGTCCTCGGTCGCCAGGACGGCTTCCTCACCATGGACGAGCGCTGGGCCGTCCACCGCCACCTCGTGCCGACCGCGTTGCCCGCCTGATACCACGCCGTAACCGCCGCCGGGCATCGTCGGACCCGAAGCGGGAACCTCTGGCGTGCCCGCCCCCGGCGCCGACGGCGCCCCTCGCCGTCGGCGGACCGGTGCAGGGGAAGACGGCCCGGGGGCGGTGCCGCCCCGCTGGGCTCAGCTGATGGTGGCCCTTGCCACCGCGCCTCGCACCACGCCCCAGGGCAGGCGCGCCCCGGGGCGACGCCCCTCTAACCTCTGCGAGGTGACGTTCCGGCCGGAGTCGATCCAGGGCGCCGCCCCCGGTGCCGCCGGCGCGGTCGACTACCGACTGGCCCGCCACGCGCTCGTGAGCGAGTTCAAGAAGGGACGCCTGGCCGAGCACGAGGTGTGCGACGCCCACCCCGAGCTGGTGCGCGCCGCCCGCGAGCTGGGCGAGCCCACGTCGATGACCTGCCCTATCTGCGAGGAGACCCAGGTGGTGCTGGTCTCCTACGTCTTCGGGCCCCGGCTACCGGCCTACGGCCGCTGCGTCAGCCAGAAGGGCGAGCTGGCCAAGCTGGCCAAGCGCAAGGGCGACCTCACCTGCTACGTGGTCGAGGTCTGCCCCAACTGCAGCTGGAACCACCTCGCCCGGGTGTTCCCGCTCTGACCGGTCACGCCGGCCTGGCGCCGGTGCGGGAACCCGGGCGGCCCTCGCGACGTGGAAGCATCTGATGCCCGCATTACGATCTGGTTGCGGCGTGCCGGCGGGCCGCCGTGGACCCCACCCCGAGCACCGGCCGTGACCCCCCGATGAGCCAACCCGGAACCCCCACCCAGGACGTCCCGGAGGGGATGCGCGTCACCAGGCGCGGCAAGCTCAAGAAGCTGCGCAAGCGCAGCATCCTCTGGCGGATGCGCCGGGTGTTCTACCTGGCGCTCCTGCTCGTGGTCGGCGGCGCCGCCGGCGCCTTCTGGGTGCTGTCGCAGGTGAAGCTGCCCGCGGCCAACGACGACCTGCGCCAGACCACCTTCGTGTGCTTCGCCCAGACCACCGAGGGCTGCGGGCCCGAGAACGCCGACTTCAAGCTGAAGGGCGACGAGGACCGGGTCAACATCACCTACGAGGACCTTCCCGACGTGGTGATCGAGGCGGTCCTCTCGGCCGAGGACCGCGAGTTCTTCCAGCACGGCGGCATCGACCCGGTGGGCATCGCCCGTGCGGTCATGGCCAACGCCAACGAGGAGCGCATCACCCAGGGCGGCTCGACCATCACCCAGCAGTACGTGAAGAACGTCTACCTCAACCGGGAGCGCTCGATCACCCGCAAGCTGCGCGAGGCCATCCTCGCCGTGCGGGTCGACGACGAGCTGTCGAAGGAGGAGATCCTCACCCGCTACCTCAACACCATCTACTTCGGGCGGGGCGCCTACGGCATCCAGGCCGCGTCGCAGGCGTACTTCCGCCACGACATCCAGGAGCTCGACGGCCTCGACAACACCACGGGTCAGTTCTCGTCGATCGAGCTCGCCCAGGTCGCCTACCTGGCCGGGCTCATCCGCGCCCCGGAGAGCGCCGACGCGCAGCGCGACCCCGAGGAGGCCACCCGCCGGCGCAACACCGTGCTGAACGCCATGGTCGAGGAGGGCTACATCACCCGGGAGGAGTCCCGGGCGGCCAAGGCGGAGGGCTGGGAGGTCGACGACCTCTTCGCTTCCCGCAACATCGTGTCGCGCTCGCCGGCCACCACCCTCGGCACCGTCCGTGACCACGAGCACGGCACCGAGTACTTCGCCGAGTACGTCCGCCAGCGGCTCGTCGAGCAGTTCGGCGAGGACCAGGTCTACGGCGGCGGCCTGCGGGTGTACACCACCCTCAGCATCCCGATCCAGCAGGCGGCCTACGACACCGTCACCGAGACCCTCAACCTGCCCGAGGACCCCGCGGCGTCGATCGTGGCCCTCGACGACCGGGGTCGGGTGCGCGCCATGATGGGCGGCACCGACTTCGCCAACCGGTCCGTGAACCTCGCCGTCGGCGTGGACGGCGGCGGCTCCGGCCGTCAGCCCGGCTCGTCGTTCAAGCCCTTCGCGGTGGCCACCGCCCTCAAGCAGGGCTACGCCGCCGAGGCGCGCATGACGGTGCCGAGCAGCGGCGCGTTCGACCTGTCCGAGTACGGCGCCGGCGGCGGCACCTGGCGGGTGTCGGGCGGCGGCGGCAGCCACTCGATGATGACCGCGCTGCCCGCCTCGTCGAACATGTTCTTCGCCACGCTCATGTTGAAGCTCGGGTCGTCGACCGTGATCGAGACCGCCCAGCAGATGGGGGTGTCGGCGGACCTGCCCGAGGTGCCCTCGATCGTGCTCGGCGCCGGCGAGGTGTCCCCGCTCGACATGGCGTCGGCCTACTCGACCTTCATGAACCACGGCGTCCACTACGAGCCCCAGGTCATCACCCGGGTCGAGGACGCCGAGGGCAACGTGATCTGGTCCGCCCCCGAGGAGGGCCAGCAGGTCCTCACCGCCGAGGTGGCCGACATCACCACCACGGCCATGCGCCGGGTGGTCACCAGCGGCACCGGCCGCAACGCCGCGCTCCCCAACGTGGCGGTGGCGGGCAAGACCGGCACCACCCAGAACAACAAGGACGCCTGGTTCGTCGGCTTCCGGTGCAATTTCGTGGCCTCGGTGTGGATGGGCTACCCCGGCTTCGACGGCCAACCCGTCCTCCCCATGACCAGCGTGCACGGCGAGCGCCAGGAGGGTGGACGCTTCCCGGCGCGCATGTGGCACGACTTCATGGAGCGGGCCGACCCGTACCTGAACGACAACTGCGATCTCGCCGACGTCACCGACTTCCCCGACGGGAAGGACTTCAGCGACGACGAGCTGCCCGGTGGGGCGGTCGCCGGCGGCACCGACGGCCCGGTGACGGTCACCGTCCCCGACACGCCGGTGACGGTCACGGCGCCTCCGGTGACCCAGCCGCCGGTCACCACGCCGCCCACGAGCACTCCGGTCACCACGCCGCCGACCACCGTGCCGGCCGCGGCACCGGACGCCGGTGAGGCCGGCGGCGGGCGGGCACCGCCGGACGGGCGCGCCCGCGCCGGGCCGTGAGCGCCACCGCCGGTCCCGCCCCCACAGCCTGCACCTCGTGCGGTCGCGACGACGCGGAGCTCTTCGCCGTCCACCGCGTCTACGTGACGCCCGAGGCGTGGGACACCCCTGGGCGCGTCGACGTGCAGGACGAGGTGGAGCACTGGTGCTTCTCCTGCCGTTCGCAGTATCCCCACGAGGACGCCTGACGGGCGTCCGACCCGTCGTTGCGGGTGGGTGACGCCTCGGTGACGACCCCGCGCGATTTGGTCCACCCCGACCCACCCAGGGGTAGTATTTCCGCGTACCGCCGGCAGCCGAGTGGCGCTGGACGGGAAGGAGGCTCATCGTGAGCAACGCGAAGCTGACCGCACCTGCCGTGCGCGCCCGCAAGGTCGCACGGGGGGCTGATCCGCTGGTGATGGTGACCGCGTACGACGCGCCGGGCGCCCGCATCGCCGACGAGGCGGGGGTCGACCTGATCCTCGTGGGCGACTCCCTCGCCATGGTGGTCTTGGGCTACGACGACACCCTGTCGGTGACCGTCGAGGACATGGCCCACCACACGGCGGCGGTGGCCCGGGCCAAGCCCCG
>CAZYPY010000136.1:0-7960 GCA_964649545.1 uncultured Microthrixaceae bacterium | reverse complement strand
GGACGAGCGGTCCCGGGCCGCGGCGACGCTGGCCCTGCTCGGGCTCGACGACGTCGCCGAGCGACCGGTGGAGTCGCTGAGCCTCGGCCGGGGTCGCCTCGTCGAGCTCGGCCGGGCGCTCATGATCGAGCCGAAGGTGCTCCTGCTCGACGAGCCCTCGTCGGGGCTCGACCACCACGAGACCGAGGAGATGGCCGGCGTGCTCGGGGAGATCTGCGCCGAGCGGGGCACGGCCATCCTCCTGGTCGAGCACGACGTGGCCATGGTCCGCCAGGTCACCAGCCGCCTCTACGTGCTCGACTTCGGCCAGCTCATCGCCGAGGGCCCCACCGCCGAGGTGATCGGCGACACCAAGGTCCGCCAGGCCTACCTCGGGGACACGGTGTGACCTCCCGCCGCCCCGCCCAGCCGACGCATTGGAGGAACTACCCGTCACAGGTGACGGGTAGTTCCTCCAGGATCGCGGGAGGGCTCCGGTGACGCCACCGCTGCTCGAGCTCGACCACGTCGACGCCGGCTACGGGCCGTTCCGCGCGCTGTTCGACGTGTCCTTCGCCGTCGAGGAGGGGCGCGCCCTCGCCCTGCTCGGCTCCAACGGTGCCGGCAAGACCACCGTGGCCCGGGTGTGCTCCGGCCTCGTGGCCCCCACCGGGGGGAGGGTTCGCTTCCGGGGCGACGACGTCACCGGCCTGCCCGCGTTCCGCTTCGCCCGCCGCGGCGTGGCCCATGCGCCCGAGGGCCGCTCGGTCTTCGCCACCCTGACCGTGGAGGAGAACCTCGTCCTGTCCTTCCGCGAGGGCGCCAAGCAGGGCCATCCCGGCGTCGACGCGAGCCTGGCCGCGGCCTACGAGGCCTTCCCCCGCCTCGAGCAACGGCGGGAGCAGCTCGCGGGCACGCTGTCGGGGGGCGAGCAGCGCATGCTGTCGCTGGCCCGGGTGCTGGTGCAGCCGCCGCCGTTGCTGATCGTCGACGAGCTCTCCCTGGGCCTCGCCCCCATCATCGTGAACGAGGTCTACGCCATGCTCGCCCGCATCAAGGAGGCGGGCACCACCCTGCTCATCGTCGAGCAGCTGGTCAGCCACGCCCTCGGCATCGCCGACGACGTGGTGCTGCTCACCAAGGGCCGCACCACCTACGTCGGCCCGGTCGCCGAGGTGGGCGACCTCGACACCCACCTCCTGGGTTGACACGAGAGCCGTCGGCCCTACGCTCTCCCACAGGAGGGGACGATGCGGGAACCGCAGAGGTCCGGGGTGCCGCCGGTGCGGCGATCCGTGACGTTCGGCACGATCGTGGTGCTCCTGGCCGCGTCGTTGACGGCGATCGGGGTGGCGCCGGCCGCAGCGGCGGCCCGTGAGTTCGTCCGCTCGTGGGGGAACCCGCCCCTCCAACCTGGCGACCTGGACAACCCTCACGGCATCGCCATCGACGCGACCGGCCGGGTGTTCGTGCTCGACGAGACCTACGGGTGGGTGCAGGAGTTCGACCAGGAGGGCACCTTCGTGCAGGGATGGGCCGCCCCCGGGGGGCGAGCGCTGGCGGTGTCGCCCACGACCGGGAACCTCTTCGCCGTCGACGAGTCGCAGTGCCGGGTCACCGAGTACACGTCGGCAGGGTCCGTCGTGCGCACGTTCGGCTCGTGCGCGCCCGGCGACGACCAGCTCGAGTCGCCCCTGGGCGTCGCGGTCGCCGCCGACGGGACCGTCTACGTGGTCGACACCGGGACCGACCAGCTGCACCGGTTCTCGTCCGGTGGCCAGAGCCTGCCGCCATGGACCCTGTCCAACCCGAACGTCACCGCCGTCACGGTGGGGACCGACGGGCTCGTGCACGTCGGGTTCCGCGACCGGGTGGACAGCTTCGCCGCGGATGGTGCGTTCGTCCGCCGCTTCACGGGGTCGTCGCTGAGCAGCGTGATCGGGATGGCGACCGGGCCCGACGGGTCGGTCTACGTCACCGACACCAATGGAAACCGGATCAAGAAGTACACCGCCGCCGGGACGTTCGTCACCCAGTGGGGCGGCGGCCAGGAGTCCTCGTACCCCGGCTCGTTCCACGCCATCCGCTCGGTGGCGGTCGCTCCGGGCGGCGACGTGTTCGTCGTCGACGAGCGCAACGAGCACATCCAGCGCTTCACCGACACGGGCGTGTTCGTGGATGACTGGGGCACGTACACCCGCGACGGCCGGCTGCGCTCACCCGCCGGGGTGGCCACCGACGCCGCCGGCAACGTCTACGTGGCCGAGACCAAGAACCACCAGGTCCAAGTGTTCGACGCCGAGGGCAACTTCGTGCGCAAGTGGCGCCACGCCGCGCCGGGCGACCTCCTCGACAGCCCGGTGGGCATCGACGTCGCCCCCAACGGGGACGTGTTCGTGACCAGCTCCGGCGACGACCGGGTCGAGCGGTACACCAGCGACGGCGTGTGGCTGTCCTCGATCGGCGTCGGCCAGTTCACGTGGCCCACCTCGCTGGCCCTCGGCGGCAACGGTCACCTCTACGTCTCGGACACCTCCGCCGACCGCATCAAGGAGTTCGACGCCACCGGCACCCTCGTCCGCTCCTGGGGCGGCTCGGGTGACGGCGACGGGAGGTTCTCGAGCCTCTGGGGTGTCGCCGTGGGCGCGGACGGGTCGGTCTACGCCGTCGACCGCGACCGGCCGCGGGTCCAGCAGTTCAGCGCGACCGGCACGTTCATCCGGTCGTGGGGCACGGAGGGGACGGGCCCGGGCGAGTTGGCGGAGCCGAGGGGCATCGAGACCGATGCCACGGGCGATGTGTACGTGACCGACTGCGCCACGGACCGCGTCGAGCGGTTCGGGCCCGACGGCGCGCACCTCGCCACCACGGGCGGCCCCGGCAGCGGCGAGGGTCAGTTCCGTTGCCCGGCCGAGGTGGCCTTCGCCGGCACGTCCATGTACGTGACCGACGACGACACCACGGAGCACCAGGACAGGGTCCAGCAGTTCGCCTACCCGTCGACCGCGGTGGTCGAGGTCGCCTTGACGGCCGATTCGACCGACGTGGCGGTCGGCGACACGGTGCAGTTCGAGGTCACGATCGACAACCTGAGCGAACAGCCGCTCACCGGGCTGTCGACCACGTCGCCGTCGGCGACCGACTGCGCTCGCACCCTCCCCGACCTCGCGCCGCTGACGTCGGTCACCCTCGACTGCCAACGCGAGGCGACGGGCGCCGACCTGCCCCAGCTCGCCGTGTCGGTCACGGTGCACACCGATCAGGCGGCACCGGCGACCTCCAACGAGGCGGTCATCGACGTCTCCCACCTGAACGGTCTCGTCCTGGCCCGGGAGTGGGCGGCCTCGGAGACCGGTCTGTTCGACTCGGATCCGATCGCGCCGCCCGGCCCGGGCCACGGTGGGCAGGGCTTGGCCGTCGATGGCGCGGGGCGCGTGTTCGTCGTCGGAAGCCGCGACCATCCCGAGGTGGCCCGAGTGGCGCGGTTCGGCACCGACGGGGTGTTCGAGCAGCAGTGGGGCGCGGCCGGCCAGGGCGACGGCGACCTCTGGTATCCCGACGAGGTGGCGGTGGGGCCCAGCGGCGAGGTGTACACCACCGAGTGCACCGGTCTGCACCGGGTGCAGCGCTTCGCGCCCGACGGAACCCCTGACCACGCGTGGGCCGTCCCCACCGGCCCGGGCGGGGCGTGCTCGCCGGCGGACGTAGCCGTGGCGCCGGACGGCACCGCGTACGTGACCAACGCATCGAGCAACCGGGTGGATCGGATCTCGGGCTCGACGTACGAGCCTGGCTGGGGGACGCCGGGAACGGGGCCCGGTGAGTTCGACGAGCCACGCGGGGTGGCGGTCGGCCCCGATGGCTCGGTGTACGTGGTGGACGGGGGCAACCACCGCGTCCAGCGGTTCTCGGCCACCGGCGAGTTCCTGGGTGCGTGGGGTACCCAGGGGTACGGCAACGGGCGGTTCGTCGACCCACGCGACCTCGCCGTCTCCGACGAGGGCTTCGTGATCGTGGCCGACTTCGGCGATGGAACGGCAGGCCGCCGCGTCCAGGTGTTCGACGCCGACGGGACGTTCCTGAGCAAGGTGGCGGTGCGCACCGAGGACGTGGCCGTCCACTCCGACCCGGCGGGCAACGTGCACCTCTACGTCTACCCCTACGACGGCGACGAGCCGCTCGGGCTGGTCCGCGAGTACGTGGCCCCGGGCGGCCCGTACCTGACCGCGTCGCTGACCCCGGCGGTGCCCCAGGTCGGCGTGGGGGCCACCGTCGACTACGAACTGGTGCTCGAGAACGTGGGCCAGGGCCCGCTCACCGGTGTCACCGTGGGCGCCGGACCGTTGTCGGGGTGCGACGGGCCCGCCGGCGACCTCCTGCCCGGCGCGAGCACCACGCTCACGTGCACCGCCCGGCCCGATGGCGGCGACCTCGGCCGATTCCGTGCGCGCGCCACCGTCGACACCGACCAGACCGGACCGTTCGTCACCGACAACACGGGGATCGAGGTGCTGGCGCCGGTGGTGGGCCACTGGGGCTGGGATCGCCTCCAGTCGCCTCGAGGCCTCGTGGCCAACTGGCAGGGCGACCTGTTCGTGGCCGACTGTGCCGCCAAGAAGGTGCTGCACTACCGAACCGACGGTCAGTACGTGGGCGCGTGGGGCAGCGCCGGCACGGGCGACGGCCAGTTCTCGTGCCCCATCGACATCACCATCAACAGCGCCGGCAACCTGCTCGTCGCCGACGCGGTGAACCGCGACGTCCAGGAGTTCACCGCGACCGGCACGTTCGTCAGGGGGTGGGACACCGGCACCAACGTCAACTACGGCGACGTGACCGCCCTCGACACCGACGAGCACGACGGCGTGCACGTGGCCGACCACGACGACGGCTTCTACGGGCCGCCGTGCCAGGACTGGGGCGACTTCGAGATCTGCACGCAGTACCCGCCCAACGCCGGGAACAACGTCGTCCGGCGCTTCGGGGCGGACGGTTCGCCTGTGGGCCAATGGTCGAGGACGAACGCCTTCGGCGTGGCGGCGACGCGGGACGACCGCCTCATCGTCACCGGCTCGACCGGGATCGAGGTGCGCACGTTCGACGGCGCCCTGGTGACGACCTTCACCGGGGCCAGATCGGGCCGCGCCGCGGTGGATCGCCACGACAACATCTGGGTGACCTACCCGCAAGACGGCCGAGTGGCCAAGTTCACGCCGGGCGGCCACGAACTGGGACGTTGGTCGGTGGCCGCGCCGAGCGACATCGCCGTCGACCGCGACCACGCCTACGTGCTGGCGAACGGCGCGATCGTGAAATTGGGGACCATCGCTGCCGGCCGTGGTGCCGTGGAGGGCACGGTGACCGACGCCTCGAGCGGCCAGCCGGTCCCCGGCGCGCAGGTCGCGCTCCTGGGCGCCGCGGACTTCTCACCCGAGGCCGGCGGCACGGCAGACGAGAACGGCGCCTTCCGGGCCGAGGCGCCGCCCGGGGACTACTTCCTCTACACGATGGACCCGTCGGGCCAGCACCAGTCGGGCCTGCACGGCGCGCCGACGCCCGTCACCATCACCGACGGCGGCAGCGCCACGGCCCACCCGGTCCTCGTTCCCACCAGAGGCGCGGTCGAGGGCACCCTGGTGGAGGACGGCACGGATGCTCCCCTCGCGGGCGCCTGGGTCATCGCCCTCGATGCCGCCACCGGCGCTCCCCAGACCGGCGCCGCCACCGACGCGGCCGGGCACTACCGCCTCGGTGGCCTGACCGTCGGCGATCACCTGTTGGCCTTCGTCGACCCGGCCGGCGGCCACGTCGCCGAGTTCCACGGCGACTCACCGACCGCGGAGGGTTCCCTCCCGGTCACCATCACCGCCGGCGGCACGGCCGGCGCCGACGGTTCCCTCGCCGCCCAGCCACCGAACCCCGGCGGCGCCACGCTCCAGGGCGAGGTGCGCGGACTGAACCGGAACAACGGTTACCGACCGCTGGCCAATGCGGGCGTCTTCGCCCTGTCCGCGGCCGACTACTCCTTCGCCGGCGCCGCGCTCACCGATGACGAGGGCCGGTACGCCCTCGACGTCGCCCCCGGCGACTACAAGGTGATGTTCATCGACGGCCTCGGCCAACACGGCGCCGAGTGGCACGACAACCGTCCCTACCACCAGTTGGCCGACGCGGCCGCCGTGACCGCCCCCGGCACCGTGGACGCCGGCCTCGCCCGTCACACCGCGTCGATCGTGTCGGCCAGCGCCCGGGACGGGGCGACGGGACAGGACCTGGCCGGCGTCTGGGTGATCGCCATCGGCGCCGACGGTGTGGCCGGCTCGTGCACCACGGGCGGCCCGTTCGTCTCCTGCTCCGTGACCGGCCTCGCCCCGGGCCCCTACCGGGTGCTCTACCTCGACCCCACGGGTGCCCACGCCCCCGAGTACTGGCGCGAGCGCCTGTACCCGGACGACCGCACGGTCGTCTCGTTGGCCGCCGGCCAGGACAACCACCACGTACCGATCCTGCTGGGGCCGTGAGACGGCGACGCAGGTCGGGCGCACCTCCCAGCACGCTCGGGTGGCGACGTCCGGGCCGGACGTAACCGATGCCACCCGCGAGCGGTCGAACGGCCATGGCCCACGACCCCGACGAACCGCGCGCCGACGACGAGCACGACCACGAGGGCTTCCTCGACCGCCTCCGGGGCTGGGTGGACGTGCACCGCCAGATCGACGAGGCCATGTTCGCCCTGGCCGAGCAGGTGGTGCAGTCGGAGGCCGGTGCGCTGTTCGAGATGATCGACCGATCGGTGCTGGACCTCGGCCGCCTGCCCGACGCCATCGACCACGACACCGTGTTGCTGCCCCCCAACCCCCACAGCACCGCGGAGCAGGACGACGTCCTCGCGCTGCTCGACCTGCTCCAGGGGCCCCAGGTCCCGCTCGTCACCGAGCGGTTCGCCGCGTACGCCGAGGAGCACAAGCTCCTCGAGCGGGTGCTCGACGGCGAGACGTTCATCTTCCCGAGCAACCACCTCGAGCTCCAGGACCAGGGCCTCACGCTCGGCTACCTCCACCGGGTGGCCCGCGACCAGGGCCAGGACCGCCTCGAGCACCACGTCACCCTGATGATCGGGCGGCTCCTGGGCTTCCTGCGCCTCGGTGACCGCAACGTGATCGACGACATCCTGCGCAAGGCCGCCGCGGTGCTGAAGACCTTCCCGGTGAGCGGCAGCGAGGTGATGGACGAGAACGTGATCACCGAGGCCGACCTCGACCGGCGCCTCAAGGTCTTCCGCAAGGTCTCCAACGAACGCACCCGGCGCGAGTTCGAGCGCCTCGTGCGGTCGAGCCAGGGTGGGATCATCCTGCTCGCCGGCGGTGGTTCTCGCGACTTCCGCGACGAGCACGGCGACGTGTTCATGAACGCCTTCGGCCGTTCGACCCGCGGCCTCATCGCCGACGCCTGCACCCAGGGCGCCTGGGTGGTCCCGACCTTCGTCGACTACGACGCGGACGTCAGCCTGGTGGAGCTCGCCGAGCCCATCCAGCCCACCGACCAGCTCGCCGTCCACCACGTCGGCGAGGTCATCGCGGCCATGGGGAACATGGCGCGCGGCGTGGCCCGCACGCAGCACCCCGACATCGAGCGCTTCACCAAGCGCATCTTCTACGAGGCGGGCTGACCCCCGGCGCCCCGGTCGATCCAGGCCGGGGCGGCGTCGACCACCCAGGCGAGGGCGAGTCCGGCGGACACCGCGGCGAGCGCCGCCACCAGCGACAGGGCGTCCAGCGCGTCGGCGGGCAGGGCGGCGAGGCCCAGGAGGCCGGCGACCGCCGGCCAGGCGGCCTTGGCCAGGGTGCCGAGGCCGACGCTGGTGTCGTGGGCGGGGTCGCAGCCACAGGGCGCCTCGGGCCGGGCGACGAGCAGGAACACCTGGAGGCCGACGAAGCCCACGCCGAGCACCACCAGGCCGCCGAGGAGCGGGGTGAGCGCC
>CAZYPY010000135.1:4163-7967 GCA_964649545.1 uncultured Microthrixaceae bacterium | reverse complement strand
CTTCGGGCCATGAAGTTCGGGATCGCCTTCGCCAACATCGTCACCTTCACCCAGCACGAGGGGCTGGTGACACTGGCCCAGAACGCCGAGGCCGCGGGCTTCGAGTCGCTGTGGACGATCGAGCACGTGATCTACCCCGAGGGCTACGAGTCGTCGTACCCCTACGACCCGAGCGGGAAGATGATGGCGGACGCCTCCACGCCCATGCCCGACCCGCTGATCTGGCTGGCCTTCGTGGCCGCCGCCACCACCGAGCTGCGCCTCGGCACCGGCATCGTCATCCTCCCGCAGCGCAACCCCGTGATCCTCGCCAAGGAGCTGGCGACGCTCGACTCGCTGTCGGGTGGCCGGGTCGAGTTCGGCATCGGCGTCGGCTGGCTCAAGGAGGAGTTCGACGCGCTGGGCGTCCCGTGGCCCCGCCGCGGCGCCCGTACCGACGAGTACATCGCGGCCATGCGGGCCCTGTGGGACGCCGACCACGCGTCCTACCAGGGCGAGTTCGTGTCGTTCGACGACGTCAGCAGCAACCCCAAGCCGGCCCAGGGCCGGGTGCCGATCCACATCGGCGGCCACAGCCGTGCGGCGGCCGAGCGGGCGGGCCGTCTCGGCGACGGGTTCTTCCCCGGCAAGGGGGACATCACCGAGCTGGTCGACATCGTCCGCCAGACCGCGGCCGACCACGACCGGGATCCGGCGGCCATCGAGATCACCTACGGCGACGCCGAGCTGATGACCGTGCCCGGACCGGAGAAGGTCGCGGAACTGGCCGCGCTGGGCGTCGACCGGGTGATCGTGCCGTCGTTCATCTTCCTGGGGAACCCGGCCGAGGACCTCGCCGCGTTCGGTGAGAAGATGATCGCACCGGTCAACGGCTGAGGGACCAACGGCGGGACCTTGGTCCATGGGCGCGGCGGCGCCCGAGGAGGACACTGCAACCATGGCCACCACCCCCACCACGGGGCGCGCGGGCACCTTCCTCTGGGAGGGCCGCCGCCTGGCGTACGAGGAGTACGGCGAGGGCGACCGCGTCCTGCTCTACCTGCACGGGATCCTGATGGACTCCGAGATGAACCGCGGCCTCGCCACGGCGTTGGCGGCTCGCGGGCACCGGGTCGTGCTGCTCGACCTGCTCGGTCACGGGCAGAGCGACAAGCCGACCCACGCCAGCGAGTACCGCATGGACACGTACGCGCTCCAGGTCGCGGCCTGCCTCGACCACCTCGGCATCGAGGAGGCGGTCATCGGCGGCGTGTCCCTCGGCGCCAACGTCAGCCTCCAGGTCGCGGTGCGGATGCCGTCACGGGTGACCGCGCTGATCCTCGAGATGCCGGTGCTCGAATGGGCCGTGCCCGCTGCCGCCATGCTCTTCACGCCGCTCGTGCTCGGGCTGCACTACGCCCGGCCGGTGTTCCGGTTCGTCGCCTCGGTGGCGGGCCGCTTCCCGACCACGCCGTTCGGCGCGCTCAACAGCGCCGTGCGCGGCTTCTCGGTGCCGCCCGACTCGATGGCCTCCGTGCTCCACGGCGTGCTCGTCGGGCCGGTGGCGCCGTCCGCGGACGAGCGGGCCCAGATCAAGGCCCCCACCCTGGTGATCGCCCACAAGCGCGACCTGATCCACCCCTTCAGCGACGCCGAGAACCTGGTCGACCAGCTCCCCGACGCCGAGCTCGTGCCCGCCAACAACGCGGCGGAGCTGCGCATCTTCCCCGACCGGCTCACCGGCGAGATCGCCGCCTTCCTCGACCGCGTCTGACCGACCCGCCCGTCCGCGTCTCCGCGTCGTCAGGCGTCCGGGGGGAGCTCGGGGGTGAGGTAGAGGGTGATGCCGAGGCGGCCACGGTCGTGGCGGCCGTGGTCCCAGCCGCCGCGGATGCGCGCCGCGCAGCTGGCCACGCCGTAGCGACCGAGGGCGGCGACGACCGCGGGCCGGCAGCGCTCGGCGTCGGCGCCCACGACCCGGCCCACCTCGAGTCCGTGGACGAGCACGCCGAGGGCGTGGCGGTCCCTCGGGTCGCCGTCGAACGGGACGAGCTCGGCGGTCACGGCGCGGTCGACGCCGTGCGGACGTCGGCCACCGACCAGCTCGAGCAGCTCCCGTTGGTGGCGCGACTCCCCCACGACCGTCACGGCGGGCCCCGGCGGCAGGGTGGTGGTGTGGTGGGCCTGGGGCCCCGCCGGTGCGGTGAGCAGCGGGTCGGGCTCGATGGCCAGGTGGAGCTGTTCGACCACCGGCGGTCGGTCGACGTGGGGGTGGCGGGCCAGGTCGAGCAGCCAGTCGGGCGGTGGCGGCAGGTGGCCGCCGGGCGCGACCTCACCCGCCCACTCGTAGCGGCGCCCCGGCTCGCCCTCGCCGCCGGCGCTCGGGGGCAGCACGACCAGGTCACCGTCGGCCCGCACCGCCAGCCCGGCCTCGACCGGCCCGCCCGCCAGCCGGGGACCGTCGTGGCGGAACCAGGCCTGGCGGACGTGGCCGGCGAGGCGAGCCTCCACCGTCGGGGGCAGGTGGGCGAACTGCGCCTCGAGGTGGGCGAGCGCGCCGTCCCCGCCGGCGAGCAGGTCGATCTCCAGCACGAGCACGCCGGAGAGCATCCCGGCGACGACGCCGGCCCGTGCGGCGGGCCAGCGCGCCCACCAGCGGTCGAGCTCGTCGGTCGTCGCCCGGTGGTGCGTGGCGGCCTCGACGTCCACCAACGGTGCCGCTTCGTCCGGGTCCACCGGCACCACGGACCATCCCCAGGTCGCCGCTCGCCGCGCCGCCTCGTGGACGTCGCCCGGCGCCGCGGTCCGGCCCGGCACCGCGCCTCGCGACTCCTCCATCGCCAGAGTCTCCCGCGCCGACGGCGCCTCCGGCGACGCCGCCCGCGCCGACGTCGCCATCGCCTGCCCCCGCCGTCGCGCCCCGGTTCGCCCGGGTCGTACCATCAGGGCCGTGATCGGCCCGCAGGACTACCCGAGCCGCGAGGCGCTCGAGGCTGCGGTCGCCGCCCACGTCGACCCGGGCAAGGTCGACATCTGGCGCCTCGGCGAGCTGCAGCTCGTCATGGGCGAACGCGAGGGCGCCCGCTTCCAGGACGCCTACTCGGGGCGCTGGTTCTACAACTGCCACTGCAACGGCGGGGTGTTCAACCTGGGCCACCGCAACCCCCGGGTGATCGCGGCCGTCCGCGCCGCGATGGATCACGCCGACGTGGGCAACCACCACCTCGTCAGCCCCTACCGGGCGGCGGCGGCCGAGCGCCTGGCCGCCACCACCGGCGGCGCGCTGCCCGGCGTCGTCTTCTCGGTCGGTGGCGGCGAGGCCGTCGACCTCGCCCTCAAGGTGGCCCGGGCCCACACCGGCCGCGACACGATCGTGTCGGTGGAGGGCGCCTACCACGGCCACACCGGCCTGGCCCTCGCCGCCGGCAGCGGGAGCGAGCGGGCGCTGTTCCACAACGAGCTCCCCGGCTTCGTGCGGGTGCCGTACAACGACGCCGAGGCCATGGTCGCCGCGATCGACGAACGCACCGCCGCCGTGATCCTCGAGGCCATCCCCGCCACCGCGGGCTTCCCCTTGCCCGAGCCCGGCTACCTCACCGCGATCCGGGACGCCTGTGACGAGACCGGCGCCCTGTTCGCGCTCGACGAGGTGCAGACCGGCCTCGGCCGCACGGGCACCACCTGGTACTTCCAGCAGGAGGGCGTCACCCCCGATCTGCTCATCACGGGCAAAGGCCTGTCCGGCGGGGTGTACCCGATCGCCGCCACCCTGATGACCGCCGAGGTGCACCGCTTCTTCGGCGAGCACCCCTTCTGCCAGGTGTC
>CAZYPY010000135.1:1764-4063 GCA_964649545.1 uncultured Microthrixaceae bacterium | reverse complement strand
TGATGACCGCCGAGGTGCACCGCTTCTTCGGCGAGCACCCCTTCTGCCAGGTGTCCACCTTCGGCGGCGCCGACCTGGGCTGTGTGGCCGCGGCCGAGGTGGTCGACCTCGTCACCGCGCCGGGCTTCGCCGAGCGGGTGAACGCCGTGGGCGCGCGGCTGGAGACCGCCTTCGCGGACCTGCCCTTCGGCGTGCGCCGTCGGGGGATGCTCCTCGCCTTCGTGTTCGACGAGGACCACGGCGGCATGACCGCCATGAAGGCCCTCTTCGACGCCGGCGTCTACGCGTTCTTCGCCTCGTTCGACCCGAGGGTGCTGCAGTTCAAGCCGGCGCTGGTGGCCACCGACGACGACGTCGACGCCATCGTCGGCATCGTCCGCGCCACCTTCGGCTGAGGCGAGCAGGCGCTCGAGCCGGGACCCGGCGCGCCGGCCCTATCTTTTGTCGCTTGCTGTGTCATAAGATCCGCCCATGGCGCGCTTCCAGCCGTTCGAGCCGTTCGAGGGTGAGATCAACCGCACCCACGCCGAGTCCACGCCGTGGTGGCCGACGCCGCCGCATCCGGGCGACGACGCCCCGAACGTGGTCGTGGTCCTCATCGACGACCTCGGCTACAGCCACTTCGGCTGCTACGGCTCCGACATCGAGACGCCGAACATCGACCGCCTCGCCGCCGGCGGCCTCCAGTACACGAACTTCCACGTCACCCCGGTGTGCTCCCCCACCCGAGCGGCGCTGCTGACCGGGCGCAACCACCACGAGGTGGGGATGCGCTCGATCTCCAACTTCTCGAGCGGCTACCCGCACATGCGGGGCCACATCACCAACCACGCCACCACCATGGCCGAGGTGCTCCGCGACGAGGGCTACACGACCTTCGCGGTCGGCAAGTGGCACCTCTGCGCCATGGAGAACGCCTCCGCCGCCGGCCCCTACGACCAGTGGCCGTGCCAGCGGGGCTTCGACCGCTTCTACGGCTTCATGGAGGGCGAGACCGACCAGTTCCACCCCGAGCTCGTCTACGACAACCACATGGTCGAGCCCCCGGCCACCCCGGAGGAGGGCTACCACCTCTCCGAGGACCTCGTCGACCACGCCGTCGGGTTCATCCACGACACCAAGTCGATCCGTCCCGATCGGCCCTTCTTCCTCTACCTGGCCTTCGGCGCCACCCACGCCCCCCACCAGGCGCCGGCGTCGTACCTGGAGAAGTACCGGGGCCGCTACGACGAGGGCTGGGACGTCGCCCGCGAGCGCTGGTTCGCCAACCAGGTCGAGCGCGGCCTCGTGCCCGAGGGCACCGAGCTGGCCCCCCGCAACCCGGGCGTCGAGGCGTGGGACGACCTGCCCGAGGTGCAGCAGCGCCTCGCCGCCCGCCTCCAGGAGGCCTACGCCGCCTTCCTCGACCACACCGACGCCCAGATCGGCCGGGTGGTCGACGCCCTCGAGCGCCTCGGCGAGCTCGACAACACCGTGATCGTCGTGCTCTCCGACAACGGCGCCAGCCAGGAGGGTGGGCCCTTCGGCGTCATGCACGAGATGAAGTTCTTCAACTTCCTCATCGAGACCCCCGAGGAGGCCATCGAGCGCATCGACGACATCGGCGGCCCCAACAGCCACGCCAACTACCCGTGGGGCTGGGCCCAGGCGGGCAACGCCCCGTTCAAGTGGTACAAGCAGAACACCCACGAGGGCGGGGTCCACGTGCCCTTCGTGGTCCACTGGCCGGCAGGCATCACCGACGCCGGCGGCATCCGGGACCAGTTCCACTGGGTGAACGACGTGGCCCCCACCATCTACGAGCTCGTCGGCGTCACCCCGCCCGAGACCTACCGGGGCTACGAGCAGCTCCCCATCACCGGCACGGCCATGAACTACACGTTCGCCGACGCCGACGCGCCCACCCGCAAGGGCGTCCAGTACTCCGAGATGATGGGCCACCGGGCCATCTACGCCGACGGCTGGAAGGCGGTCACCCGCCACACCACGGGCGTGCCCTTCGATGACGACCCGTGGGAGCTCTACCACTACGAGGTGGACCGATCGGAGTGCCACGACCTCGCCGCCGAGCACCCCGAGAAGCTGGCCGAGCTCATCGACCTCTGGTGGGCGGAGGCCGAGGCCCACAACGTGCTCCCGCTCGACGAGCGCACCATCGAGCTCTTCGGCACCCGCTTCCGCGACCACTCCCCCCACCCGGAGAGCCGGCGCTACACCTACTTCCCGCCGATGACGCCGTTGCCCGCGCAGGTGGCCGCGGCCATCGGCGGCCGCAGCTGGGACCTCGATGCAACCATCG
>CAZYPY010000135.1:0-1664 GCA_964649545.1 uncultured Microthrixaceae bacterium | reverse complement strand
TGTTCGTCCAGGACGACCACCTGGTGTTCGACTACAACTGCTTCGGCGACCACCAGATCGCGACCTCGGACGTGGCCGTGCCCACCGGCCGCTCGGTCGTGGGCGTGCGCTTCCGCCGCGACGGCAACACCGCGGTGGCGACCCTCGTCGTGGACGGCGCCGAGGCGGGCTCGGTCGACATCCCCTTCGCCATGCGCATCATGAGCAGCGTCGGCCCGAGCGTGGGCTACGACCACGGCTCGCCGGTCAGCCGGAGCTACGACCACGAGTTCGCCTTCGAGGGCAGCCTCGAGCGGGTGGACATCACCCTGGTCAAGCCGGCGACGGTGCCCGCGTCCATCGACGAGGCCGCCGCCGACGCCGAGGCCGACCGGCGCTCGACCATGTCCCGCCAGTGAGCGAGCCGAGCGGCACCGCCGTGGCCCCCGATCGGCCGAGCCGGGTCGGGTTCCACTTCGACATCATGTGCCCGTACGCCTACCAGACCTCGCTCTGGATGCGCGACGTGCGCGACCAGCTGGGCCTCACCGTCGACTGGCGCTTCTTCAGCCTCGAGGACATCAACCGCCAGGAGGGCAAGAAGCACCCGTGGGAGCGGCCGTGGTCGTACGGGTGGTCGATGATGCGCATCGGGGCACTACTGCGCCGCACCGACATGGACCTGCTCGACCGGTGGTACCTGGCCGCGGGCACCGCCCTCCACGTGGACGGGCGCAAGCCCCACCGACCCGAGGTGGCCGAGGCGCTGCTCGGCGAGCTGGGCCTCGACCCGGGCCTGGTGCAGCAGGCCATCGACGACCCGACGACCCACGACGAGGTCATGGCCGACTACCGGTTCGTGACCGACCGGGGCGGCTGGGGCGTGCCGACCCTGGTGTTCGACGACGACCAGACCCTCTTCGGCCCGGTCCTCATCGACCCGCCCACCGGCCCCGCCGCCGTCCGCCTGTGGGACCTCGTGCTCGGCTGGCGGGAGTTCCCCCACGTCTACGAATTGCAGCGACCCAAGCGGGCGGAGGACATCGCCGCCATCGCCACGGCCTTTCGCCCCTACCTCGAGGCCCGCGACTGGATCACCATCCAGAAGGAGACCCCCTGATGGCCACCATCGTCGACCGCGACCGCACCGTCCGCCTCCTCACCGAGGAGTTCGCGGCGCTGGACGAGCTCTACTCGGGCCTGGCCGACGACCAGTGGGCGCTGGCCACGACGCTGCCCGGCTGGTCGGTCCGCGACCAGCTCACCCACCTGCTCGGCACCGAGGCCTCGCTGCTCGGCGAGCCCATGCCCGACGTCGACGTCTCCGGCTTCGACCACCTGCGCAACCCCATCGCCCAGGCCAACGAGGCGTGGGTCGAGAGCCTGCGCGCCACGGCCCCGGCCGACGTGCTCGCCCGGTGGCGGGACGTCACCGGGCGCCGCCTCGAGGCCCTCGGCGCCATGACCCAGGCCGACTTCGACGCCCCGTCGTGGACGCCGGCCGGCCCCGACGAGACCTACGGCCGCTTCATGCGCATCCGCCACTACGACTGCTTCGTGCACGAGCACGACGCCCGGGCCGCGGTGGGCGCCCCCGACCGTGACGACCCCGACCACGTGCGCTCCGCCATCGACGAGGTGGCGACCGGCCTGGGCTACATCGTCGGCCGCAAGGCGGGCATGCC
>CAZYPY010000134.1:0-7972 GCA_964649545.1 uncultured Microthrixaceae bacterium | reverse complement strand
AGCACGTCCACGTGAACCCCGAGACCTCGGGCCGCGACAACCACTTCCACTACCCCCTCCTCAGCCCGCACATCTAGCTCGAGGGGGCTGCCCCCGCGAGTCGGCGGCGGTCCCGCCGGCCGGGTCCTGTCGGCGGACATCCGTTTCGAGCCATGCCTCGAGGGGGCTGCCCCCGCGAGCTGCGGCGTCCCGCCGGCCGGGTCCTGTCGGCGGACATCCGTTTCGGGCCATGCTCGCTCGGTCCTCGCTGCGCTCGTCGCTCGCTGCGCGTGGCCCGAAGCCGTTCCGCCGCCACCCGGCCCGCTGGCTCCGTGTCTCCCTACCCCGTTTTGCTGGGCGGCGGGCTTCGCCCGCCGCGGTCCCTGTCGCTCGTCCGGGACCGCGGCTGCTGGCGCAAGCTGCGGGGGGGGGGGCGTAGCCTCCGGGCGTGGGTGTTCGGCGAGCGGTGGCGCTGCTGGTCGCCTCGGCCACGTTCGGGGTGGGGCTCGCGATCGTCCCGGTGGCGCCGTCACCCGCGTCGGCGGACCGGGGCGACATCACCACCTACACCGACGCCGACGGCGAGATCGACGAGCCCACCGACATCGCCGTGGCGCCCGACGGGACGGTCTGGTTCACCAGTCGCGCCAACGACCTCATCGGCCGTCTGGTGCCCGAGACCGGCGACATCACCACCTTCGGCGAGTCGGCGAACCCCGGCACGATCGATGGGCCGAGTCACCTCACGATCGGAGCGGACGGCAACGTCTGGTTCTCCAACGCCAACAACGACTTCATCGGTCGCCTCGACGTGGGCACCGGCGTCGTGAACGTATACGAGGCGCCCGACCTCTCGGGTCCGGGTGATCTGGTGTTGGGACCCGACGGCAACGTGTGGTTCGCGGCCGATCGGATCGGCCGGATCACGCCGAACGGCGTGATCTCGACCTACACCGCCGCCGCCACCGATATCGTGAACGGGCCCGACGGGCGGCTGTGGTTCCTCACCCCGGGGGGCTACGTCGGCGCCGTCACGACGAGTGGTGTCGGGACGTTCTCGCCTCAGCCGGTCACCGGCGCCCGGGACCTCGCCTTCGACGGTGGGGGCAACCTCTGGGTCGCGTGGGGCTTCTTCGACGACGACGGTCCCCACGAGAACCTCTTCATGCAGATCTACGACCCCCAGACCGGGAGCCGTTCGACCGGGTACGGCGTCACGAACGCCCTCGACGGCGTGCTCGCCGGTGGCCCGGACCTCAGCGTGTGGTTCCTCCACAGCGGCAGCACCAGCGACGTGTCGGCTCCCGCGCTCGGGCGGGTCGAGGGCGCGTCGTTCACGCGCACCGCGGTGGTGCCGCCGGGAGTGGTCCGACCCTCCGCCGTAGCGTTGACCGAAGGCCTGCACGGGGACCTCTGGTACGCCAGCGCGAGCAACGACCTGATCGGCCACGTCGACGCCAGCGGGCCGGATGTGGCGGTCCGGCTCTCCGCAGCCGAGAGGTCGGTGTTCGTCGGCGAAGACATCCACTATGAGGTCACGATCACGAACACGGGCACCACGGCGCTGACCGGCATCGAGGTGAGCGACGCCAACGCCCCGGCGTGCTCGGGCCCCGTCTCCGATCTCGCCCCGGGTGAGGCGGTCACCGTCGAGTGCGCGTTCACCACGACGGCGGCTGGTCTGCGGACCAACACGGCGACCGTGGCGACGGCCCAGACCGCTGCGGTCACGTCGAACGCGGTGCAGACCCAGGTGCAGCGCGTGCCGACCCACCCGTCGTTCACGGCCTCGATGTCGAGTCCGGACGTCGGGGTGCTCGTGGGGGAGGAGATCCGGTACCGATTGACGATCACGAACACCGGTGACGTCACGCTGACCGGTGTCACGGTCACCGATCCGCAGGTGCCCGACTGCGAGGGTCCGGTCGATGACCTCGCGGTCGGAGCGCAGTTGATCGTCGAGTGCTCGTTCCCGACGACCGCGGCGAACGAGGGCTCGTTCGTCAACTCGGCGTCGGTGGACACAGCACAGACCTCACCGTCCCAGTCGGCCGGTCCACCGGTCGTCGTGCAGGTCGGGCGGGTACGGTCGGCGTCGATCGTCCAGCGACCCGGCCAGACCACGGTTCCCGCCGGGACGCCGATCACCTGGGAGGTGGTGGTCGGCAACACCGGTGACATCCCCCTCGCACAGGTGGGCGAGATCGACGGCCCCGATTCCGTCCAGGTCAGCGAGCTCGGCACGTTGGCCGTGGGCGAGGAAGTGGTGATCGCCCGGGAGTACGCGACCTCGGCCGTCGATCTTGGGACGTTCACCAACACCGCCACGGTCATCGCGGATCGCCTGGCCCCGCTCAGCAGTGAGCCCTTCGAGGTCGAGGTGACGATCCCGCCGGCGGGGTTCACGGACGTGGCGCCGGCGGCGTTCTACGCGGGCGCGGTGGACTGGGCGGCGCTGTTCGAGGTCGTCCCCGGGGTGACCGAGACGACGTTCCGTCCGTCGAAGGTGGTCACACGTGCCCGCCTCGTCGACGCGCTATTCCGGATGATGGACCAACCTCCGGTATCCCCGCGCCATACCTTCGACGACGTTCCGACGCTCCTATGGATGTCAAGGGGGTGCTGTCAGGCGGCATGGGCGGTCACGGGAGGTGCGAGGGCGTCGAGGATGATGGGGTAGAGCTGGCGGGCGAGGTAGCGCTTGAGTTTGCGGATGAGGTGTTTCTTGTTGCCGCCGCCGGGGGCGAGGCGGGCGGCGATGTAGGCCTTGGTGTCGGGGTCGTAGGCGAGGCGGGTCAGTACGGCCCGGTAGAGGGCGGCGTTGGCTTGGCGGTCGCCGCTGCGGTTGAGGCGGTGGTAGTCGGTCTTGCCGGTGGCGACGGGGATGGGGTTGGTGCCGCAGAGCGCGGCGAACGCGGCTTCGCTGTGGAGCCGGTGGGGGTTGTCGCCGGCGGCGATGAGCAGGGCGGCGGCGCTGTCGGGGCCGATGCCGAACTGGTCGAGGAGCTTGGGGGCGGTGGCGGTCACGAGAGCGGCGAGCTCGGCGTCGAGGTCGTCGATCTCGTCGGTGAGGGCCTGGACGCGTCGGGCGAGGCGGCGCAGGGCCCGTTTGGTGGCGACGGCGGGGTCGCCGAGGGTGTCGGCGGGCCGCAGGCGGGCGCACCGGTCGATGAGACGGGGGTTGGTGAGCCCGGCCAGGTCGCGGCGCAGCGTGTCGGGGGCGGTGACGACGAGGGCTTTGAGCTGGTTGATGGCCTGGGTGCGGGCCTTGATCGCCGATCGCTTGACGACGCGGGTGACGCGGATCGCTTCGATGGGCCCGTCGCCGGTCTTGGGGATGGCGGTAGCGGTGCCCGCCAGCACGGAGCGGGCGGCGGCCTCGGCGTCGATGGGGTCGGTCTTGCCGACCCGGCGGCGCAGCGACCGGTCGGCCCGGTTGACCTCGAACACGACCGCACCGGTGCGGGTGAGGTGGCGGGAGAGGCCGGCGCCGTAGCTGCTGGTGCCCTCCACACCCCAAGCGATGGGAGTGCCCAGCGAACGGGCCCAGCTGTCGACGCGGGCGAACCCGGCCGGGTCGGCGTTGAACGCGAGCTCAGCGAGACGGCCGCCTTGGTCGGTGATCGCGACCGCGACGTGGGTGTCGGCATGGGTGTCGATGCCGATGATGACGTTGCCCGAGCCTTGGAGATGGGCGATGCTCACAGTGGTTTCCTTTCGCGAGGGACCGAACGGCTCGGGCCGGTGAGCGAGGACAGCACTGCGAGGGGGCCTCTAGACCAGGCTCCTATCAAGTCACTGTTCACCGGCTCGAGCTGGACTGCACGCCGCGGCCCGGGAGTCGACAGGTCGGAACAAGAGCACCCGAAGGGCCGGTGGAACGCGGAGTCAGAGCCCCCGAGACCACGACGTGCAATCCATCCTTACGCCCCATCAGGGACACAACCCCACCCTCGCAGCGGAACGCCTGGTTCCGGCGCGCCGTCGACTGGGCGGTGGCGCAGGGGCTGGTCAGCGGCGCACGCCCGAACTTCCGTCCGAGCGATGGGGTGTCACGGGCCGATGTCGTGAAGCTGGCGTGGCGCATGGTGGGGGCGCCGACCGGCAATCCCGCCCACGGCTTCACCGATGTGCCGGCCGGCGCCCGCTACACCGCCGCGTTGAAATGGGCCGAGGTCAACGGGTTGCTCGACGGGTTCGTGTCGGGAGTGCGCTTCAAGCCCGACCGGCTCGCCACGCGGGCCCAGCTCACCGACGTCTTGTTCCGGCTGGCGAGCACCGAGGCGGCGTGGCCGCATGGCCCGGACGACCCCGTGCCGCCGTCGACCGTGCTGTTCTGATCAGCGGCGGGCGTCGATCACTTCGACGTCGTAGGGGGTGAGGGAGGCGTCGGCGCTGACGAGGCGGAGGGCCTCGAGTTGGGCCTGGGCGACGAGCATGCGGTCGAACGGGTCGCGGTGGTGGGCGGGGAGCCGTGGGGCCAGGTCCGCGTGGGCGGCGGTGACGGGGAGCTCGGCGAAGCCGGCCGCCTCGAGGGCGGCCACGAGGCCGTCGGGGAAGTCGAGCTTGCCGAGGGCGCGCTTGATGCCCAGCTCCCACGGCGTGACCGCGGAGAAGCACACGTCGTCGGCGGACTCGATGAGCGCGGTGCACTCGGGCCCGAGGTCGTCGGCGTCCTCGAGCCACCACAGGGCCACGTGGCTGTCGAGGAGGAGCCTCATGACGCCACGGCGTCGGCGGACTCGTCGAAGAGGGCGGCCACGTCCGGGTCGGGGCCGACGTCGTCACCGTGGTGAGTGACCTGCCCCGCCCACGCTCCCCGGGTCCGGGTCGGCCGCGCCGGCGGCCACGGGATGATCTTGGCCACCGGCTGCCCGTTGCGGGCGACGATCACCTCGCCCCCTGCCTCCGCCTCGCGGATCAGCTCGGACAGCCGGCTCTTGGCCTCGTGGGTGTTGACGACGTGGGGCGGCATGGCAAGAGCTTAGCCAGGTCTAGCTAAATACGACCAGCGGCAGCCCGGGCGGGTCGGACCGCCGCCGATAGCGTGCGGGCATGACCGCCGAACGCGACCAGATCCGGTTCGCCGGGCTCGACAGGGACACCGCGCCGCTCGGCGTCGGGTGCTGGGCGTGGGGGGACAAGAGCACGTGGGGGATGGGGGGCTACGACGCCGCCCTCAGCGAGGCGACCATCGCCGAGGCCTGGGAGGCGTCGATCGACGCCGGGGTCACCCTCTTCGACACCGCCGAGGTCTACGGCGGCGGCGAGAGCGAGCGCATCATCGGACGCCTGCTGGCGTCGTCGGGCGTCGACCGCGACCGGCTCGTGATCGCCACCAAGTTCATGCCCGCGCCGTGGAAGCTCGACGTCCGGCGCTCCCTGCGCAACGCCGTGCTCGGCTCGCTCGACCGGCTGGGGATCGAGCGCATCGACCTCTACCAGCTGCACGGGCCGGTCAGCCTGCGCTCGCACCGGGCGCTGGCCGACGCGCTCGCCGCGGTGGTCGACGAAGGGCTCGTGACCGCCGTGGGCGTCTCCAACTACTCGGCCCGCGAGACCGCGTCGATCCACCACGAGCTGGCCCAGCGGGGGGTGGCCCTGGCCACCAACCAGATCGAGTACTCGCTGCTGCGCCGGCGCCCCGAGAACGTCGGCCTCATCGCCGAGTGCGCCCGCCTGGGTGTCGTGCCGCTGGCGTACTCGCCGATCGGCCAGGGCCGCCTCACCGGCAAGTACTCGGCCGCCAACCCGCCCCCGGGCAACCGGGACTTCTCCGCCCACCCCTGGGAGCGGATCGACCCGATCGTGGCCGAGCTGCGGGCGCTCGGCGAGGCCCACGACGGGCGCACCCCGAGCCAGGTGGCGCTGCGCTGGCTGATCCACAAGGGCGCGGTGCCGATCCCCGGGGCCAAGAACGCCCGCCAGGCCACCGACAACGCCGGTGCCCTGGGCTGGGCCCTCACCCCCGACGAGGTGCACCGCCTCGACGCCGTCGCCCTGGACGGCACCACCAGCCTCAAGCACCGCTTCTGGCAGCATGGCTGAGCCGTAGGCTCGAGCCATGCGAGTCGAGTCCACCTCTGCGGCTGACGCGGTCGTCCGACGTGCTCTGGAGGCTCGATCCGGGGAGTTGACGATCACGATCGGGACGGGGTGCTGCGACTCGACGGCGCCGTTCCTCTACGAGGACTTCTGGCCGGGGCCGGACCAGGAGGTCGTGGGCGAGGTGGCCGGCGTGCCCGTGTACGCCCCCGAGTACCTGCGGGTGCTCTACCCCGGTGACGACGCGGTCGTCGTCGACGTGTTCGAGGGGCCGGCGGAGTCGCTGTCGATCGAGACCGAGTGGGGTTGTCGCCTGATCCTGCGGGGCATGGGCGTCGACGCCGGCCAGGACCCGGACGATGCGTGCGCGGTGCCCTTCCCCGACCCGCCGGCGGCGCCCCGCAAGGTCGTCGGCTCCCTCCCGCCCCACCTGGCCAAGCTGCGCATCCGCTAGCTCGAGGGGGCTACCCCCGCGAGTCGGCGGGTCCTGCCGCCGGATTCCGTTTCCGGCCATGCTCGTCCCTGCGCGTGGCCGGAAGCCGTTCCGGCGTCACCCCCCGACTCGCTTCCCCGTTGGGCAGGGGATCCGTGGCTGGGCACGTGACCTGGCGCGTGTCGAGGTGTTCGTGGCCCCCAGGTGAGAGAACCCCTACCCGGGGGTCGCACCTCGGGCGTCGAGGGCGTCCAACCGATCAAGAGCCGCCACGGCGGCGTCGAGGATGCGGGCCGAGCAGCCGGCCATCTCGACGGGGGGCACGGCCTCCCGCACGATGACGTCGGCGAGGGCGCGGAAGGCGTCGGCGGCGGGTCCCTCGCCCAGGGCGACCGGGGCGCCGGTGTCGCCGCCGCGGGAGACCGACGGCTCGAGCGGGATCTGCCCGAGCAGCGGTACGCCGGCCGCGGTGGCCAACGCCTCGCCACCCCCTTCCCCGAACAAGGGGTACGACTCGCCGTGGTCGCAGACGAAGGCGCTCATGTTCTCGATCACCCCGACGACCCGCACGTGGCTCTTCCGGGCCATCGTGGCGGCCCGGATGGCGACCTTCTGGGCGGCCACGGCCGCCGTGGTCACGATGACCATCTCCGCCCGAGGCAGCATCCGGGCCAGGCCCATGGCCACGTCGCCGGTGCCGGGGGGCATGTCGATGAGCAGGTAGTCGAGGTCGCCCCAGCGCACGTCCTCGAGGAAGTGCTGCACCGCCCGGTTGAGCATCAGGCCCCGCCACATGAGGGCGGATTCCTCGTCGTCGACGAGGAATCCCATCGACACGACCTTGAGCAGGCCCGATCCGACCGGCAGCGAATGGGGGACGATCTTGCGCTCGCCCGGCGCGGCCGGGTCGTCGCCGGCCGGCGCCGCCTCACCGAGCAGACGGCCCTCGATGCCGAGCATGCGCGGAACCGAGAAGCCCCAGATGTCGGCGTCGAGGACCCCGACGGTGAAGCCCTGCTGCGCGAGCGCCGCGGCCAGGTTCACGGTGACCGACGACTTGCCCACACCCCCCTTTCCCGAGGCGATGGTGATGACCTTGGCCGTGGCCGGGATCTCGGTGTCCGGTGCCCGCTCGGCGGCGTTCAGGCGGGCCCGGCTCATGGTGGCCGCCTTCTCGTCGGCGGTGAGCTCGGTCCAGTCGATCTTCACGGCGGCGACGCCCGGCAGCGAGCCGACCCGGGCCTTGGCGTCCTTTTGGATCTGGGCCCGCAGCGGGCAGCCGGCCGTCGTGAGGGCGATGGTCAGGGTCACCGTGCCGTCGTCGGCGACGCGGGCGCCCTTGGCCATGCCCAGGTCCACGATGTCGCTGCCGAGCTCGGGGTCGATCACGCCGCGGAGCAGGGCCATGACCTCGTCGGGGCTGGGGGGCGGGTCCATCGCGGAGATCTCGGTCATCGCGAGGCGATTTTACCGGGAAACACCGTGTAATCTCGGGTCGTGGCCGACGACGCACGC
>CAZYPY010000133.1:6703-8077 GCA_964649545.1 uncultured Microthrixaceae bacterium | reverse complement strand
CCCCCAGGCGGGGGGTCTCGACGTGAGGTCGACAAGTGTCGCCCGAGTCCGCAGCCTCAGCCGAGGACAGGGTCGATGTCGGAGGTCGTCTGCGCCGCGGTGACCGCCACTGGGGTGGCGCCGTCGTGGTCGCTCGAGTCCTCCCAGTACTCCTGGGCGCGGCCGCCGACCACGTCCACCACGGTCACCCGGTAGTCGTCCGGTGGGAGCGGGCCCAGGTGGTAGGTGCCGTCCGCGGCCGTGATCGCGCCGCCGGCGATGCCCGAGGGGCCGATCGCGACCACCCACGCCCCTCCGAGTGGGTCGCCCGAGCCGGCATCGGTGACCGTGCCCTCGATCGCGCCGGTCGTGCGCCCCAACGCGGCGTCCACCGTCGCCGGGGCTGCCACGACGTCGGCCGACCCCAACGCGTGGAAGGGCAGGTCCGCGTGCCACTCGGTCGCATGGGCGCCGGTGGTGTCCAGGAAGGCGATCTTGTAGCTCTCCGCCGCCGGGACCGGCACGGTGTACGTCCCGGACGGGCCCGTTCCCGACGCCCGTACGAACGCGAAGTCCGACGCCCGCAACACCACCACCGCCACCCCGGCCAGCAGGTCACCCGACCCTGCCTCGGTGACGGTCCCCGAGATCGTCGCTCCCGAGCCCGGCGTCGGCTGCGACACCAACGACGCCGACGCCGACGCCGAGCCACCGGCGGTGACCGTCACCGGCGTCGCCCCCACGGCGTCGATGGACCCGTCGAAGAACTCCGGGCGGTGCCCACCGGACGGGTCGAGGAACGCCACCAGGTGGTTCCCCGCCGCCTGGTCCTCCAGCGTGAACGCTCCCGACCCGTCCCCGACCGCCAGGCGCTGCGCCTCGCCCGAGGCCGACAACGACAGCGCCACCGCCGTCGGGATCGGGTCGCCCGACCCCTGGTCGGTGACCGTCCCCGTGATCGATCCCCGCGTCGGCGCCATCGTCGCGTCGGCCTCCGTGGTCGCCCCCGTCGTCACGGCGACGGTGGGCGGGGCATTGCCCCCGGCGAACCCGTTGGCGTGACGGGCGGCCGGATCGACCAGGTACAGGAAGTAGGACCCAGGGGGCGCATCCAGCACGTACGAGCCGTCGGCCGCCGCGGTGGCGGCGCCCGCCAACGAGAAGTCCGACGTCCGCAGCGCCGCCACCCAGGCGTGCGCCACGGGAGCGCCCGACCCCGTTGCGGTCACCGTCCCCGCCACGTGACCGGCCGGCTCGAACACCTGCACCGTCCGGCCGTTGACGTTGAGGACGAGAACACGGCCGGCGCCGTCCACGTCGACCCGCCGGGTGCTGGGCACCCCCTCGGCCACCCACGCCGAGCGCAACGTGCCGTCCGGCCCGAAGGCCCGCACG
>CAZYPY010000133.1:0-6603 GCA_964649545.1 uncultured Microthrixaceae bacterium | reverse complement strand
GACCGACACCCCCGTCAGCGCCACCGTCCCGGTGTTGCGGATCGTGAGGTGGTAGTCGATGCGGTCGCCGACGGTGGCGGTCACCTGGTCGACGGCGAGGGTGGTGTCCAGCACCGACCCGGTGGCGGCCTGCAACACGACGATCGCGGACGAGGCCACGGTGTACACACGCCGGTTCGCCCCGAAGGCGAAGTCCCGTACGAGAGAGGGGTAGGTCGACCCGGGCTCGACCACCTGCATCCGGGTGAGGACGGTGCCGTCCGGGCCCAGCTTGACCACCTCGCTCTCGAGGTAGCTCGTCCCCGAACTGACCCAGACCTCGCCCTGCGGGTCGACCTCGATGGCACGGGCATCGACCTCGGGCTGGGCGCCGGCCATGTCCCACGAGTCCAGGAGGGTGCCGGCCTGCGACCACCGCTGGACGACGGAACCCTTGGCGGCCAGGACCGTTCCTGCGGGATCGACCGCGACACCGGTGATCGGGTTCGCCGAGTCGAACCCGAAGCTCCGCAGGAACGTGCCGGTCGGCCCGAAGACGTCGATCGCCTTGTTGTCGACGACCACCACCGTCCCGTCGCTCAGCACGTCGAGGGCGCCCGGCGACGAGAGGTTCGTGCTGATGGTGCGCTGGAGCACCCCGGTCGTCGAGAACACCTGGATGCGGTCGTTGAGGTTGTCGGACACGTAGACCGACCCGCTGGCCACGTCGACGTCGATCGGCTCGTCCAACTGGTCGGCGCCGGTCCCCGTGGTCCCCCAGGTCAGGAGCAGGTTTCCGGCCGCGTCGAACTTCTGGATACGGTCGTTGCCCGTGTCGGCCACGTAGATGTTGCCGGCACCGTCGGTGGCGATGCCCCTCGGGGACTGGAACTGGGGCCCGCCGTCGCCGTACGAGCCCCAGGCCCGCACGAACGGGTGCGCGCCGGCGCCGAACTCGGTCAGCCGTCTGCGGTTGACGTCGGTCACCCAGACGTGGTCGTCGGGGCCGACCGCGACCTCGTGGGCGCGGTCGAAGTTGCCGTCGCCCGTGCCCCAGGCACCGAACGCGCCCACGAAGGCGCCGCTGGTGTCGAACTCCTGCACCCGTTGACGCGCCCCGTCGGTGACGTAGAGGTGGTCGCCGGCGTCGAGGGTGAAGCGCAGCCCGGCCCAGAGCCCGGTGCCGAACTGGCCGTCGCCGGAGCCAGGGGCACCGATCGTGCGGAGCAGGGTGCCGCCGCCGTCGAACACCGTCACGCGACGGTTCGCGTCGTCCCCCACGTACACCGCGCCCGTGCTGTCGACGGCGATGGACAGCGACGACGTCGAGGCGGACCACGTGCCCACCTGCGTGCCGTCGGCGGCGTAGCGCAGCACGGTGCCGGATCGGGTGACGACGTAGACCTCGCCGGCCGGGGCCACGGCGATGTCGATGGCCGACGAGCTGGTGGGGAACGACCCGAGGTCCTGGCCGCTCGAGTCGAAGCGCAGGACGCGATGCGCGGCAGACGAGGTGGCGCCGTCCTCGATGGCGTACAGGTGGCCGTCGCCTTCCCGGGTGAGACTCAGCAGCTCGCGTCCCGCGCTCGAGCCCGGCCAGGAGGTGAGGTCGACGCCGGCGGCCGAGAGCTTGCGCACGAGGTGGTCCTCGGCGACGAACACGTCGCCGGCGGCGTCGACCGCGATCGCGTTGACGCTGAGGAACTGCGGGGTCCCCGGAACGCCGCTGCCGGCGATGCCCCGGGACTCGACCACCGTCGGCGGGGTCTCGTTGGTGCCGGCACCCGCCGGCGCAGGGGCGAGGGCCAGCGACGCGGCGGCGAGCGTCACCACCGTGACCGCGGTCGCCGCCCGGCGTGCTGCGCCTCGCCTCCCCCGCATGGGTCGCGTCACCTCCCGCGCCGACCACTACTGGCCCGGAGGCTACCGGTCCAGCAGGGTCGTCGCTCGGTCGCCGCCGGTTCGTGCGCGGGCGCCGCACCGGTGCGCGCACGGTCGCCCTCACCGGCGGCGGGCTCAGCGGATCCCCGCCGGGGGTGGGGCCGCAGCGGCCGGGCGGCGGCGACTAGCGTGACCGCCGACCGGCGGGGGACCAAGGGGACGGTGGATGCAGCGCGAGCAGAGCACGAGGGCGGCGGCCCTGGTGCTGGTGGCCGTAGCGGCGGCGGCGCTCGTCGTCACCTCGGCCCCGGCACCGGCGGGCGCCCGGACACCGGTCCGTTCGGCGCGCCCCACCGCCGCCGCCCCGACGCCCACACCGGCCCGGACGGGGGTCCCCACCACCATGGCGGTGCTGGGGGACTCGATCTCGGCCGCCACGGGCACCGGGCAGCTGAGCGCGGAGATGAAGCAGAACTCGTGGGCCACCGGCAGCGTGGCGTGGAGCATCCGCGGGCAGCTCGGCATCGCCACCGCGAACGCCTACAATCAGGCCTCGAACGGCCGCCGCATGGGGGACATGGCCAGCCAGGCGTCGTCGCTGCCCACCTCCACCCGGTACGTCGTGGTCGAGCTGGGCGGCAACGACCTGTGCCGGCCGTCGGTGGCGGAGATGACCCCGACGGCCACCTACCGGGCGCAGTTCCGCGCCGGGCTGGCGGCCCTGCGCGCCCGCGTGCCCGACGCCCTGGTCTTCGTGGCCAGCATCCCCGACATCTACAACCTCTGGTTCATCCGGGGCGCCCCCGAATCGGTCAATCCGTACGTGAGCGACCAGGTGGGCCAGGCCGGTCGCGCCCGGTTCTTCTGGGACAACTTCTTGAACATCGAGGTGCCCTGCCAGTCGCTGCTCACGAACCCGACCAGCCTGTCGGCCGCCGACGTCGACCGCCGCAACCAGGTGCGCGGGCGGAACCTCGCCTACAACGCGGTGCTGCGGGAGGAGTGCGGGGCGGTTCTCCGCTGCCGCTACGACGACGACTACTTCTTCGACTTCAGCTCGAACCGCCAGAACCCGCCCGACGGTCCCCTGCTGCCCCGCAACCAGTGGGGGTTCGAGGACCGCGACATCAGCCACAACCGCAAGTCTGGGCCCATCGACTGGTCCTACCTCTGCCCCACCAACTTCACCTACGACGGGTGCGGGGACCACTTCCACCCGTCGCTGGTCGGCCAGCAGAAGCTCGCCACCGCGGGCATGGCTGCGAGCTACCAGTTCGCCACGGACGCCACGGCGCCCGTCGTCACCCTGGCGCCCTCCCGGCCCCCCGACGGCGACGGGAAGTACGCCAGCGCCGTGGACGTGACGGTGACGGCCACCGACGCCGCCGGGGTCCGGGGCGTCGAAGTCCGGGTCCACGGGCCCGACGGCACGGTGGGGCCGTGGGTCGAGCACATCGGCACCGCCCCGGCGGTCACTGTCTCGGCGACCGGGTCGAGCCACGTCGAGGCCCGGGCGCTCGACGTCAACGGCAACCTGAGCGCGAGTCGGTCCCTCGGCGTGGACGTCGACCCGGCCGCCTTCGGCACGCTCGCCGGCCGGGTGACGACCGACGGTGGCTCGGCGGCCGGCGAGCCGGTCGCGGGCGCCTGGGTGATGGTGCTCGACCGCGACGACCACTCGTTCGCCGCCGCGGCCGTCGCCGACGCCGACGGCCGGTACGCGCTCACCCTCACCTCGGGCGACTACGAGGCCATGCTCGTCGACCCCCCCGGTCGCCACGCCGCGGAGTGGGCCGACGACGCCCCGTCGCAGGCCGATGCCGACCCGGTGACCCTGACCGCCGGCGCGGTCACCACACTGGACGCGGCGCTGGCACCCGCCGGCCGGACCGCGTCGATCTCGGGCACGATCACCGGCGACGGCCGCGGTGATCCCGTCCCCGGCGCGATGGCCTTCGCCGTCTCCACCGGCGGGGTGCCCACCGGCGGCGCGGTGGCCGACGCCCGGGGCGATTACACCATCGACGGCCTCCCGGCGGGCGACTACCACGTCGTCACCTTCGACCCCGCCGGGGCGCACCACCCTGAGTTCTTCGACGACGCCACCGCGTTCGCGGACGGCGAACCCGTCACCCTCGCCGCGGGCGAGGCGGCGGTGGCCCACGCCTCGCTGGCGGTCAGGACGCCCTCGAGTGGCGCCGCGGCATTGACCGGTCGCGTGACCGACTCGGCCTCGGGCCAGCCCGTCGCGGGCGCCGTGGCCGTCGCCCTGCGCAGATCCGACTACGCCTTCACCGCCGCCGCGCGCACCGACGCGACCGGCGCCTACACCATCGCCCTCGACCCCGGCGACTACCGCGTCGAGATCGTCGACCCCACCTTCCGGCACGCCATGGAGTGGTACGACGACCTGCCCTACTACGACATCGCCGACGCCGACGCCGTGACCGTGTCGGCGGCGGCGCCGGGCGTGGCCGACGCCGCGCTCGACCCCGCCGGCCCGTCGGCGGGCATCACGGGCACGGTCACCCACGCCGGTGGCGGGCCCTTCGCCGGCGCGCTCGTGCTCGCCATCGGCAACGACGGCGCCCCGGTGGGTGGTGCGGTCACCGCCGCCGACGGCACCTACCTCATCGGTGGTCTCACCGCCGGCAACCACCTGCTGGTCTTCGTCGACCCGACCGGCTCCGCCGGCCCCGAGTTCCACGACGGCGCCTCCGGCCCCGCCGGGGCCACCCTGGTCACGACCACGGCCGGCGCCCTCACCACCATCGACGCGGACCTCGCCGCCGGTCCCTGAGCGGCACGGTCGACCACCCCCCGACACGACAGTGGGCCCGGAACGCAGAAGGGCCTGAACCCCCGCACGAGGGGCCCAGGCCACGGCGACGCTTCGCGACGCCATCCGGCGGAGAGGGTGGGATTCGAACCCACGGTACCCGTAGGCACACTTCCTTAGCAGGGAAGCCCGATCAGCCAGACTCCGGCACCTCTCCGAACTGCGGTCGCCGACTCTACACGGCGGGCGGCCCGTCCTCGTCGGCCGTTCCGCCGTGCTTGTGAGAGTTTGCGCCGCGCTCGCGGGAGTGGCACAAGTCACACCGCTGTATGTTGCATTTGCGTTGCGGTCGTGACGAAGATGTCACCAACGAACCAGAGCGCGCTCAGCGCCGCCCGTGGACGAGTCCCATCGAGCGACTCCCCCGGAGCGGCCCGAGCACCCGGTACGCCTCCCCCCAACCCCGATCCTCGTGACGCGCGCGTGCGCCCACGGGCCGGGCGGGAACGAGGGTGGGCGGGTCGGGAGCGCTCCCCCCGAACCAGGAGCCCCTCCCATGCAGCAGCAGACGACCGAAGAAGGATCCGAAGCGTTGATGCACCGCAGCGCCGCCGCCGTGGCGCTGCTCCTGGCCCTCGTGGCCACCGTCATCGCCTCGATCGCCGCCCCGGCGGTCGCCTCGGCCCAGACCGCGCCGGCCGACGAGGTGCCGGACGCCACCACCAGCACCACCGTCGCCCCCGACGCCCCGACCACGAGCACCACCGTCGCCCCGGTCGAGCCGGAGGTGCCCGCCGAGACCCCCACCACCGTGATCCCGCCCGCCTCCACCCTCGAGGCCCCGAGCGCCCTCACCCAGGCCGCCGCCGCCCCCGCCGAGGCCGGCCGGGTCAAGGGCCCCCGCAACCTCAGCGAGGCCACCTACGTGTACCAGCCCCTCGAGGTCAAGCGGGCGTGGAACAACAGCCACCGCGACAAGATCACCTTGGCGCAGGCCACCCGGCTCGCCCGCTACCTGAACGCGGTCGTCGCCAACCAGCTGCGGGCCTACCTGCTCGCCGTCTACCTGAACGCCGTGAACGCCTCGGTGCCCAACCAGGCCAACTGGGACCGCGTCGCCCAGTGCGAGTCCGGCGGCAACTGGCACCTCAGCACCGGCAACGGCTTCTACGGCGGCCTCCAGTTCAGCGCCTCGACCTGGCGCTCGGTGGGCGGCACCGGCCTTCCCCACCAGCACAGCCGCATCGAGCAGATCCGCCGGGCCAACATCTTGAAGGACCGGGCCGGCCTCGGCCAGTGGCCCCACTGCGGCAGCCGCTTCTACGGCTGACCCACCGATCCCGTTCGGCGCCCCTCCCCCCTCCGCGCCGAGCCGACCGGACGCCCGTCACCCTCGTGGTGACGGGCGTCCGTCGTTTTCCGCACCCCGCCGCACCCTCACCCCTGGCCCGCGCGCCGCTCGTGCTTGCGGCGGTACATCGACTGGTCGGCCCGCAGCAACAGGTCGCCGGCGTCGGTCCCGGCGTCGCTCGCCGCCGCCACCCCGATGCTGACCCCGAGCCCGCGGCCACCCGCCGCCGGGAAGGGCTCGGCCAGCGCCGCCTTGATGCGATCGGCCACGTCGTCGGCCTCGGTCGCCGAGGTACGCTCGCACACGACCACGAACTCGTCGCCGCCGAGGCGCGCCACGGTGTCGGCCGGGCGCAGGACCGCCTGGATCCGACGCCCCACCTCGACGAGCACCTGGTCGCCGACGGTGTGGTCGAAGCGGTCGTTGACCGCCTTGAAGTCGTCGAGGTCGCAGAACAGCACCGCCACCTGCTCGCCGTCACGTCCGAGTCGGGCGCACGCCTGCGCGAGGCGGTCGTCGAGCAGCGTGCGGTTCGGCAGGTCGGTGAGCGGGTCGTGGGTCGCCCGGTGGGCGAGCTGGGACTCGTAGCGGCGCCGTTCGGTGATGTCGTCGA
>CAZYPY010000132.1:3782-8298 GCA_964649545.1 uncultured Microthrixaceae bacterium | reverse complement strand
ATCGTGCTGGTCACGATGAACCGGCCCGACCGGCTCAACGCCATGAGCCAGGGGCTCATCGCCGCGCTGCACGAGACCTTCGCCCGGCTCGGCGTCGACCGCGACGTGCGGGCCATCGTCCTCACCGGCGCCGGCCGAGGGTTCTGCTCGGGGGCCGACCTCAAGGGGGGTGACGGCGAGCGGGGGGCGCCGGGCACCGAGGAGATGGGGGAGACCGCCCGGCTGCTGGTCACCCAGGAGCACATCGCCTCGCTGCACGAGCGCATCCACCGCCTGCGCCAGCCGGTGATCGCCGCGGTCAACGGCGCGGCTGTGGGCGGCGGCTTCGCCCTCGCCCTCGCGTGCGACGTCCGCTACGCCGCCACCACCGCCAGGTTCGGCGCGGTGTTCATCAACGTGGGCGTGTCCGCCTGCGACATGGGGACGAGCTACTTCCTGCCCCGGCTCGTCGGCGCCTCCCGAGCCGCCGAGCTGATGCTCACGGGCCGGGTGTTCGACGCCGCCGAGGCCCGGGAGATGGACCTCGTCCTCGACGTGGTCGAGCCGGGCGCGCTGATCGACCGCTGCATGGTCACCGCCCGCCAGATCGCCGGTCACTCGCCGCTGGCGTCGTGGATGACCAAGGAGACGATGTGGCAGACCATCGACGCCCCGTCGTTGCGTCACGCCCTCGACATGGAGAACCGCACCCAGATCATGTGCACCGCCACCGGTGAGCTCTCGGAGGCGTTCGAGGCCTTCCGCGAGGGCCGCCCCCCGATTTGGAAGCCGCTGTAGTGCCGACCGCCCCTACTCGTCGGTCACCACGCCCCCGGAAGCCGGCTCGCCGCCTTCAGCGTCGCTCCAGAGCGCGGAGATCGGCAGGGCCAAGACGGTGTCGGTCACGCGGTAGCTGTGTGATCCGCAGTAGAACACCACGCCGCGGGTCTGGCGGCGCGGCTCAGCCCGGTTGATGGCCGCGGAGACGCTGAGGAGATGGCGGGCGTCGCGGTCGTCGACGTGGGCCGCAGCTTTGAACTCGAACAAGGCGATGGCGCCGTCGGATCGCTCGACGAGGTAGTCGACTTCGACCTGCTCGCCGTGGCGGAGGTGGAAGGGTCGGGCGGGAAGGCGCATGAAGGGGAGCTCGGAACGAAGTTGCGACACGACGAAGGTGTCGATGAGGCGACCCGCGACGTCGGCGTGGCGAACGGCACTGCGGCGGTCCACGCCCAGGAGGTGGGCGAGGAGCCCAGGGTCGCGCACGTAGCGCTTCGATCGCTTCGCCACGCGCGCGAGGTAGTTGGCCGACCAGCCGGGGACCTGGTCGGTCAGGAAGAGCCGCTCCAGGAGGCCGTCGTAGCGCTGCGCCGTCTCGCGGTTGAGCTCGCACGCTCGGACGAGGCGTTCGAGAGGTGGCGTGCCCGCGCTGTTGGCCGCGATCGCCGACAGGTAGCGGCGGAGCTTGAGCGGGTCGCGGACGTCGGCGATCAGGCGCACATCGCGGCTCACCATGTTGTCCACGTAGCTGGACAGGAAGGCCGTGCGCGTGCGCGGGCTCCGGAGCCGGACCGCCTCGGGCAGCATCGACGAACAGGCGAGCTCGAGGTAGTCGCCGGAGGTCAGCTCATTGCTCGGCGGCAACGCCTCGTCGTAGTCGCCGTCCAGCAGCCGGTCGACGAACATCGGCCCGCCGGCGCGCCCCCGCTGCTCGCGCTGGGACAGCCCCTCGAGGGTGAGACGGACGAATCGACCCGTCGCGGCCCAGTGCTCGCCGACGACCTCGTCGGATGCCGACCCGGAGAAGAGGAACCTGCCCGGCATCGCTCGCTCGTCGATGGTCCGCTTCGCGGCAGAGAGCACCTCAGGCACGAGCTGCCACTCGTCGACGAGTAAGGGTTCGGGCTCGTTGCGCAACGCCTCGTCAGGGTCGGCGCGCACGGCCTCGGCGGTGGCGCGACGGTCGAGCCGAAGCCGGCCGACGCTGTGCCTCGACGCGGTCGTGCTCTTGCCGCATCCCCGGGCACCGACGATCATCACCGCCGGCAGTTCGGCGAGGATGTCCGTCAACCACGCATCGGCGAACCGCTCGATGTACGGGTGGGTGCCCGGTCCACCCCGCTCGACGTCCTCGCTCACACCACCGAGCGTAGCCCTCTAACCGCGATTCTCCGGCAACTCTAACCGCGAGTTTGCAGGACTCTTGACCGCGGTTTTCCGGCGCTGCCTGGCGTCGGCGCCCGGGTGGATCCGAGTCGCCGGGCCACCCTGGTGCCCACGGGCCAGCGCCGGGGACGGGATCGGCCGCGTGCGCCCGCCTGGTGCTCAGCCATCGACGACGGGCCGCCGGGTGTGGTGGGCCCGCCGGATCGAGACCGAACGCCGGCGGCCCCCTAGGTTTGGGCGCCATGGCGACGGGGGGCGCAGGTCGGGGCAAGCGGGTGGTGGTGGTGGGGCTGGGCGACACGGGGGTGCTGGTCGCCGCCAACCTGCCCAAGGGCCTCGACGTCACCGCGGTCGGCACCCGGCCCGCGCTGGTCAGCGGCCAGGAGCTCGGCAACCGGGTGGCCGACCCCGAGGGCTGGCGCCGCAACTACCTCGTCCCGCTGCGCCGCTTCCGCCGCCTCGACCGGGTGTGCGTGCGGCACGGCAAGGTGGCGGGCGTCGACCTGCCGGCGCAGACCGTCGCGGTCGAGACCGCCGACGGCGGCGAGATCACCGTGCCCTACGACGTGCTGGTGGTCGCCACCGGCGTGACCAACGGCTTCTGGCGCAGCGACCGGGTGGAGGACCTCGCCTCGGTGGAGGCCGGCCTGGACCGGGTCGCGGATGAGATCGGCGCGGCGTCGACGGTCGCGGTCGTCGGCGGCGGCGCCACCGGCGTCAGCGCCGCGTACAACCTGGCCCGTCGGCACCCCGACAAGGACCTCCACCTCTTCTTCTCGGGTGACGAGCCGCTGCCCGGCTACCACCCCGACACTCGGGGTCGCTTGGCCCGCCACCTGGCCAAGGTCGGCGTCGAGCTCCACCCCGGGCACCGGGCGGCGCTGCCGGACGGGTTCACCGGCGCCGAGCTGACCAGCGACCCCATCGAGTGGTCGACCGGCCAGGAGCCCTTCACCGCCGACGTGGTGCTGTGGGCGGTCGGACGGGTGCGCCCCAACACCGGCTTCCTCCCCGCCGAGCTGCTCGACGAGCACGGCTTCGTCCGCGTCGACGAGCACCTGCAGGCGCCCGACCACCCCGAGGTCTTCGCCGTCGGCGACGTCGCCGCCTCCGACCCCCAGCGCAGCTCCGCCCGCAACTGGGGCTACCGGGTCGTGACCCACAACGTCGGCGTGGCCCTCGGCGGCAAGGGCAAGCAGAAGGCCTTCGTGCCGCCCCGCTACCGCTGGGGCTCGATCACCGGCATCCAGGACGACGGCCTCACCGTCTTCCAGCCCAACGGCAAGGCCTTCCGGGTGCCCCGCTGGGCGGTGCAGCCCCTTCTGTTCGACCTCTTCACCCAGCGCCTGCTCTACCGCGGCCTGCGCCGCGACACCTGAGCTCTCCCGTCCGGCGCCGCGGTCCCAGTGGCTAGCGTCCGCGGCATGCGCACGGAGATCTGCGACCGGCTCGGGATCGAGTTCCCCCTCTTCGCCTTCTCGCACTGCCGGGACGTCGTCGCCGCCGTCTCCAAGGCCGGTGGCTACGGCGTGCTGGGGGCGCTGGCCTTCGGGCCCGAGCAGCTCGAGCAGGAGCTGACCTGGATCGACGAGCACGTCGGGGGCAAGCCCTACGGCGTCGACTTCGCCATGCCCGAGAAGTTCGTGGGCAAGGGCGAGGACTTCGAGCTGCCCGACCTCGAGGCCCTGATCCCCGAGGAGCACCGGGAGTACGCCGAGCGCATCCTCGCCGAGCACCACGTGCCGCCCATGCCCGAGGGGCTCGAGGGCCCGACCATCGCCCCGGGCCTCGGCGTCGACCAGATGGGCCCCGCCCAGGTCGACGCCGCCCTGCAGCACCCCGTGTCGATGCTGGTGAACGCCCTCGGCCCGCCGCCGGACTACGCGGTCGACGCCGCCCACTCCAAGGGCGTGCTCGTCGGCGCGCTGTGCGGCTCGCCCCGCCACGCCGAGCGCAACGTCGAGCGGGGTGTCGACGTCCTCATCGCCCAGGGCACCGAGGCCGGCGGCCACTGCGGCGAGATCTCGACCATGGTGCTCGTGCCCGAAGTGGTCGACGCCGTCCCCGCCGACGTGGCCGTCCTGGCCGCCGGCGGCATCGGGCGCGGCCGCCAGATGGCGGCGGCCATGGCCCTCGGCGCCCAGGGGGCGTGGACCGGCTCGATCTGGCTGACCGTCGCGGAGTCCGACACCCGGCCGTGGGTGGTCGAGAACCTGCTCCAGGCGTCGTGGACCGACACCGTCCGCTCCCGGGCCATGACCGGCAAGCCCGCCCGCCAACTGCGCACGGCCTGGACCGAGGCGTGGGAGTCGAACGAGGGCCCCGGCCCGCTGCCCATGCCCCTCCAGGGGATCATCTACGCCGAGTCCGC
>CAZYPY010000132.1:0-3682 GCA_964649545.1 uncultured Microthrixaceae bacterium | reverse complement strand
GTCGCCCCGCTCACCGCGCTCATGCACGACCGGCCGCCGTGGTCCATCGAGGAGGAGTGCGAGCTGATGGACCTCGACCTGTGCACCTACGTGCTGGAGTGGCACGCCCGGGTGCCGGCGTGGCGGGACCACCAGGAGACCCTCGACCACGAGCGCCACTACGCCTTCCTGCGCCGGGAGCTCCAGGTGCTGTCCTACCTGCGGGGCCCGAACCGCTGGGTGCTCAAGTGCCCGCAGCACCTGGAACGCCTCGGCCCGCTGCTGGCCACCTTCCCCGACGCCACCGTGGCCTTCACCCTGCGGGACCCGGTCGCGGTCCTGCAGTCGGCCATCACCATGCTCGCCTACGGCGACCGCAACCGCCGCGTCGCCGTCGAGCCCGACGAGCTCGCCGCCTACTGGGTCGACCGCATCGAGTCGCTGCTGCGGGCCGGCGTGCGCGACGCCCACCTGATCCCCGAGGCGCAGCGGGTCGACGTGGAGTTCGGCGCCTTCATGGCCGACGACCTCGCCATGGCCGAGCGCATCCTCGCCACCGCCGGCCTGCCCGCCACCGACGAGGCCCGGGCCCAGCTGGCCGCCTACGTCGGCGGCAACCCGCGGGGCAAGGACGGCCGGGTCGTGTACGACCTGCGGGCCGACTTCCACCTCGAGCCCGCCGACCTCTACGACCGCTACGCCTTCTACTTCGAGGCCTTCCCCCAGATCACCCCGGAGGTGCGCTGATGCCCGGCATCCACCGCGAGCGGCCGGGCGCCGACGCCATCGCGCCCGCCATCGACGACCCCGCGATCGACGTGGGCGACGGCGTCTGGCTGTCGCCCGGCCTGTCGAACAGCTACCTCATCACCACGTCCGACGGCCGGGTGGTGGTCAACAGCGGCATGGGCTTCGAGGGCCCGCTGCACCGCCGCACCTACGACGCCGTGGACGACTCGCCCATCCGGACGGTCATCCTCACCCAGGGCCACTACGACCACGTGGGCGGGCTGCCCGTGCTCGTGGACGAGGGCACGGACCTGATCGCCCAGGCCAACCACCGGGTGTGGCGCGACGACAACCGCCGCCTCGAGGCCTTCCGCTCCCGCAACTCGGCCTTCGCCTGGATCGACGCCATCCTCGCCGCCATGGAGCACACCCGGGCCCTCGGGGTGGAAGCGGCGTCGTCCGAACTGCCCGAGCCGACCGTGCTGGTGGACGAGCGCCTGGAGCTGACCGTCGGCGACCGCGAGCTCGTGCTCATCGCCACCCCGGGCGGCGAGACCTTCGACTCGCTCGTGATCTGGCTGCCCGCCACCCGGACGCTGCTCTCCGGCAACCTCACCGGGCCGCTGTTCGGCCACGTGCCCAATCTCGTGACCATCCGCGGCGACCGCTATCGCGACGCCCTCACCTACATCGACTCGCTGGAGATCGTGAAGGAGCTGCGCCCCGAGCGCCTCCTCACCGGCCACTTCGACCCCATCGAGGGCGCCGACCGCATCGCCGAGGAGGTCGAGGCGATGCAGGAAGCGATGCAGTGGGTGCACGACCGCACCGTCGACGGCATGAACGCCGGCGAGGACGTGTGGACGCTGATGCGCACGGTCACCGTGCCCGACCACCTCGACGTGGGCGAGGGCTACGGGACGACGCCGTGGAACGTGCGGGCCATCTGGGAGAACTACGCCGGCTGGTTCCACCACCGGTCCACCACCGAGCTCTACGGCGTGGCCCCGCTGGCGGTCGCCTCCGACCTCGTGGCCGCAGCGGGGGCCGACCCGTTGGTGGCGGCGGCGCAGGCCCACCTCGACGACGGCCGGCCGGTGGAGGCGCTGCAGCTCACCGACGTGGTGCTCTCGGTCGAGCGCCGCCACGCCGGCGCCAAGGCCGTGGCCCTCGCGGCCCACGAGGCGCTGCTCGAGGCGTCGGTGAACTTCTGGGAGCGGGCCTGGCTGCGCCGCTCGATCGAGAAGCTGGCCCGCTGATGGCCGCGCCCGTCACCGCCGCCTTCGAGGTCACCGGAGCGTGGAGACCTGGCGCCGGCCCCGTCCCGCCGAGCACCGACGACACGAGGGGCGAGTGGCCGTGAGCGCCTCCGTCACCTTCGACTTCACCGGCGCCCGCGTGCTCGTCACCGGCGGGACGAGCGGCATCGGCCATGAGGTGGCGACCGCCTTCGCCGCCGCGGGCGCCGACGTGACCGTCACCGGCACGCGCTCGGGGCCGGAGGAGTACGACACCGACCTGGCCGGGTTCACCTACCACCAGCTCGACGTGGCCGACCCGGCGTCGGTCGACACGCTGGCCGCCGCGCTCGCGGACACCGGGGCCGGGCGGAAAGGGCTCGAACTGGCTCCCGATTCGACCGTCCCAGCAGTCGAATCGGGAGCCAGAACGGATCGGTCGAGTGCAGAGCACGCCGGGGTCGACGTCCGCGCTGCCGCGCTGGACGTGCTGGTCAACAACGCCGGCGCCAACCTGCCCGGCGGCCTCGACGAGTGGACCGCCGAGGGCTTCGCCGCCTCGGTGGCCCTCAACCTCGTCGGCCCCCAGCGCCTGACCACCGCGCTCCGCAAGCTGCTCTTCGCCAGCGAGCACCCCGGCGGCGCCAGCGTGGTGAACCTGGCCTCGATGACCGCCTTTCGCTCGACCGACATCGTCCCGGGCTACGGCGCGGCCAAGGCCGCGATCGTCACCCTCACCGCCAACCTGGCCCGCCGCTGGGCGACCCGGGGCGTGCGGGTCAACGCCGTCGCCCCCGGCCTCATCGACACGCCCATGACCGCCCCCATGGCGGCCTTCCCCGAGATCATGGACGCCGAGCTGGCCCGCATCCCGATGGGGCGCACGGGCCGGCCCGAGGAGATCGCCGACGCGATCCTGTTCCTGTCGAGCGCCGCCGCCGCCTACGTCACCGGCACGACCCTGGCCGTCGACGGCGGGTACCTGGCGAGCTGAGGACGAGGGGGACCGGCCATGCAGCAGGTGCGAGTCCACGGCCCGGGCGACGTCCGCCTCGATGACGTGCCCGAACCCGACCCCGGTCCCCGCGACGCCCTGGTGCGGGTCGCCGCCTGCGGCATCTGCGGCAGCGACCTGAGCTACATCCGCCTCGGGGGCATGGCCGGCCCGGGGCCCGAGCCGCTGTGCCTCGGCCACGAGATGGCCGGCACGGTCGAGTGGGTCGGCCCCGAGGTCACCGGCGCCCGGGTCGGCGACCGCGTCGTCGTCCAGCCGGGCAGCGAGGACGCCGGCCGCATCGGCGGCGGCGCCCCGATGGGCGGCCTCACGCCGCTGCTCCTCGTCCCCCAGGCCGACCGCTTCCTGCACCCCGTGCCCGACGACCTGCCCCTCGACGTGGCCGCCTTCGCCGAGCCGCTGGCGGTCGGGATGCACGCCGCCGACCAGGCCGACGTGCGCCCGGGCGACGGCGTCGCCGTGTTCGGCTGCGGGCCCATCGGCCTCGCCGCCCTCGCCACCCTGGTCGACCGGGGCCACGAGAAGGTGGTGGCCATCGAGCCCAGCGCCACCCGCCGCCAGCTCGCCCTCGACCTCGGCGCCCAGGCCGCGCTCGACCCGACCGCCACCGACGTGTGGGGCGAGCTGGCCGAGCTGCACGGCACGGCGCCGTTCCTCTTCGGGCCCACGGCGGCGACCGCGGCCTTCATCGAGGCCTCCGGCGTCGACCGGGTGCTGACCG
>CAZYPY010000131.1:5554-8315 GCA_964649545.1 uncultured Microthrixaceae bacterium | reverse complement strand
AGCTCGGCGAGGTAGCGCCGCACGTCGGCCTCGAGCATGTGGGTGAAGACCGAGGTGGCGAAGGCCACGTCGAACTCGCCGTCGGGGAAGGGGAACGAGAAGGACTCGGGCGCGATCTTCCCGCGCCGGTTGTACGAACCGTTCCAGACGTCGACGTGGGTGAACCGGCCGGCGGGCCATCGCGGGGTGATGTTGCGCCGGCACCACCGGATCACGCGGCGGTCGACGTCGATGCCCTCGTAGCCGCCGTCGTCCGAGAGGTGGGTGCCGAGGGCGAGGGCGCTGCGGCCCGGCCCGCACCCCACCTCGAGCACTCGGTCGCCAGGGGTCAGGTCGGCCCAGCGGCGCAGACGGTCGAGCCAGTGGTCGCCGACCGCCACCCAGTCACCCGGGCCGGGCTGGGCGAACAGCCGACCCTTCGGGCGCAGGTCGCGCAGGTCCGCACGCAACACGGGGGCCTCGTCCACCGGCTCGGGCACCGTCCGACCCTATTCGCGTCGCGCCGTCGCCTGGGAGGCGGTCCGCTCGGCTCCCGGGTCGACCGGTCCCGTGGCCCCGCCCGTGACCCCGCCGGCGAGCGGGCCGGTCGGTACGCTGTCGCCGTGGCCCTCGACCTGACCGACGATGCGGAGGCCGAGGCCCCCGTCGGAGCGGGCCGCTTCCTCAACCGTGAGCTCTCCTGGCTCGACTTCAACGCGCGGGTGCTGGCCCAGGCCGAGGACGAGCGGGTGCCCCTGCTCGAGCGGGCCAAGTTCCTCGCCATCTTCGCCCAGAACCTCGACGAGTTCTTCCAGGTGCGGGTGGCCGGCCTGAAGGACCAGGTCGCCGCGGGCATCATCGCCACGACCCCGGACGGGCGCACGCCCGCGCAGCAGCTCCTCGAGATCCGCGACGTGGTCGACGCCCTGACCCGGCGCTGCGAGCAGATCTTCCTCGACCAGGTGGCCCCGGCCCTGTCCGCCGAGGGGATCACCTTCTCGAGCTGGGAGGAGCTCGACGAGGACGACCGCAAGTACCTCGTCGAGGTCTTCGAAGACCACATCTTCCCGGTGTTGACGCCCCTGGCGGTCGACCCGGGTCACCCCTTCCCCTACATCTCCGACCTGTCGCTGAACCTCGCGGTGCTCGTCCGCAACCCGCTCACCGGGGAGAGCCGCTTCGCCCGGGTGAAGGTGCCGAGCCTGCTGCCCCGGTTCGTGGTCATGCCCGACGGCGAGCGCTTCGTGCCCCTCGAGCAGGTCATTGCGGAGCACCTCGAACTGCTCTTCCCGGGCATGGTCGTCGACGGCCACGAGCCGTTCCGGGTCACCCGCAACGCCGACCTCACCCTCGAGGAGGAGGAGGCCGAAGACCTGCTCGCGGCGGTCGAGATGGAGCTGCGCCGCCGCCGCTTCGGTGGGGCGGTCCGCCTCGAGATCTCGGCGTCGATGTCTCCCGAGACCCGGGCCCTGCTGATCAGCGAGCTCGACCTCGACGAGGAGGACGTCTACGAGCACGTCGGGCCGCTCGACCTGAGCGGGCTCTGGACGGTGCACGCGCTCGACCGGCCCGACCTGAAGGACACCCCCTGGGTCGCCGTCACCGAGCCCCGCCTGGCCAGTCCCGACGACGAGCCCATCAACCTCTTCGAGGAGCTGAAGAAGGGCGACGTCCTCGTCCACCACCCGTACTCCTCGTTCACCAGCTCGGTGGAGGAGTTCATCCGCCAGGCGTCGATCGACCCCCAGGTCCAGGCCATCAAGCTGACCCTGTACCGCACCTCGGGTGACAGCCCGATCATCGGCTCGCTCATCCGGGCCGCCGAGCGCGGCAAGCAGGTCGCCGCCCTCGTCGAGCTGAAGGCCCGCTTCGACGAGCAGGCCAACATCGTCTGGGCCAAGCGCCTCGAGGAGGCGGGCGTCCACGTCGTCTACGGGCTCGTCGGCCTCAAGATCCACACCAAGACCGCGCTGGTGGTGCGCGAAGAGGCCGACGGCATGCACCGCTACTGCCACGTGGGGACCGGCAACTACAACTCCAAGACCGCGCGCCTCTACGAGGACCTGGGCCTGCTCAGCGCCGACCCCCAGCTCGGGTCGGACCTCACCCAGCTGTTCAACTTCCTGACGGGCTACGGCCGCAACGTGCAGTACCACCGCCTGCTGGTCGCGCCGACCGCACTGCGCAGCGGGATCGCCGACCTCATCCGCAACGAGATGGCGGCACCCGGCGGCGGTCGCATCGTGTTCAAGCTCAACAGCCTCGCCGACGCCGAGATGATCGACCTGCTCTACGAGGCGTCACAGGCCGGCGTGCAGATCGACCTGATCGTCCGGGGGATCTGCTGCCTCGTACCCGGCGTGCCGGGGCTGTCCGAGAACATCCGGGTGCGCTCCATCGTGGGCCGCTACCTGGAGCACTCCCGCATCTACCGCTTCGCCAACGGCGCCGGGCCCTCCCGCCCGCGCCACTACATCGGCTCGGCCGACCTCATGCCGCGCAACCTCGACCGCCGGGTCGAGGCCCTGGTGCCGGTGCTCGACCCGGGGCTCCAGGCCCGCCTCGAGGAGGTCCTGCACCTCGCACTCACCGACGACCGCCTCGCCTGGTCCCTCGGGCCCGACGGGCGGTGGGCCCGCCCGCCCGGCGGCGGGGTCCGCAACCTCCAGGACCGCCTCCAGGAGCTCGCCCTCGACCGCGTCGGCCGCCGAGAGCCGCCCACGTGAGCGGGCCGGAGGCCGACGCCGACGGCGCGCGCCCCGAGGTCACCGCGGCCGGCTGC
>CAZYPY010000131.1:4111-5454 GCA_964649545.1 uncultured Microthrixaceae bacterium | reverse complement strand
TCGTGCGGGGCTCGATCACCGCGGTCGTCCTCGTCGTCTTCGTGTTCGCCGAGGTGGGCCCGCGGCTGCTCGACGCGCTCGGGGTGACCAACTGGGTGCTCCAGCTCTTCGTCATGGTCGCCGCCCTGGAGGCGGTCTCGCTGCTCTACAACCCGATCCTGGACGCGTGGGTCGACCTCAAGCACGACAAGGAGTGGGGACTCTCGACCCAGACCCCGAAGCGGTTCGTCGGCGACCAGGCCAAGAACCTCGTGCTCGGGCTGGTGATGAACACGGTGCTGCTGGTGCCCCTCTACTGGGTCATCCGCACGACCGAGCACTGGTGGCTGTTGGGCTGGCTGCTCGTGCTGGTGTTCAGCATCGGCATCGGGTTCCTCTTCCCGATCGTCATCGCCCCGATCTTCAACAAGTTCACCCCGCTCGAGGAGGGCGAGCTCTCGCAGCGCATCGACGCGGTCGCCGGGCGGGCCGGCGTCGACATCAGCGGCGCCTTCGTGGCGGACGAGAGCAAGCGCTCCCGCCGGGACAACGCCTACGTCGCCGGCCTGGGTGCCACCCGCCGGGTCGTGCTCTTCGACACCCTGCTGGGGCACCCACCGGCGGTGGTCGAGCAGGTCGTTGCGCACGAGATCGGCCACTGGCGCCTGCACCACCTGCGCCGTCAGATCCCGCTCGCCGCAGTCCTGTCGTTCTTCGTCTTCGGGTTCTTGAAGGTGCTGTCGAGCTGGGACTGGCTCTTCGAGCAGGCGGGGATCCCCACGGACACCGCGGTGCCCCCGATCGGCAGCCCGGCTGCGCTGCCCATCCTGTTGTTCGGCGTGCAGGCGGGCTTCCTCGTCACCGGCCTGGTCTCGAGCTGGGTGTCGCGGGCCTTCGAGCGCCAGGCCGACCTCGAGGCGCTGGAACTGCTCCAGGAGCCCCAGGTCATGCTCGACATGCAGCGGCGCCTGCACGTGAAGAACCTGGCCGACCTCGAGCCCAACCTGCTTCGGCGCCTCCAGGCGACCCACCCGCCGGCGGCCGAGCGCATGGCCTTCACCGCGGCCTGGGCCGAGGCCAACGGCGTCGCGGTCGAGCGTCCCGAGGGCGACCCGGTCGAGGTCGGCTGACCGCGGCACCGCCGACCCGGTGGCGGTCGGCGGTGCGCGGCCGGAGGGGTTGCCTCACGTGATGGTGACCGGGGTGCCGAGGGGCAACAGCTCCGCGAGCTGGAGCACCACGTCGTTGGGGACCCGGATGCAGCCGTGGGAGACGTCGCGGCCGATGCTGGTCGGGTCGTTCGTGCCGTGGATGGCGATCTGGCCGTTGCCGCCGCCGAACTCCGACAGCGTCTCGGAGTAGCC
>CAZYPY010000131.1:0-4011 GCA_964649545.1 uncultured Microthrixaceae bacterium | reverse complement strand
TGGGGTCGAGCGTCATCGGGGTCTCCTGGGGCGGGACCGCCGGGCCGGCCAGGGGCCGGCCCGGCGGAGGGGTGGTCATCGGGCGGGCCGGCGGTCAGCCGGTGAAGGTGGGGTTGGCCACGACGACGTCGCCGACCTCGGCCTCGGGCAGCCCGTCGCCGCCGGTCTGGCCGCCGTCGCCCGGGTCGTCGCCGCCGGGCTCGGGGGCGGTGAAGTCGTCGGGCCCGCCGAAGGGGCCGGGGTCGTCGCCCGGCTCGGGGGCGGTGAGGTCGCCGGGCCCGTCCGGGATGTCCTGGCCGTCGCAGTCGACGTGGGGCGGGCAGGCGGTGATGTCGCCGGGGCCGGCGGGGATGGGGTCGGCGCCCACCGGGGCGGCCACGCCGAGCAGGCCGGCGCCGAGGGCGCCCACGAGAGCCAGGCGGCGGAGGGTGGTGGTCAGGGTGGTGGTCATGGTCGGTGCTCCTTGGTTCGTCGAGGCGGCGGTTCCGGCTCGTACGGACCGCCTGACGGGGCACCCCCCGGCGCGCTTACACCCGTGGCGGAGAAATCTCGGCGCGGCCTCCAGCGACCGTCTCCGTAAGCGAGCGGGGGGCTCGATCGTCAGGCCGGGTGACCCAGGAAGGGAACGGGAGCATGATGAGGAGATCCCCATGGCAGACCCAGGCGATGACCGCCCGCACGACGAGGCCCGGGCGGCCGACCGGGCCGAGGACGAGCGCCTCGTCCAGGCCCTGCGCGGCGGCGACCCGGACGCGTTCGGTCGCCTGTACGACCGGTGGTTCGACCGCGTCCACGACCTGGCCCGCCGCATCACCCGCGACGACGGCCTCGCCGCGGACGTCGCGCAGGACGCCTTCCTCGCGGCCTGGCAGCGCCTCGACGGCCTGGACGACCCGGCCGCGTTCGGCGGCTGGCTCCTGCGCATCGCCCGCAACCGGGCCCTCGACGTCGTCCGCTCGGCCGGGCACCGGCGCACCGAGGCGGTGGCCGAGGTGACCGACGAGCGGGCGGTGGCCGACCGCATCCAGGCCGGCGCCGACCCGGTCGCGCTCGCCGAGGACCGTGAGGTCCAGTCCCTCGTGTGGGGCGCGGCCGAGGCCCTCGGCGAGCGCGACCTCACCGCGCTCGACCTTCATCTGCGCCACGGCCTCGAGCCGGCCGAGATCGGCGAGGTCCTGGGCATCAACCGCAACGCCGCCAACCAGCTCGTGCACCGCATGCGCGGACGGCTGTCGACGGCGGTGAGCTGTCGGGTCCTGTGGGACGCCGGCCGGCCCCGCTGCGCCACGCTCCGCCGGCAGCTGGCCGACGAAGGGGTCGCCGCGTTCGACGCCAGGGCGGTGCGCCTCACCGACCGCCACGCCGCGTCGTGCGACGCCTGCGCCCGCCGACGCGAGCTGCGCCTCGACCCGGCCAAGCTGTTCGCGGCGATGCCCATCCCGGTGGTGGGTCTCGCGGTCAAGCAGCAGGCGGCGGCGGCGCTGGCCGGCGCGGGGGTGCCCATGGGCGGTTCCTCGGTCGCCGGCGGGCCCGGCGGTTCGAGTAGTGGGCACGAGGGCGGTCCCGACGTCGTCTCCGGCGACGGGGGCGGACGCGACGGGGACGGGGGCAACGACCGCGGCGGGCCGGCGTCCCGTCGCCGTCGGGCCCTGGCCCTCGGGGCCCTCGTGGCGATCGCGCTCCTCGTCGTGCTCGCCCTCGGGGTCGAGCGACTCGACGACGGAGGGCTGCCGTCGAGCGAGCAGACCACGGCGGCAATCGAGCCGGCGCCGACCACGACCACCACGCCGATCGAGGAGGGCGGCATGACGCTCACCACCACCGCGTCGACGGTCCCGCCGGCCGCGGGCGGGACGCCGGCCGACGGCGCCGCCGCCGACACCGCCGACGGTGACGCGGTCCTCGACCCCGGAATCGCGCCCCCGACGCCGGCGGCCGACGACCCGGTCGTGGTCACCGCGCCACCGCCCCCACCCACCGAGGGCTCGCTCTCGGCCTCACCCGGCCGGGTCGCCCCGGTTCACCCGAACGGGCAGATCGTGGTGTCGTGGTCCACGGCCGGCGCAAGCAGCGTCTCGGTGACCGGTCCGGGCCTGTCGTCCTCGGCGGCGTCGGGCCGACAGGGCGTCTGCCCGGGCACGGTCGTCTCGTCGGTGTGCCGGGTGCCGGCGGGCACCTACACCTACCGCCTCACCGCCACGGGGCCCGGCGGCACCGTCGAGCGCACCGCCTCGGTCACCGTCGCCTGACGCTCTGGGCGTCGCGACCCCGGACGCGCGGTGGGTCGCGGTGAACGGCCAGCCGCCGTTCACCGCGGGTTCACCCTTGCCACGGACGGGCGACACCCGGCCTCCGTACGGTCGCCGTCGACGGCCGCCATCGAGGTGGTCCATGACGCCCGAAGGAGGGCATGTGTTCACCAAGAAGCGCCACCTCGTGTGGCTGTTGGCCATCGTGGCCGTGCTGGGACTCGCTGCGGCGAGCTGCAGCAGCGATGACGACGGCGGCGACACCGCCGCCACGGACACCTCCGCAGCGACGTCCGACGAGGGCGGGTCGGGCGACGTCTCGGGTGAGGTCCTGGTCTCTGGTTCGTCGACGGTCGAGCCCATCTCGACCGCCGTGGCGGAGTCCTTCGCCGAGCAGGCGCCCGATGTGGCCGTGAACGTGGACGGTCCGGGCACCGGCGACGGGTTCGAGCTGTTCTGCAACGGTGAGATCGACATCAACGACGCCTCCCGGCCCATCGACGCCGAGGAGATCCAGGCCTGCGCCGACAACGGTGTCGAGTTCATCGAGCTCGAGGTGGGAATCGATGGCATCTCGGTCCTGACCAGCCCGGCCAACGAGGCGATCGACTGCCTCACGTTCGCCGACCTCTACGCGCTGGTCGGCCCGGAGGCCGAGGGCTCCGCGTCCTGGGCCGACGCCCAGGCCTTGGCCACCGAGCTCGGCTCGAGCACCACCTTCCCGGACGCCCCGCTGGACGTGACCGCCCCGGGTGAGGAGTCAGGGACCTACGACAGCTTCATCGAGCTCGTCCTCGCCGACATCGCCGAGGGCCGGCTCGAGGACGGCGCGATCACCGAGGACCAGGTCGAGACGACCCGACCGGACTACACCAGCCAGGCCGACGACAACGCCATCCTCACCGGCATCGAGGGCAGCGACAGCTCGCTCGGCTGGGTCGGCTTCGCCTTCGCCGAAGAGGCCGGGGACCAGGTGAAGGAGCTCGCGGTCGACGGCGGTGACGGCTGCATCGAACCGAGCACGGAGACCATCGCCGACGGGAGCTACCCGATCGCCCGGTCGCTGTACATCTACGTGAACGCGGCGAGCGCCGCCGACAACCCGGCGGTGTCGGCCTACGTCGACTACTACCTCGGCGACGGCATCGCGGCGGTGACCGAGACCGGGTACGTCGCCCTGCCCGATGATCGGCTGGCCGAGGCCCAGGCCACCTGGGAGAGCGGCCAGACCGGGAGCCTCGCCAGCGGCGGCTGACGGCTCGACGTCTCCCCCCGACCCGGCCCCTCGTCGGAGCACTCCGGTGCGTCGGCGAGGGGCCGGGCCGCGTGTCCGGCGGTCCCCGCTCGCCCCCAGGGTTTGCGTGTCGTTCACCCGGCGTTCACCTGCCCCATCCCGACGCGACACTGGCCCTCCGTATCGTCGAGGGCGTGGGTCGGTTGAACGAGGACCGCGGGTGAAGCGCCGCTATCTGATCTGGCCGCTGCTCGCGCTGATCTACCTCCCGCTCGTCCTCGGCATCGTGCAGGCCGTCGACGGCGATGCCGACGCCAGCTCGCGGCGGTCCGACGGTGCGAGCAGCGCCTCGGGCCCGGTCACCGTGACAGGGTCGTCCACGGTCGAGCCCATCTCGATCGCGGTCGCGGAGCGCTTCGCCGAGGTGTCGCCTGGGTCGCAGGTCGATGTCGACGGACCGGGCACAGGAGACGGCTTCCAGCTCTTCTGCGACGGAGAAGCCGACATCAACGACGCCTCCCGCCCGAT
>CAZYPY010000130.1:0-8326 GCA_964649545.1 uncultured Microthrixaceae bacterium | reverse complement strand
TCCTTGGCCTCCGAGAGCATGGTGCGCAGGTTGCGGGGTCGGTCATCCATGGTGCAGTGCCCTTTCGAGCCTAGATGAGGGGGTGGTCACGTGATGCCGAGAGTGCTGATGGCCACGACGAGGGCGAAGGCACCGACGAAGTCGACGCCGGAGCTGACGATGGGGATGCCGTAGGTGTCGGGATCGAGGCCCGTGCGCACCGCGGCGATGGCGGCGTAGTAGGCGATGCCCACGACGAGGGCCATGGCCACGAAGCCGCCGACCATGGCCGCCGAGATCATCGACCCGAGGCCCGGGGTGGCCTGGCCGAGCAGGTCGCCGACCACCTCCGCCCCCACGGCGTTGAACAGGTACACCGGGACGGCCAGGGCGAGCACGAGGGCGATGTCGCGTCGCGCTTCGCGGCTCGGGGTCGGGGTCGGGGACACCACGCCGAGGAAGAGCTTGCTGGAGAGCCGCCCCGAGAGGATCCCGCCGAGCGCGCCGGCCGTGCTGAGTTGCGCGGGGACGAGGATCAGCAGCGCCGGGTAGCGGCTGAACGAGTCGAAGCTCTTCTCGAGGGCCACGCCGGCCATGGCGCTGAGGGTCCCGGCGACCAGCAGGACGGGCACCGACTCCCGGACGATGCGACGCAGGTCGGGCAGCGACGCCCGCCAGCCGAGGACGAGCACCACCGCGGCGACCGCGACGGCCACCAGGCCGAGGGCCGGCGTGAACACCGCGAAGCCGAGCAGCAGCGTGGACAGGAACAGCGCCGGCAGGGTGAGCACGTCCCCGAGGGTCGAGACCAGCGGGGCGGTCACGTTGTCGAGGTCCCAGTTCCGCCGGACCGCCCCGGCGGCGAGGCCGAGGGTGGCGGCCATCACCGGGATCGACCCGAGGAACCCGCCGACCACCGAGACCAGCGCGAGGTCGAGCAGCGAGATCGACCCCTCGAGGCCGAGCCCCACCGCGATCACCTTGACCACCACCGCCAGGAGCAGCGAGAGGCCCAGGGTGAGGACGATCGCGGCGAGCACGTTCTGGCCGAGCACCGACTCGCGGCGCACCGAGAAGCGGAAGCCGCCGGCGTGGATGGACGTGCTGATGCGGTTGCCGAAGGCGCCGAAGATGTTGCCCCGCAGGCCGATGGCTGCGGGGACGAGCACCAGCAGGCCCGGCAGGTCCTCGAACGTCGTGGTGATCGCGCCGAGGAAGGCGCCGGCCACCAGGCTGGTCGTGGTGTTGAGCGCGAGCGCGACGAGGCTCTGCCGGGCGTCGGCGACATCCGGCCCGAAGAGGGCGGCGAGGCCCTGGGGGAGCCGGGCGCGGCGAGCCATCGCGGCCAGTCTGCTGCACCCGGCCGCCGGGACCTGCGACACTTGCCCGCCGATGCCCCGCACCCCCGGTCCACCGCGCCGAGGCGCCCGCCTGCTCGCCGGCCTGCTGGTCGCCGTGCTGGCATCAACCGTCTTCGCCGCGTGCAGCAGCACCGACGGCCGCGAGCTGGCCGAGCCGGACCCCGATCTCACCCTCACCACCCCGCCCACCACGGCCCCGCCGACCAGCCTCGCGCCGTTCATGACCGTCACCAGCCCGGCCATCGCGGTCAACGGGGTCTTCCCCGTGCGGTTCACGTGCGACGGCGCCGACGTGTCCCCGCCGTTGAGCATCGCCGACGTCCCCGCCGACACCGAGACCCTGATCCTCGCCCTGACCGATCCCGATGCCGGGGACTTCGTGCACTGGGTCGTGGCCGACATCGACCCCGCCACCACGGCGATCGCGGCCGGTGAGACCCCGCCCAGCGGGGTCGTCTACCCCAACGACTTCGGCGACGCCGCCTACGCCGGGCCCTGCCCGCCCGAGGGCGAGACCCACACCTACGTGCTCACGCTCTACGCGCTGGCGCCGAACGCCGTCGACTTCGTCGGGCCCGACCAGACCAACGGCGCCGCGCTCATCGACACCGTCTCGCGCCTCGCGAGCACGAGCGCCGCACTGACCGCCAGCTACGTGCGCCAGTAGCCCGGCGCCTCCCGCGCCGCCGATCGGACAGCGGCGCCAGCAGTCCCGGGCCTCACGACCGTGATTCACGGTAGGTGCGCCGACGCGAGCGCCACCGACGAGGTCGCCGACCCGGGGACTATCCGGAGAGCACCACGGCGAGCTGGCGGGACTGGGCCAGCAAGCGGCCGTCGGGGCTCCAGATCTCCCCGTCCTCCTCGAGGAACCCCTCCGCCGCGGCCCGGGTGCGGAACCGGGTCAGCACCCATTCGTCGGCGGGCACGACCAGGCCAGGGGCCCGGAAGTGGATGGTGAGATCGACCGTCGGCACGCCGAGACGCCCCACCACCTTGGAGAACACCGCGGGGATCCAGGCGTCGGTGAACGCGGCCAGCAGGTGCTGGTCGACCACCTCGTCCTGGTCGACCTCGTCGGGGGCGAGGCGGATCCACCCGCCCGACTCCGCGTCGGCGGACCCCGAGAACGGCAGCGGCCCGACCGCGAACCGGCTCTCGTAGCGGGCCCGCATGGGGATCGTGACCGGCGGTTCAGGCAGGGGCACGACTTCCTCAGCGGGCGGCACCGCCGGCATCGGCGAGTCGAGGAACTCGGGCCCGGGGCGGGCGTCGGCGAAGGCGGCGAGGGCGAGCGCGAGCAGCCGGCCATCCTGCTCGAAGCGGGCCGACAGGTTGGTGAGGGTGCGCCCGGCCCGCTCGATCGTCACGACCAGCTCGGCGTCGCCCTCCCGGGGCGGGCGCAGGTAGTGCAGCGTCAGCGAGCGGGCCGGCCGGCCTGGGTCGTCCAGCTCGGTCGACATGGCCCGCAGCACGAGGGCGGCGATGTAGCCGCCGTTGGGGCCCCGCTCGATCCACCAACCCGGGTCGACCCGGGCAGCGTAACGGCCGGCGCCGAGTGCCTCGACGGCGGTGTCGGTGCGGAATCGGCTGCTCACGGCACGGACCGTACCGGCCGATAGGACCTGCGATGGCCTACGCGATGCTCGCCGTGTTCATGGTCCTGGGGTTGGTCAGCATCTACTCCTGGAAGCGCTACGCCGACCGCCAGAAGGACCTCCCCCGGATCGCCCGCAGCGCGGGCCTGTCGTACTCCGAGGGCGACCCGTTCGACAGCGCCCGGGTTCCGTTCCAGCTCTTCCGCCTCGGCGACGGCCGGGAGGTGCACAACACCATGTGGGGCCAGGCCCCCGACGGCACCCCCGTGCGGGCCTTCGACTACAGCTACTACGTCGAGTCCCGCGACGACCGCAGCTTCAACCTGACCCGGGGCCTCGAGGGCGGCGACGTCACCCAGAAGCAGCGCAGCTACCGCCACTTCACCTGTGCGCTCGCCGAGGTCCCCGCGGTCTGGCCCCACCTGCAGATCACCCCCGAGAAGGGCCTGGCCCGGGTGGCCAACTTCCTCGACGGCGCCGACATCGACTTCGAGTCGGGCGAGTTCAACCGCATGTTCCGGGTCACCTCGGAGGACCCGAACTTCGCCCACACCTTCATCGACGCGCAGATGATCGACTTCCTGCTCACCACCAAGGGCGAGTTCCAGATCGCGGTGCGCGGGCGTTGGATCCTCATCGCCGGCAAGCAGTTGCCCCCGCGGGGCTTCCCCGGCCTGATGAACCTCCACAACGCGCTCCGCGCCCACATCCCGCCCCTGGTGTGGGACCTCTACCCCCAAGGCCCCCGCGCGTCGGTCGACGGCCTCGGCCTCCACGACCCGGGCTGGTCGCCATCATGACGGTCGTGCTGGTCGTCGTCGGCGGCATCGTGCTCGTGCTGCTGGCCGCGCTGGTCTCGTACAACCGCTTCGTCCGGGACGCCCAGCTGATCGACAACTCGTGGTCGAACGTCGACACCGAGCTGCGCCGCCGCTACGACCTCGTGCCCAACCTGGTGGAGACCGTGAAGGGCTACGCCACCCACGAGCGCACCACCTTCGAGTCGGTCACCCTCGCCCGCACCCAGGCCATGCGCTCGAACGGCAACGCCGCATCACAGGCGGGCGACGAGAACGTCTTCGTGGACGCGCTCCGAAGCCTGCTGGCGGTCACCGAGGCCTACCCCGACCTGCTCGCCAGCCGGCACTTCGCCGAGCTGCAGGACGAGCTGATCACGACCGAGAACCGCATCCAGGCGGCTCGGCGGATCTTCAACGGCAACGTGCGCGACTACAACACCCGGGTCCAGACCGTCCCCTCGAACCTCGTGGCCAAGCTGTGCGGGTTCCGCGAGCGGACCTACTTCGAGGTCGAGCCCGTGGTGCGCGACGCCGGCGCCCCGTCGGTGCGTATGGGCCGCCCCGCCGGCGCCTGACCCGCACCCACGACCTCCGAGCCTCCGGTCCTCCGGCCGCGACGATCAGGCGCGGGGCCGGTCGGTCGCCCACCGGAGGTGGAACGACGCCCGCACCTTGGGCAGGCCCAGGTTGACCGAGCGGTCGGACGACCACTTCGCGTACGGCGCCATCGTCAGCGCGGCGAGGCCCAGCAGGGCCAGGTCGTAGTTGACCCGCCAGCCCTGGAAGTCCCGCCAGGCCTTCTCCCGGTCGGGTCGCACCGGCACACCGAACGAGCCCAGCTGCTCGTAGACCTCGTCGAACTCGGCGCGGTCGATGGAGATGGGGTCGTCGGGATCGGGGTCGGGGTCGTAGGGGATCTGGAAGTAGTCGGCGATGCGCCGCAGCGAGAGGAACCCCGCCCGCAGGCACAGCGCCGCGTTGGGATCGGGAGGCTGGTTGACCACCGACAGCATCAGGGCGGCGCCGTCGAGCACGCACCCGGAGGCGGTCACCCACGACCGCCCCGCGACCGGTGAGCGGAAGAACGGCAGGGACGGCTGGCTCGTGTGGGTCTCCTCGAGGTCGGCGAAGAGCTGCTCCCACTGCACCCAGACGTCGTGCAGGGTGTCCAGCCGGGCCAGGGTGTGCGCCCGCATGATCATGACGGCCGGCTCCGGCGGTTGGCCCGCCCGCGTCTCGAGCATGACCACGGCCTGCTCCCGCCGTTGGAAGGCCGAGTAGATCGAGGGCAGGTAGCTGATCAGCAGGGCGATGAGGCCGAGGCCGATGGTGGCCTCGGCGAAGGCCGCGATCGTGGTGGGCAGGTCGGTGGGCTTCACGAAGCCGAGGGTGAGCAGCGACGAGCCGCTCTCCTCGAACGCCTGGCGCAGCGGGTCGACGCCGAGGCCCCAGTACACGAGGGTGAAGCCGGCGATGACGAGCACCACCCACGAGGCGGCCAGCGCGAGCAGTGCGGTCGGCGCGTACATCGCCATGGCCCGGTCGCGCGACTCGTACGAGCGGGCGGGGCGGGCGATGCGGTTGAACACCCAGCGCAGGCTCACGAACACGGCCCGGTTGAGGGCCACCACCTCGCCCCGGGGGAGGATCACCGCACGCACGGCGGACCGCAGCGTCCACCCCACCACCGCCACGCCACCGACGACGGCGACCACGCGCACCACGACCACCGGGCGAGCCTAGGAGGGCACTCGCCCTGTCGCGCGGCGCCGCGGGCGCACCGCTCGGCCGGGGCCGACGGATCGGTCCGCGAGCCACCGAGCCCGCGGGCCGAGCCGGCGCGGGCACGGACCGCGGTCTGCGGGCGCGGCGGCGGGCGCGCTCCTCCTCATCCGGCCTGGACTGCACCGGCACCAGTCATCAGGCACGGAGCGCACGGGACGGCCCGCCCGGGCGAGGTGCGACACTGGCCGGGTGAGCTGGGACGGGCTGGCGCCGCGGTTCGAGTGGCGACCGTCGCAGCGCCACCTGCTCGAGCTCGCCGGGCACGTGACCGACGGGCGCTGGCACCTCTGCGCCCCACCCGGCGCCGGCAAGACCCTCATCGGGCTGGAGTTGGCCCGCCAGGTGGGCCGGCCGACGCTGGCGCTGGCCCCCACGACCGCCATCCGCGACCAGTGGCGGGCCTCGACGGCGCAATTCGGCGCCGACCCGGCCACCTTCACGAGCGACGACCCGGCGGCGGCGGTGCCTCTGCGCTGCGTCACCTACCAGCTGCTGGGCAACCCCGGCGAGGCCGACGGGGAGCTGCGGGACGCGGCCCGGCGCCTCTGGGTGGCCGAGGTCGCCGCCGAGCTGGGCCCGGAGGCGGCCGAGGCCCGGGTGCGGGCCACCGAGGAGGGCGACGCCAAGCGGGCCGGTCGGGAGCTCGGCCGCCACGTGCGGGCGCTACGGCGCAGCCTCGGCACCGGCGAGGACGTCGGCGTGCCCCGCGCTCAGCTGCTCGGGCCCCGCACCACCGCGCTCGTCGACCAGCTGGCGGCCAGCGGCCTCGGCACCCTCGTCCTCGACGAGTGCCACCACCTCCTCGACTGGTGGGCGCTGGTCGTGAGCGTGCTCGTCGAGCGGCTGGCGGCGGCGCCCGGTGGCGTCGCCGTGGTCGGGCTCACCGCCACCCTGCCCGAGCCGGCGTCGAGCCGGGAGGCCGGCAACTACGAGGGTCTGCTCGGTCCCGTCGACGCCGAGCTGCACCTGGCCGCCCTGGTGGCCGAGGGGGCGCTGGCCCCCTGGCGCGACGGCGTCCGCCTCGTGCCGCCGGCACCCGACGAGGCCGCCTTCCTCGACCGCTGGCAGGGCGAGCTCACCGCCGCGCTCGACGAGGTGCTCATCGGCGAGTCCCTCGTCACGTGGGCGGTGGCGCAGATCACCGAGCCGACCCAGGACGACACCCTCGCCGCCGCCCGCCCCGAGACGACCCCCGACCAGATCGGCACCGCGAGCCGCGGCACCCCCCACCCCGAGGCGACTCCCGGCCGGGCGGACGACGCGGGGACCGCCGGCGGGGCGTCAGCGGCCCCCGAGGCCCCGACCGGACGGGATCGCCGAGCCGACCAGTCGGCTGGCCCGCTGGCGGCGACCACGCCGGCGGGGTCGACCGGACGGGAGCGGGCGGCCGATGCGGCCGACCCGGCGGCGGCCCAACCCGCCGAGCCGGTCGTGTCGGCCGATGCCGGCGATCACCTGGCGGCGGACCGACGGGCCCGATCGTCCGTCCCGGCCCTCCCGGGCGAGGTGGGGACCACCAGGGGCACGGTCGAGCCGGTGCCCGGGGAGGCGTCGGCGTGGCGGGCGTTCTGGGATCGCGATCCGCTGGCCGCCGCCGCGGTGGCCCACTGGTGGGCGGCCCGGGGGCTGGCCCTGCCGGCCGGGTTCGAAGCACCCCCGGAGGCCGCGGGGGCCCTGTCCCTGTCCGACCGTCTCGTGCTCGTCGACGCTTGGCTGCACGACCCCGAGGGCGCCGCGAGCGACGAGGACCGCGAGCAGGTGGACGGCCTGGCCCGCCGCTACGGGCTGTCGTTCACGACCACCGGCGTGCGGTGGGGGCGATCCGTGGGTGACCTCGTCTGCGCCCGCTCGTCGGCCAAGGGCGACGCCGCCGCGGTCATCCTCGCCGGGGAGGCGGCCCGCCGGGCCGGCGACCTCAAGGCCCTCGTCGTGGTCGAGCGCGACCAGGCCACCTCACCGCCGGCCGAGGCGCGGGTGGTGCTCGGCGAGGACGCCGGGACCGCGGCGCGCGTGCTCGCCGCGCTCTGCGCCCACCCGGAGGTCACCGACCTCGGCGTCATCGCGGTGACCGGCCGGGGCGCGTGGGCCGGCGCCGTCGACGCCGACGCGGTCACCGCCGCCGTCAACGTCGACCCGGCGATCACGGGCGACGGTCAGCGCTGGGTGCGCACCGAGGGCTGCGACATCCGGGGCGCCGTGCGCCTGGTGGGCGAGGGGCCCGGCTGGACCTCGGCCCGCTGGCTGGCCGCTGCCGAGATCGCGCTCGACGCCCGGGCGGTTCGGGTGCTGGTCGCCACCCGGGGGCTCGTGGGCGAGGGCTGGGACCACCCGGCGCTCGACGTGCTCGTCGACCTCTCCGAGGTCGCGTCGGCCGGCGCCGTCACCCAGCTGCGGGGCCGGGCCCTGCGTCTCGACCCTCGCCGGCCCGACAAGCTCGCCTCGCTGTGGGACGTGGCCGTGGTGCACCCGGCGGTCAGCACCGACTGGGATCGGTTCCGCCGCCGCCACGCCCGCTGGTGGGGGCCCGACGCCACCGGCGGAGTGGTCACCGGCGCGGCCAAGGTCCACCCCCGGGCCGGGTCACCGCTGGTCCCCTCCCCCGCCGAGCTCCCGACCCTCAACGCCCAGAGCGAGGCGGCGGTCGCCGACCTCGCCGCCACCCGGGCCGCCTGGGCCACGGTCGATCCCGGGGGCGTGGGCACCGCATCCCTGGCGGTGCGGGCCCGCCGCCGGCGCCGGGTGCGCACTCGGCCGGCGACCTGGCGGCGTTGGACCGCAGGCGGGGTGGCAGGCGCGCTCGTCG
>CAZYPY010000129.1:0-8339 GCA_964649545.1 uncultured Microthrixaceae bacterium | reverse complement strand
TCGTGCACCGACACGCCCCAGTCGTCGGCGAGGGAGTCGACGATGCGCAGCCCCCGGCCGGAGGGGGCACCCCGGGGGTGGCGGTCGGGCCAGGGACCGGCGGGGATGCCGCCCGGCACGCCGTCGGTGACCGCCACGGCGAGGGTGTCGCCGTCGAAGCCCGCGGCCACGCCGACCGGGGTGCCGGCGTGGAGCACCCCGTTGGTGACCAGCTCGCTGACGAGCAGCACGGCGACGTCGCGACGCTCCGTGCACCCCCAGGTGCCGAGCTGCTCGGTGAGGAACGCGCGGGCTCGATGAGGGCTCTGCCGGTCCGCCGGGAAGTGAGCCGCCGCGCTCCGGCTCCGCGTGCGGTTGCGGGTCACTGCGCTCCGCTCCGTGGTGAGGGGTTCGGTCGTGGTCGTGCTCATCGTCCTGGCCGGTTCTCGGCGGTGGGCGTGCTCTGTGGACTATCGGTACCCAGCACGAGGGCGGACCGGAACCCGAACCCCCGGTTCGCACGAAGATCGAGCACCGGCGGGCTGCTGACCCCGCCGAGGACGGATCGGGGTGGCTAGTGACGCGGCACTAGGCCGGGAGCTGCTGCTGGAGCTGCTCGCGCAGGTCGAGCAGCGTGCGGCGCAGGACCCGGGACAGGTACGACTGGCTGACCCCGACCTTCTCGGCGATCTCGGGTTGGGTCATGTTGTCGAAGAACCGCATCTCGATGATCTGGCGGTCACGCTCGGACAGCGTGGCGAGGAGCCCCTGGATGAGATCCCGGCGGTCGACGTGGTCGTAGCCGCCCTCGTCGCCGGCGAGCACCCGGTCACCGAGTGAGGTGCCGTCGTCCTCGCTGTCGGTCGTGCGGGCGCGGTCGAGGCTGGCGGCCTGGTGGGCGCCGCTGGCCTCGAGCGCCTCGAGCACCTCGTCCTGGGAGACCTCGGCAAACGGGGCCAGCTCGCGGACCGTCGGCGAACGCCCCAAGGTCTGCGCCAGCTCCTCCTGGGCCCGCCGCAGGGTGAGGTGGAGCTCCTGCACCCGCCGCGGTGGGCGGATCGACCACGTCCGGTCTCGGAAGAAGCGCTTCAGCTCGCCCTCGATGGTGCGGCCCGCGAAGGTGGAGAACTCGACGCCCCTCGACGGGTCGAAGCGCTCGGCGGCGCGGACGATCGACAGCAGCGAGACCTGGAGCAGGTCGTCGTGGTGGACCCCGCGCCGCTCGTAGCGGCGCACGTAGTAGTCGGCGATGTGGCGGTGGGCCTCGACGATCCGGTTGCGGACCTCGCGGTCACCGGTGCGCCGGTACTCCTCGAACCAGCGGGTGGTGTCGGCGCGGAGCGTGTCGGTGTCAGCCATCGTCGGCGCCCGAGGCGTCGGCGGGGGTGGGGGCCTTCTCGATCGAGAACGCGCGGCGGCCGTCGGAACCGTCCAGGGTGAAGTGGTCGGTGGTCAGCTCGAGCAGCTCGAGGGCGAGCGGGTCGAGCGCCTCGAGCGGCGCCGAGGTGCGGCACGATCCGCTGACGACGAGGCCGGCACCGTCCTGGGCGAAGTCGAGCTCGAGGGTCTCCTCGGACGCGCCGGCGATCACCGCCGCGGTCAGCTCGTCCACCGCGATGCGGAGGTCCTCGATGTCGTCGAGGGGCCAGTCGAGATCGGCGGCGAGGCTCGAGGCCGTGAGGCGGGCCAGCCGCAGGGACGACGGCACCGCCGGGACCACCAACTTCGCGCTCGACATCCGACCCTCGCCCATGATCAGCGCCATCCCTCTCTCGTACCCATCGTCGGGTCGGAGTATGCCGCGCCTACCCCGGGGGTGGCCGCGACGCCTGGCCGGTCAGGCCTCCTCGACCCGGCGGATGAGCAACTGGCAGACGTCGTCGCGGCCTTCGTGACCACCCGCCACGACGTCCATCAGGCGATCGCACAGGTGCGGGGTCGGTTCGCCGGCGTGGTCGTCGAGCGCGCGGACGAGCGCCTCCAGCCCCTCGTCGATGGAGGCGGTGCGCCGCTCCACCAGGCCGTCGGTGTAGAGCAGCAGTCCTTCACCCGGCCGCAGCCGGTGCTCCACCTCCGGGTAGGTGGCCTGCTCGCGCCATCCGAGCAGGGGCCCCCGCCGGTCGGGGACCTCCACGATCTCGGCCGGCTGTCCCGTGCGGAAGGCCGCCGGGGCGGGGTGCCCGGCCGAGGCCCACCGGCACCGGCCGTCCGCCACGTCGAGGATCCCGTACACGACCGTGGCGTAGTGCTCGGTGTCCAGGCGGCAGAGGAAGCGGTTGAGTCGCGCCATCACGATCTCGGGCGCCGGGTCCTCGAAGATGAAGGCGCGCTTGGCGTTGCGGAGCTGGGCCATGAGCGCGGCCGCCTCCACGCCGTGGCCGGAGACGTCCCCCACGGCGAAGGCGAGGTGATCCGGGTCGAGCAGGAACGCGTCGTACCAGTCACCGCCGACGGCGAGGTCGGGCGACGCCGGCGTGTACCCGGCGTCGAGCTCGAAGCCCGGCACCTCCGGCAGCCGGTGCGGGAGCATGGCGTCCTGGAGGGCGTCGACGTTCCGCCGCACCCGCAGGCGCTGGATCTCGGACTCGAAGAGCTCGGCGCGGGTCGACTCGAGCTCACGCTGGGCCCGGGCGTCGGCCTCGACCCGCAACCGGGCCTCGACGGCCACGTCGCGCTCGCGCAGCGCGGTCTCGAGCCGAGTGACGAGCAGGCCGAGGACGATCGCCGCCGTGGCGTAGCCGAGCAGGCCCCACCACTCGTCGGGGTCGGGGGCGCTGAAGGTGTGCGGGGGGGTGGCCACCGTGTACCAGACGCCGATCACGCTGCACGCCGTGGCCACCAGCAGCCCCCACAGGCCACCGACGAGCGCCGCGGCGACCACCACGACCAGGAACCAGACCGTCGGTCGGTAGGCGACGGGATCGTCGGTGAAGGTCAGCACCAGGGTGAGCAGCAGCGAGCCGAGCAGCCCGGTCGCCATGCCGGCCTGGCGACGGCGACGCCAGTCCCGGCTCGAGATCACGGCCAGGGCCCGGTCCGAGCGCCGCGGCGGCGGTGCCACGTCGTCCCGACCCCCCACCACGGGGCGGATGGTAGCCCTCGGGGGGACGCCGCCCGGATGCCGCCCGTCACGCCCATATCGGCGTCAGGTCGCGGCCGTGGGTGCGGGTTCGGTCTCGAGCGGGGGGTCCCCGGCCCCGTCCGGATCGGCCGTGGGGTCGGGGTCCGGGATCACGGGTGCGGGACGGGGGTTGGGGTTCGGATCGGGGATGATCGGCGCCGGCTCCGGGTTCGGGTTCGGGTCGGGGATCACGATGGTCGGCTCGGGCTCGGTGCCCGGGTCGGGCACCACCGTGGCCACGATGGGGGTGGCGGTCTGCGGCATGCGGCCGTCTCCAAGGTGGGCGGGGGTCACGGCCCGAGGCCGAAACGCCGACCGCCAGCGCTCTCAAGGGACGGGACCACTGGGCGGTAGCGGTCCCGCCCCATGACAACGCTGGCGGTGTGGCGGTCGAGCCGGTCGGACAACCGGTTTCGTGCCCCGCCGCCCCGGAGCTAGAACCCGCCGAGCGAAAATTTATCGCATCGGGCCGTTCTGGGGCCAGACGCCGGGGGTAGACACCGTTCAGTCCGGTGCTTCCTCGCGCAAGCGACTCCCGACCCCCGGACCAGGAGCGCAGCGATGTCCTTCCTCCTCTGGCTGCTGGCGGTGGTGCTCGTCGTTGCCGGCATCCTCGCCATCGTCCGTCGCGAGGTCCTCTGGGGCATCGTGCTGATCATCGTCGGCCTGCTCGTGGGGCCCGGCGGCGTCAGCATCTTCACATGAGTCCCGGCTGAGACGACGGGCGGCGGGAAGGCACAGGTCAGGTGGTGAGGACACCGGTGCGTCAGGCGACGGTCGACCTGCCTGCCGCGCCCCGGAGCGCGGGCGAGGCTCGCCGGTTCGTCCAGCGGCGGCTGGCCGACTGGGGCATCGACGGCCAGGTCGACGGCGACGGGGTGCTCCTCATGGTCAGCGAGCTCGTCACCAACGCCGGTCTCCACGCCGGCACGGGTGCCACGGTGCGGGTCGTCGACCACGGGGACTGCCTGCGGATCGAGGTGACCGACGACAGCGTCGTGCCGGTCCAGCTGCGACCCTACGAGACCGGGGCCGAGACCGGCCGGGGCCTGCGCATCGTCGAGGCCTTGTCCGCCCGCTGGGGGGTGGACGCGGCGGGGTCGGGCAAGACGGTGTGGTTCGAGGTGACGGTGGCGCCGGTGTGGTCGAGTCGCGACGGGGCCTCGGCGGGCTGACGGACGACGACCGCCTCGTCCGGCGGTCAGATGCCCTCTTTGCGGGCCCGGATCACCAGGGTGGGCGGCACCCAGCGCATGAGCTCGTTCCACTGGGGGCCACGGGGACCGCTGGCGCCGGCGACGGGCTCGAGCAGGGCGTCGAGGCGGAACTTGGCCCGGTGCATGGCGGTGACCACCTCGCTCGGCGCCCAGGTGCGCGGCGCGGTGGTCGCGACGCCGTCGGCCGCAGCCTCGCCGGCCGTCGTGCGGCCCCCGGCGTAGGGTCGGGCGACGAGCACCGGGTCGTCGGGCAGGCGTGGGGGCCGATCGGTGTCGAGCATGACGTAGGCGGGGTGGGGGAGCGACGCCACGAGAGCCCCGTCGGCCTTCAGGACCCGGTGGACCTGGCGGAAGACCCGGTTCAGGTCGTCGACGCCGCCCAGGGTGTAGATGCTGAGCACCAGGTCGAACGAGTCGCCGGGAAGGAAGGCCAGGCCCGCGAGGTCGGCCTTGCGGAACTCGGCCTTGGCCTCGACCTCCTCGCAGGCCGCCCGGCCGCGGTCGAGGCGCTCGCCGTCGGGATCCACCACCACGACCTTGGCGCCCTGCTGGGCCAGGGCGATCGACGCCGACGGCCGGTGCAGGCCGAGCACGAGGACCCGCTTGTCCGTGACCGAACCGAGCAGGCGCAGGCCGTCCTCGTCGGGGATCTCGGGGCCGTAGCGCACGACCTCGCGCGGGGGAAGGGGGTCGGACGCCGGGGCCATGCCCGCATTGTGACCGATCGGGCGACGGTCGGGGGTGGTGCGCGAGCCGGTCGTGCCGCCGGCGGTCGTCGGTGCGTCACTCGGTGACGAGCATCGGCTCCCGCCGCTTGGCGCGGTAGAGCGCCTGGTCCGCCCGCTCGAGCGCGGCCGCCGTGGGCTCACCGGCGGTCACCACCGCGTAGCCGACCGAGAAGTCGAGGAGGGGATCGGTCTCGCGCCACGCCGCGGCCAGGCGGTCGAGCAGGTGCCGGGCACCGTCGTCGGCACCGCCCCGGAGCACCACCGCGAACTCGTCACCCCCGAAGCGGCTGACGCAGTCCTCGGCCCGGCACGACCGGCGCAGGCAGTCGGCCATCGTCAGCAGCACGTCGTCGCCCAGGCTGTGCCCGTAGCGGTCGTTGATGGCCTTGAAGCCGTCGAGGTCGATCATCACCACGACGTCACCGGGGCCGGCGTCGGCGAGCGCCCGACCGAACGTGCGCCGGTTGGCCAGGCCCGTGAGGGGCTCCCGCTCGGCCTCGTCGGCCAGGCGAGCGGTCTCGCGGAGGCGCTCGAGCACGAGGCCGGCCTCGGTGGACAGCACCTCCACCGCCAAGCGCTCCAGGTCGTCGAGGCCGCGCATCGTGCGGCGCCAGCCGGTCACCACCGCGCCGAGGCAGGCCCGGTGGCCCACGAGGGGGATGAACAGCGTAGAGACCAGCCCCGTGGTCTCGATGAGCCGGCGCGACGTGATGTCCGAGCGGCGGGCGTCGGCGACGAAGATCGCCTCGCCCCCCTCCACGACGGCGCCGACGCCGCTGCGCTCGGCCCGGGTGTCGATGGCCATGGGCCCGTAGCCCGCCACCGAGTCGTTGCCGCTGACCTCGACGAAGCGGCCCGGCTGGTCCGGGTCGGCGACGAGCACGGCCACCAGGTCGGTGTGCAGGATCTCGGTGATCGCGTCGACGAGGACGGCGGTGGCCTCCTCGAGCGACTCGGACCGGGTCAGGCGGCGGGCGGCGTCGAGCAGCCGCACCATCGTCACCCCGTCCTGGCGTTGCTGGGCCGCGGTGCGGCTCAGGGTCTCGGCGATGAGCACCGCCACCGAGAGCACGCCGACGAAGTCGAGCCACGACGGGTCCGGCCAGGTGCCCGCGGCGTAGCTGAGCACCGTGTAGGGGGCCAGGGCGAACGCGACGCCCGGCCGTTGGGTCAGCCCGACGAAGAGGAAGGTGAGGGCGTAGAGCACCACGTACCGCTGGGTCGCCCCCGGTGCGACCATGCCGCCGAGCCCGATCATGGTCTGGCCCAGCAGCGGCACGGCGACGAGCGCCAGCCGCGGCAGGCGCTCCCACGGGACGACGGGGACGAGCAGGCCCACCACGATGGCGGCGGCGCCGAGGGCGGCCACCACGAGCGGCTCCACGGTCGAGGGCCGCACCGCCTCGGTCACCAGCACGATCAGCCCGCTGACGACGTAGAGCAGGCGCGCCAAGCCGGCCGCTTCACGCGTCGTGCGTGTTCGCCACCGGCTCCACCGCATGGTCCTTGCATCGGACAGGTTCCCGACAGGGATGAAGCGCGATGGGACCGATGGACCACCCCTGCTCGCCAGATACCGCCGTTCGACCTACCCAACCGTGACCCGCCGGTCGCGGCGCCGGGCGCCGACGCCGGCGGCCTGCGTTCCGTGGAACGCTTCGACGCCGGTGCCCTCATTCGCGGTCGGTGTCGTGGACGTCACGGCGGCGCGTGCGGAGGAGGGCCGCCTGGTGACGATTGACATCGCGAAGTCCGGGAGGCCGTATGCGCCCCCGTGATCAGTGGTGCTGGACCCAGCATTGCGCCCACGGCACCCGACGCTCCGTGGAACGCCCCGGCGTCTGGTCAGTTGTTGGTGGGGTCGCCGGGGGTGGGGCGGCGGTCGAGGAGGAACGAGAGGGCGCAGTTGAGGTCGTCGTAGCGGAGGCGGGTGCCGTCCCAGAGGCCGGTGATGGTCTCGTCGGCGATGGTGAGCTCGGCCAGGTCGTGGAGGGTGCGGAGGTCGGGGCCGGACGGCGCCGGCGTGGGCTGGTTGGTGACCGGGGTGGTGCCGGGGCGGTGGACGGTGACCTGGTCGAGGAGGAGCTCGATGCGGTAGCCGCGTTCGTGCACGACGCGGTGGTGGAACGCGCACAGGGTGATGAGGTTGTCCAGCTGGTGGGGCCCGCCGTGTTCCTGGTGGACGATGTGGTGGACCTGGAAGCGGCCCACCAGGTCGCAGCCCGGGAACCGGCAGTGGCCCTGGTCGCGAGCGGCGACCTCGCGGCGCAGGGTGCGGCTCACCGACTTGTGGGCCTTCTCCACGAGGCGGGGGCGGCCGTCGGGGCCGGTGGCGATGGTGAACGTGGTCGAGTCACACCCGAGCCGTCGGGCGGTCTCGGGGGCCAGGTTGGGGCCGTCGGCGAGCCGGCACGCCCCGTCGGCGTCGCGGGCCAACACGTCGTCGTCGACGTGCACCACGATCGTCGCGGCCGGTTCGGCGACCACGCCCGGCTCGCCGGTGTCGCCGTGGAGGGCCTGGTCGCAGATGGCGACGAGGGCGTCGGCCTGGCGGGCCCACTTGGAGTCGTCGCCGGGTTGGGGCAACGGTCGGCCCTGGTCGTCGACGGGGCGTTCCGTGGAACGCTTCGACGCCGGCACGGTGGCGGCGCCGATGGCGGCGGTCACGACCGCGGCGTCCTCGGGGGCCATGCGCCCTTCGAACGCGATCATCCCGTCGGGCTCGACCCACCACCGGAACCGCCGCCCCTGGTGGCGATCGGCGGCCGCCTGGTCGTCGAGGCAGCCGCTGCGCCGATAGCCCGACACCGCGTCCTCGAGCATCGGGGCGGTGGCGTGGCGGGCGAAGTTCACGAAGAACTCCTCCTCGTAGGGCTCCACCGCGACCCGGGTGATCGCCCGCACCTTCGAGTACGACAGCTCCCCCGCGGCGAAGTGCGCTCGCACCAACGGGAGCCGGGTCAGCGCGTGCGCGACCCGGAGCTGCTCCTGGGCGGTGCGGCGCCCGACGCCGCACCGCCACGACAGCCAGTGCACGCAGGATCGGCAGTCCCACGCCCCCCACGCCTCTCGGCGGTCGAACTCGGCGACGAGCAACAGCCAATGGCACATCGCTGCCGCGATGTGCCCCGCCAGCGTCGAGATCTCCGCCGCCAGGCGGTCATCGGACAACCCCGCGGGATCCCCCGGCGACACCTCGACCGGATCGGCGACAGCAGTGGCGACAGGCATCACGGGACCTCCTGAGGACTGGGTTCAGAGGTCCATCATCCCCACCGTCACTGACAAGAATCC